>CACZEU010000022.1 GCA_902780175.1 uncultured Bacteroidia bacterium
AAATCTATCCCTGAAGTTCCGGTAATCGGTCATTAGCGCATATTCCAGCACGCCGTATGAGAAATCGCACCAATCGGTCTGGAGGGTCGCAGCCGAACCGGGAGTGATTGTCTGGTTCGAAAAATCCTTGACAATCTCGTCTATGGGAGGATAAAAAACCGGAGGATCGTTCTGCGACTGTCCGCCGGAGCCGCTGCCGGGATCCACGATCTGGACCTGCTCCTCGCTTATGCACACCTTGAAATAACCTGCAAGGACGAGGTTGTTCTGGTCCGTCAGATAGACGCGGATTATAGGCGTGCGCCCTATTGCGGAACGACCTTCATATCCATTCGTGCCGATTTGCCGCTGCCCTGTCGAACCGTTTTGGTTTGTCGCATAACAGGGAGTGAAAAACCAGTCACCCTCTGGACTGCCCTCCAACATGCCGTAGTACTCCTGCTGGGTGTTGAAGTCTCCCATCACGTAAGGCACGAGTTGCATATACAGTCTCAATTCCGGATAGCGGCTCAGCAGGTCGGCGACCGGAACCGCAACTGGCCCGGAGTAATCCACGACGCCTGTCGAAACGTCATAAGGGAATACGTGGACAGAAATAAAATCGGATATCTTTTGCTTGCCGCCGTCATACAGCAGCGTGACGCTCGGTTCACTCATGGCGGCGTCGGAGGCGCTGTCGTAAAGCTCTCTGTTCAGCCACCCGAACCCTGAATCCTTGCCGCTGTACCATCTGCCGGTAAATGCGAAGGACTTCAATTCGTCCATGGCAGGAATGACAAGAATCGAGGCGTCTGCATTCCTGCCCTCACCGGACGCGGAAAGGGTTATAGAAGATTGGCTGGTATCCGTAATATTCTGGTAATCCTGAATGTGGTACTTTACTCTGAAGAAGCCTGCATCAAGAGGCAATAAGTTGCTGAGTACCGGTGTCCAGGCCACGCCGCCAACCCCATGGTCGGTGCCGCTCATATTCAAATCATACCTCCATGGCGAACAGGATGAGGGAGAATACTGATAGTCGATCGTATCCATAGCCCTTACTGCGAAAGCGCCGCCGGCAGCCGTAGCCTGGTTACCACTGGTGACCTTGAATGTTGCGCCATCGTATGCCGTTCCACGGTAACCGCCAGAAATCCTGTAAGTCGGCCCCTCCAGGCTATGGTAGGCAACGGCGTCCACTCCACCATACTGCAGTTGAGGCACGGCCTTGAGGCTTAACGGCTCCAGAACTTCAAACGGTGTCATGCGGGTTATCATCTTCCGCTGGATGGTGACCGGATTGTTTGTCCTTTTAGAGAAACTTACATTGTCTCCGGTAACGGTTACGGTGAATCCCTGTTGGAATGTCACGGGAGGCACCATGAACCAGAATTCCCTGAATTCATCCGGATTGGAGGGCAGCGCAACGGCCGGAGAACACACAAGCCTTATGGATTTGACGGCGTCAGTACCCATTACGATGGACGGATCTCCTCCGGGACTGACGGTCACCGCAGCGCTTCTGGCGATGGACTCGTCGAGGTTGCCCTTCAGTTCTATGCTCGAAACGCTTATACCGGTGCCATATAGCTTGACCGCCAGGATACCGCAGACGTTCTTGAACTTGAGGTACTGGTCGTTGGTCGCGGAGACCATAACGTTCATCCCTGGAGCGAAGGTGCCGGCGACGTATTGCTGCTCAGACGGGATGGTGACAGAAAGGACACCGTCATTGCTGATAGCGTTGGATGCGCTGTACGGATACACAGCATAGACGGACGGCAGTTCGTTGCCTGTGGCGACGACATCCGTACCGGCTTTGGTGAACGTGCCCGAATTGGCTCCGGTCTCACCGTCAAAGCGATACTCCTGGTTGTAAGTATACTGATTGAACAATGAAATCCTGTCGTCGGCATTCCAGAGGACACGGATCTGGTCATCCGCATAGACCTTCGTTTCCGACTCCGATTCGGTACTGGCAATAAAGGATTCGTACCTTACGCGGACCTGATCGGACGTTTCAATCGCCTGTTCCGAACAAGCGGGAGCGAGCATGCCGCCTAGCAGCAACGCCGCAATGGTTTTGAGTTCCTTTCTCATGGCTACCACAGTAAATCAGGATTGTCATTTCCGCCGAAGTTCTCAGTGTTGGGAGATTGCGCCAGAACCGTTGCCGGCAGTGCTGTCAGTTCTTCGCATAACGGAGACTGATATGTTTTGGACTTCATCGTTATGAATGAAACACTGTGCTGCTGTGGCCCGATGCAGCGAATAACAAAAAAAGTGTGAGCCCTATCTTTAACTTCGGTGCCAAACCGGGCTCTGGACGGCCCACAAGATGTACCGAGGTCTGAATAATGCCCACACTTAACCATCGCAGAGGCACAGGAGCCTCTTGGATAGCCAAGGCAAGCGTTAAGCAGAGTCCACATCTTGTCGAATTGTCCAGATTCGGTTTTGGCGAACAAAGCTAAAACACTTCAATATGTCTTTCCCGAATAACGGGAACGAGCAAATATACGATTATTTTTTAAGTAAACAAAAACCGCCCTTTTTGTTCACCAACCCCGACCAAATCGCCACCTCGTGAACAAATCGTACAGGTTTTGTTTACGACCGCCAACCACTCGTGAAACTTCTGCGGGTTTTTTCCGTATATAAGGTACAACAGTCAAAATATGAGACAACTTAAAATTACAAAATCCATCACCAACCGCGAGAGTGCGTCGCTTGACAAGTACCTCCAGGAGATCGGCCGCGAGGAACTCGTGAGCCCGGAAGAGGAAGTGGAACTCGCCCAGCGCATCCGCAAAGGAGACCAGGCCGCCCTCGAAAAGCTCACCCGCGCCAACCTCAGGTTCGTAGTTTCAGTAGCCAAGCAGTACCAGAACCAGGGCCTCAGCCTCCCCGACCTCATCAACGAAGGCAACCTCGGCCTCATCAAGGCGGCGGAGAAATTCGATGAAACCCGCGGATTCAAATTCATATCCTACGCCGTCTGGTGGATTCGCCAGAGCATCCTCCAGGCCCTCGCCGAGCAGAGCCGCATCGTGCGCCTCCCCCTCAACCAGGTAGGTTCCCTCAACAAGATAAACAAGGCCCTCGGCAAGTTTGAACAGGAGAATGAACGCCAGCCGTCCACCGACGAACTCTCCGAGATGATCGACGTCCCCCGCGAAAAGATTGCCGACACCCTCCGTGTCTCCGGCCGCCACGTCAGCGTGGACGACCCCTTCGTGGAAGGAGAAGACAACTCCCTGCTCGACGTCCTCCCCAACGAGGATTCCCCCATGGCCGACAAGGGCCTCACCAACGAGTCCCTCAGCACCGAGATTGAACGTTCCCTGCAGATCCTCACCCCCCGCGAGCGCGAAATCATCAAAAGCTTCTTCGGAATCGGCTGCCAGGAGATGACCCTCGAAGAGATAGGCGAGCGCCTCGACCTCACCCGCGAGCGCGTACGCCAGATAAAGGAAAAGGCCATCCGCAAGCTCAAGAAGCCGTCCGCCAGCAAGCTGCTTAAATCTTACCTGGGATGACGGCCGAACAATTCCTTGCCGCACAGGCAGCCAAGGCCGTCGAGGCCCTCTACGGGGCCCAGGCAGACCCGTCTACTCTCCAGGTACAGGTAACCCGCAAGGATTTCGAAGGAGACTACACACTGGTCGTCTTCCCGCTGCTCCGCATCTCCCGCCAGGCACCTGCAGCAACGGCCCAGGCGATAGGGGAGTGGCTCACCGCCAACTGCCCCGAAGTCAGCGGCTTCAATGCCGTCCAGGGCTTCCTCAACATAAGCCTCTCCGGCGTCTATTGGCGCGAAACCCTCCAGGACATCACGGCCGATGACGCATTCGGCACGCTGCCGTCCACCGGCCGCCGCATCATGGTGGAATTCTCCTCCCCCAACACCAACAAGCCCCTGCACCTCGGCCACATACGCAACAACCTCCTCGGAGCCAGCGTATCCGACCTCCTGAAGGCCGCCGGAAACGAGGTCATCAAGGCCACCCTGGTCAACGACCGCGGCGTCCATATCTGCAAGTCCATGTACGCCTGGGAGAAACTCTTCGACGGAGCCACCCCGGAAAGCACCGGCCTCAAGGGCGACCACCTGGTCGGCGACTGCTATGTTGCATACGCCAAGCTCGAGAAGGAACACCCCGAAGTCATCGACGACGTCCATAAGATGCTTATCCAGTGGGAGGAAGGCGACCCGCACGTCCGTGCCCTCTGGGAGAAGATGAACGGCTGGGTGTTCGACGGCTTCGAGCAGACCTACAAGGCCCTCGGCATAAGTTTCGACCGCACATACTACGAGCACGACACCTATCTGCTCGGCAAGGAACTGGTGCAGAAGGGCCTCGATTCCGGAGTCTTCGTAAAGGACCCCGACGGCAGCGTCTGGTGCGACCTCACCGCCGACGGCCTCGACCGCAAGCTCCTCCTCCGTTCCGACGGCACCTCGGTCTATATGACCCAGGACCTCGGCACCGCCGAACGCCGTTTCGCCGAATACGAACTCGACTCCCACATCTACGTGGTGGGCAACGAGCAGGACTACCACTTCAAGGTCCTCAAGCTCGTCCTCTCCAAACTCGGATTCAAGTGGGCCGACCAGATCTACCACCTCAGCTACGGCATGGTAGAGCTCCCCGAGGGCAAGATGAAGAGCCGCGAAGGCACGGTTGTCGACGCCGATGACCTCATAGAGAAGATGTACCAGGAAGCCAAAGCCACCAGCGAGGCCTCCGGCAAGCTCGACGGCATCCCCGAAGAAGAAAAAGAACGCCTATACAGGATGATAGGCCTCGGCGCCCTCAAGTACTTCATACTCAAGGTCGATCCCAAGAAGACAATGCTCTTCGACCCCAAGGAGTCCATCGACTTCAACGGCAACACCGGCCCCTTCATCCAGTACACCCACGCCCGCATCTGCAGCATACTCCGCAAGGCCTCCGAGGCCGGACTGCAGCCCGCGGTGACGGATTCCGTCGCCCTCAGTCCCAAGGAAGTACGCCTCGTCAAGCTGCTCGCCTCGTACCCCCAGAAGGTCGCGGAAGCCGCCGAGGCCCTCTCTCCCGCAGTGCTGGCCAACTTCAGCTACGACCTCGCCAAAGAGTTCAACCAGTACTACCACGAGACGCCCGTCCTCAAGGAGCCCGACTCCGCGCTCCTTTCGATGCGCCTCTCCCTCATAGGCACCCTCGCCCGCACGCTCCGCGGCGCCATGGGCATTCTCGGAATCCAGCTTCCCGAACGGATGTGACAGAAGCACAGGCATATATGTTCCCGACCTCCGCAAAGGAGGTCCAGGCACTCGGATGGGACTGGATAGACGTCATCTTCTTTACCGGAGACGCCTTCGTGGACCATCCGAGTTTCGGAACCGCTTGTATTTCCCGCTGGCTCCAGAAAGCCGGCTACCGCGTCGCGGTGGTACCCCAGCCCAACTGGCGTGACGACCTGCGCGACTTCCGCAAGCTCGGCGCCCCCCGCCTGTACTTCGCCGTCAACGCCGGAGCCATGGACTCCATGGTCAACCACTACACGGCCGCCAAACGCCTCCGCCACGACGACGCCTACACCCCCGAAGGCCGCGCAGGAGCCCGCCCCGACCGCGCCGTAACGGTTTATACCCGCATCCTCAAGCAGCTCTGGCCCGACGTCCCCGTCGTCATCGGAGGAGTGGAAGCCTCCCTCCGCCGCCTCACCCACTACGACTACTGGGACGACCGCCTGATGCCCTCCATCCTCGTCGACTCCGGCGCCGACTGGCTCTGCTACGGCATGGGCGAAAAACCCATGCTCGACCTCACCCGCGCCATCGAAAATGGCTGGAGCCGTCATCAGATTCAGAAGTTGCCGCAAATTGCATTTTATCTCGATGGCAGATTTGGCGGAACGGAGGAGGAAGATGGTTCCTTGAACCGTGGCCGCCCCCGGCCGCGTGAGGGGGAGGGGCCCGCGCCGAGAGGCGTGGGAGGGATGGATTATCAAAAGCGTCCAGCGGACGGTTTTGGAAATCCAGTTCAAGGAACCTCTTCCTCCGCAGTGGAGCCAAATCGTCAGGATACCGTAATTCTTCACTCTTATGAAGAATGCTGCAAAGACAAACGCGCCTTTGCGGAGAACTTCCATCATATAGAGATTTACGCCAACATGCTCCATCCCCCGGTGCTCATAGAACCGGTCGGCAAAGGCTACGTCCAGATCAACCCCACCTGCGCCCCCTCCACCACCCCCGAGATGGACAGCTACTGGGACCTCCCATTCACAAAGCTCCCTCACCCCCGCTACAAAGGCAAACGCATCCCCGCATACGATATGATCAAAGACAGCATCATAACCCACCGGGGCTGCTTCGGAGGCTGCAACTTCTGCACGATCGCAGCACACCAAGGCAAATTCATCCAAAGCCGCAGCGAAGAAAGCATACTCAAAGAAGTCCGCAAACTCGCCGCCATGCCCGAATTCCACGGCAACATCTCCGACGTCGGCGCCCCAACCGCCAACATGTATGGAATGACCGGCACAGACCCCTCCCGCTGCGAAAAATGCCGCCGCAAATCGTGCCTGTACCCGGCCCCCTGCGTCAATCTCGACCGCAACCACGCACGCCTCCTCCGGCTCTACGAACGCATCGACGCCGTAAAGGGCGTACGCCACTCATACATCGGCAGCGGCATCCGCTACGACCTCTTCCTCGACGAAAAAGGCTTCATCGACAAGACCTCCTGCCCCTACCTCGAGACAGTGATGCTCAAGCACACCTCCGGCCGTATGAAAGTCGCCCCCGAACACACATCGGACAAGGTCCTCGGGTATATGGCCAAGCCCTCCTTCCGCCTCTTCGAACGCCTGCGCAAGGAATTCGACGGCATCAACCGCCGCAACGGCACCCACGTCGAACTCGTCCCTTACTTCATCTCCTCGCATCCCGGATGTACGCTGAAGGACATGCAGGACCTGGCGCACCACCCGGCCCTCAAGGGCATCTGGATGGACCAGGTGCAGGACTTCATGCCCACCCCGATGACCACGTCCAGCGTGATGTTCTACAGCGGAATCGACCCCCGCACGATGAAACCTGTTTTCGTCGAACGGGATCCGGAAAGGAAACGGGCCCAGAAGAGCCAGTTCTTCAGGAAGAAATAACTACTTTATCTTGGAATTGTAACGGGTTGCCACCTTGCCGTGGGATATGCCGGTAAGCTTCTTGGCAATCATCTTGCGGCGTATGGGAGCCACCAGGTCGGTGAACAGCACCCCGTCCAGATGGGACATCTCGTGCTGGATCATGCGGCAGGCGAACTTGTCGAAAGTCTCCTCGCGCTCGGTAAAGGTCTCGTCGAAGTAACGGACCTTCATGCTGACGGGACGGCGCACGGAGCAATATACGCCTGGGACGCTCAGGCAGCCCTCCTCGTATTCGCACTGCTCGCTGCTTTCCTCAAGCACCTCCGGATTGATCATGGCCCTCTTGAAACCCTTCAGGTAGGGATAGACGTCCTGCATGACGTCGCCGTCCACGATGAGCACGCGCAGGCTCACGCCGATCTGGGGCGCGGCGAGCCCGCAGCCCTCGGAACGGACGAGGGTGTCGCGCAGGTCTTCAATGAGCTTGGTGAGCTCTTCTTTCTTGGTCAAATCGGCCGGTGCGGCCTTCTGCCGCAGGACTTCCGAACCGTAAAGGTATATAGGCTGTATCATTTTCTGTCAAGGTAACTCTGCAATATGATCGCGGCGCTGATGCGGTCCACGCTGTTCTTGTCGCGGCGGTCGCTCTTCTTCATGCCGCCGTCTATCATGGCCCTGTGGGCGAGAACGGAGGTGAAACGTTCGTCTTCCAGGGCTACGGGCACTTCAGGAAAGACCTTCTGGAGCCTGACGAGGAACTTGTCGACGTCGGCTGCGGCTGAGGCGTGCCGGCCGTCGAGGTTGAGCGGATAGCCGACGACGAACTTTACAATCGTTTCGCCCAGGGCGTATTTTTGAAGATATTCTATTATCTTTGCAGTCGGCACAGTCTCGAGGGGAGACGCGAAAACGCCCAGCGGGTCGCTCTGAGCGAGGCCCACCCTGGCACTTCCGTAATCTATTCCGACGATTCTGTCCACAAGCCGCAAATTTAATAATTATTATGGGGAAAAAAAAGCTCATCAAGGTCTATCGCCTTAACGTAGAAGAGGATGAAACGGGCCGCCGTGTGCGTTCTTACCGCGTTTCCCGCCTCGGAATCGCCCTTTCGCTCCTTACTACTTTCATCGTGGTCCTGGGTGGCCTGTACGCCCTCATAGCGCTCACGCCGCTGCGTACCACCATTCCTGGCTATCCCGACCCTCACTTCCGCCGCGAAGCCGTCGCCAACGCCATCAAGATAGACTCCCTGGAAAGCGCCATCACCCGCTGGAAGCTTTATTCCGAAAACCTCTCCCGCGTGCTTGCAGGGGATACTACCATCAACCTCGACAGCCTGCTTCTCGCCCGCGAAGCCCCCGATTCCCTCAGCCGATGAACAAACGCCGCATAGCCATTCTCGGATCCACCGGATCCATCGGCACCCAGACGCTCGACGTGGTGCGCCGTCACCGCGACAAATTCGAGGTGGAAATGATTTCCGCCGGCAGCAACGCCGAACTCCTTGCCTCACAGGCGCGTGAGTTTGACGTAAACAACGTGGTAATATGCAACGAGGCCCGCTACGAGGGGCTTTGCAAGGCGCTGGAAGACACCCCGAGCAAGGTCTGGACCGGAGTGGACAGCCTCTGCTCGCTCGTGAAGTCCGACGAGGTCGATATAGTCGTCGGCGCGATGGTCGGCTTCAGCGGCCTGCGTCCCACCCTCGCCGCGCTTGAGGCCGGAAAGATAGTCGCGCTGGCCAACAAGGAGACACTGGTGGCCGCCGGCTCCATCGTCACCCGTACGATGCGCGAGCACGGAGCGGTCATCCTTCCCGTCGATTCCGAACATTCAGCCATCTTCCAATGCCTTCTGGGCGCCCAGGGCAACAAGGTGGAAAAGATACATCTCACCGCATCCGGAGGCCCTTTCCGCACCTGGGACCGCGCCCGCATCGCCGGGGCCACCGCCGCCGACGCCCTCCGTCACCCCAACTGGGACATGGGGGCCAAAGTGACGATAGATTCGGCCACGATGATGAACAAGGGCTTCGAACTCATCGAGGCCTGCTGGCTCTTCGACGTGAGCCCGTCGGACGTCAACATAGTCGTCCATCCCGAATCCATCATACATTCCATGGTGGAATTCACCGACGGCGCCGTCATCGCGCAGCTCGGATGGCCGGATATGCGTGAGCCCATCGCGCTGGCGCTGGCATTCCCCGCCCGTCTGGACATCGGCAACCGCAAGCTGGATTTCGCATCCCTCGGCTCACTGCATTTCGAGGCCCCCGACACCGACCGTTTCCCCAACCTCCGCCTTGCCTGCGAGGCAATCGAACGGGGAGGCAACGCCCCATGTGCGCTCAACGCCGCCAACGAAGTTGCCGTCGCCGCCTACCTCAAGGGCCAGATAGGATTTTACGACATTTCCCGCATCAACGCCAAGTGTCTGTCTGGCGCGGATTTTGTTGCAAATCCTTCGCTCGAAGACATTTTCGAGACCAACGCCCAGGTGGCCTCCATAGCGAATGGTTGTATTAGTTAAGACACTTCAGGTAATACTTGCTCTGTCCCTGCTCATCATCGTGCATGAGCTGGGGCACTTCCTGTGGGCGCGCATCTTCGGCATACGGGTGGAGAAGTTCTATCTCTTCTTCGACGTGCGCGGCAAGGCCATCGCCCGCTGGCACTGGGGAGAGACCGAGTTCGGCATCGGCTGGATTCCCTTCGGCGGCTACTGCAAGATTGCCGGAATGATAGACGAGTCGATGGACCTGGAGCAGATGAAGAAGGCTCCGCAGCCCTGGGAATTCCGTTCCAAGCCCGCATGGCAGCGCCTTTTCGTCATGGCCGGGGGAGTGCTCAACAACTTCATCTTCGCCGTCCTTGTGTATTGCCTGATTGCCGGCATCTGGGGCGAGGCCTACATCAGCAACGAGGACGCCCATATCGCCCCCAATGAGCTGGCTCAGGAAATGGGCTTCCGGCTCGGCGACCACATCATAGCATTCGATGACTATGAGCCGAAGGATTTCGGCATGCTGCAGGCAGACCTGGCCCGGCGCAACGTCAGCAAGGCCACCGTCCTGCGCGAGTCCGACACCCTCACGCTCTACATCGACCAGGCCTATATCGGGGATGTGCTGAACAGCCCCCTGATGTTCGACCTGGCCCTTCCGTTCATAGTTGATTCCGTCCGTTTCGACAGCCCCAACGCTGCAGTCGGGATACAGTCCGGTGACCGCATTGCCGCATTCAACGGCACCGCGGTGGGATATATCCAGGACGCCAGGGAGGTCCTTTCCGGCCTCCGCGGGCAGACGGCACTTGCTTCGGTGGTCCGCGGTGCGGATACCCTTGCGCTCCCTGTGCAGGTGGACACCGCCGGGCAGATCGGCGTATTCCTCCGTTCTCCCAAAATAGAGCGCCTCCAATACTCTTTCTTCGAAGCCATCCCCGCCGGTATCAAGCTCACCGGCAAGACGATGGACGGCTACATAAAGGACCTCGGCCTTCTGGTGCGTCCCTCCACGGGCGCCTACAAGTCCGTCGGCAGCTTCATCGCCATCGGGCAGGTCTTCCCTTCGGTATGGGACTGGTACCGTTTCCTGAGCATACTGGCGCTGCTTTCCGTCATGCTCGGAATCATGAACCTGCTGCCCATTCCGGCGCTCGACGGCGGCCATATCCTTATTACACTGTATGAGATGATAACCCGCCGCAAGCCCAGCGAGCGCTTCCTCGTCGTCACCCAGATGATAGGAATGGTTCTTCTGCTCGGCCTGATGGTTCTGGCATTCGGAAACGACATAGCACGATTGATACACTGATTTTTATGAAAAAGATATTTTTTATCCTTTCCTCGCTGATCGCCATCGTCGGTTGCGGGAACTCCAAAGCACTTCTGCCCAACGTGAGCGGCAAGGCCGGAGAGATAATTGTTGTCATAGACAAGAACGACTGGGAGGGCACCCTGGGCAACGACGTCCGGGAACTCCTTGCCTGCGACTGCCCCTGGCTCGCACAGCAGGAGCCTCTTTATTCCCTTGTGAACGTGCCTGCTGGCGGCTTCGGCGACCTGTTCAAGATCCACCGCAACATCGTCTATTTCATGATAAACTCCCAGCTCGACAGCACCGGAGTGCAGTATCGCCACGACGTATGGGCCGCTCCCCAGTGCCTGGTGCAGGTCAACGCCCGCACCAGCGACGAGGCCTCCCGCCTGCTTGGCGAGAACGGCAAGACCATAGTCAGCTTCATCGAGCAGGCCGAGCGCGACCGCGTCATCCGCAACTCCATCCGTTACGAGGAGCGCAGCATAGCGGAGAAGGTGAGCGAAGTTTTCGGCGGATCGCCCCATTTCCCCATGGGCTACAAGCTCAAGAAGATCACTCCGGACTTTGCCTGGATTGCCGACGAGAAGCAGTACACCATTCAGGGAATACTCATTTACAGATATCCTGCCGTGGGCGATGCCGACGAACTTTCCGTCGGACGCATCATCGCCAAGCGCAACGAGACGCTCCGCACCAACGTGCCCGGCATGTTCGAGAACACCTGGATGACCACCGGCGACTACCTGCCGCCGCAGCTGGAGTTCTTCCGCTACCGCGGGCGCGAATTCGCGCAGGTGCGCGGATTATGGGAGGTGGAAAACGACTATATGGGCGGGCCTTTCGTGTCCCACTCGTTCTATTCTCCCGACGGGGAGTCCGTCATCGTGGCGGAAGCGTTCGTATATGCTCCCAAGTACGACAAGAGGCAGTACCTCCGTCAGGTGGAATCCATCCTCTTCTCCTGGGAGTGGAACAAGGCCGATTAGTGCCTGTCGTGCCTTGTGCGCATATTCTCCGGGGGAGGTACCTGGACATTCTGATGGGGCTCGGTCTGACCGGGCTCCTTTTTTAAGCCCTGGATGAGGGACAGGCGCGGTTCGATCCTTGCCGCCTTGGGTATCCTGATTCTGCGGGACGGCTCGCGGTAGCCGCGTCCGCGGTTGAGCAGTGCGATGCCAAGGCGCTCGAAGACTATGACGCCGTCCTCCATGAAGTCGATGCAGGGGGCCTCGGCGAGGGTGCGCAGGAACCTGCCGTCCTCCTCGTACATGTTGAGGACAATCTTGTACTTCCGGTTGCTGCCGTAGAGGTCGTCCTCTATGAATTCGGAGCCGCTGTGGTCGGCCTGTTCAAGGTCGATTGCCACCGTGCGGGAGTTGTTGGGGCCCCAGAAGATTTCCTCGTCGCCCTCCATGTCGTAGGACATCTCGGGGAACCTGTCGATGAAGTGGCAGACGAGCCTGTCGGAGAGGAGGACTTCGACGTCGTCGCCGCTGGAACGCAGCTCGCAGTTGACCACGTCGCCGAGGTAATAAGTGTGCCGGAAGAGGGGAGAGCGCATGGTTTCCTTGATGGCGCGGGCCTCTTCACGGCCGCGGGGCGCGGGATGGGGGAGGTATGAAGTGATGCCGACGTTCTCGCCCTCGATGATTTCCTGCTCGCGTTTGGCACGGTACGACGGGTTCTGCATGCGCTTGAGGTCGTAGTTGCTGAGGCACAGGCCGGAGATGACGTCGCCCCCGTCGATGGGGTTGTAATCGGGCAGGTCTATGACGTTGCCCCTCTGGCGTGCGGGGTAATTGGGGTCTTCGAAGATTATCCATTTCTGGTCGCCTTCGCAGCTGTACACCCAGCCGCCGGGGAATTCGGCCTCGAGCCAGCCCCAGTCGGAAACGACGCCGACATAGCTGCCGTCGGCCTCGTACATCAGTGCGCGGAGGGTGTAGAACTGGCCGTTGTAGGGATGCTCCATCCTGCCGGGATGGTCCTTGGGGTCGATTTCCGGCTCCAGGCGGATGAACCTGCCGTAGCCCCAGTCGACGGGAAGGTGGCTGAGGGAAGCGGCCCTGCCTGCGGTGGAACGGGACATCTGCGCGGCGCGTACGTTGTTGGAATGCAGGCGCCTGCCTACGCACCCGCAATGCCACGCGGCAGCGCGGACGTCATCCCCGAAGGTATCGTATGGCTTGACGCTGCCGGGACTCCTCAGTTCATCGATGACGTTGAGGTGGGAGTCGTATGAACGGACCGTGAAGTCGGTCGTGAGGGCCTCCAGCTTACCGTAGCCGTCGTTGACCGCGAGGTTCTCGAACGGCAGGAGCACGTTGCCGGCGTTGTCTATCAGACCGGCGCGGCCGTTAAACCCGGAAACTGCGGAGGCGACGCCCTTGCGGAACGTCGGCGAATAAGTGAACTGCGGTGCGAATATCTCCTCGCCGGACAGGCTGTACACGCCCCAGAGAGGCTCGTTCACGCCGTTGTCGGGGTCGATGCCCCTGGCGGTGATTATCTGTTCGCCCTTTGATACGCTGACCGACTGGTACACCGGCGGAAGGACTATCCTGCCGGACGCATCGGCCAGGCCGTACATCTTGGTGCGGTCCACCTTGACCATCAGCTCGCAGAGCCCCAGCTTGTCGAACTTGCCGATGCTGTTGTACTCGGGACGCAGCACCCAGTCTCCATTGGTGTTGATAAGGCCCTCCAGGCCCTGCACCTCCACGATGGCATAACCGTCGATGAACCGCTTTGCCTTGTCGAACTGCGGGCTGATCACCCAGTTCTTGCTCTTGTCCTGGTACCCGAACTTCTTTGAATCCCTGTCCTTGACGGGCTTGATGTCCTGCGCCGACGCCGCCAGCGTCAGGCACAGCGCCGCGACCAGCGCTACGATTGCTTTCACTTTCATACCGCTAAGTTAGCAAAAAATAATCAGAATCACTCCTTCACGCTGCAACGTGGCTGCCGTAGCCGCCTGAGGGCGCTTTTTACAGCGGTTTGCCCGGTTTACCCGCCCGGGTGCTCCTGATGGAAGCATTTTTCTTCCATCGGGCGCATATTTGCCGCTTTTTGCTCCTGATGGAACCTTTTTTCTTCCATCGGGCGCACTCAAGAATCCATCCTGGTCATCTCCGGCTCCTTCGCGCGGCAACGTGCCTGCCGTGGGCGAAGGCTGCTTTTTCTCCGGTCGCAGCGTGATATTTTGATATGAGCGACTTTTTTCCTAAATTTGCAGGTTGCAAATACTAACTGCTATATATGTTAACATTAGCTTTTACCGACGGTACCGTCCGTCCCTGGGATGACGAACAGGCCAAACACATTTTCTGGCACTCATCCGCACACCTTATGGCCGAGGCTCTCGAGGCCCTCTATCCCGGCGTCAAATTCGGCGTCGGCCCTGCAGTGGAAACCGGTTTCTACTACGACGTAGACCTCGGCGGCCGCACCATAGGCGAGGCTGACCTCAAGGCCATAGAAGACAAGATGATAGAGCTCGCCCGCACCAAAGAGACATTCGAACGCAAGGAAGTCTCCAAGGCCGAAGCCCTCGACTACTTCACCCGCAAGGGCGACAAGTACAAAGTCGAACTCATCGACGACCTCGAGGACGGCACCATAACCTTCTACACCAACGGCTGCTTCACCGACCTCTGCCGCGGCCCTCACGTCAAGCACGCAGACGACATCAAGGCCGTCAAGCTCACCGCCATAGCCGGCGCCTACTGGAAAGGCGACCAGGACCGCGAACAGCTCACCCGCATCTACGGCGTCACCTTCCCCAAGAAGAGCATGCTCGACGAATACCTCGTCATGCTCGAGGAAGCCAAGAAACGCGACCACCGCAAACTCGGCAAGGAGATGGAACTCTTCACCTTCTCCTCCCGCGTCGGCATGGGCCTGCCCCTGTGGCTGCCCCGCGGCGCCGTCATGCGCAACATCCTCGAGAACTTCCTCCGCCGCAAGCAGGGCGAACTCGGCTACCTCCCCGTAGTCACTCCCCACATCGGCGGCAAGGAACTCTACGTAACCTCCGGCCACTACGCAAAATACGGCAAGGACTCGTTCCAGCCCATACATACCCCGCAGGAAGGCGAAGAGTACATGCTCAAACCCATGAACTGCCCCCACCACTGCGAGATTTTCCGTTCCTCCCCCCACTCATACCGCGACCTGCCCCTCCGCTATGCGGAATTCGGCACCGTTTACCGTTATGAGCAGAGCGGAGAACTCCACGGACTCACCCGCGTCCGCGGCTTCACCCAGGACGACGCCCACCTCTTCTGCCGCGCCGACCAGCTCCAGGAAGAGTTCGAGAAAGTCATCGACCTCATCCTCTACGTCTTCAAGACCCTCAAGATGACGGACTACATGGCCCAGATTTCCCTGCGCGACCCCAAGAACACCACCAAGTACATCGGGTCCGACGAGAACTGGCAGAAAGCCGAACAGGCCATCATCGACGCTGCCGAGCGCAAGGGCCTCAAGACCGTCGTCGAGCTCGGCGAGGCCGCATTCTACGGCCCCAAGCTTGACTTCATGGTCAAGGACGCCCTCGGACGCAAGTGGCAGCTCGGCACCATCCAGGTTGACTACAACCTCCCCGAGCGCTTCGACCTCGAGTACACCGCCGCCGACGGCAGCAAGCAGCGCCCGGTGATGATCCACCGCGCACCCTTCGGTTCCCTCGAGCGTTTCACCGCCGTCGTGCTTGAGCACACCGCCGGCCATCTGCCCCTCTGGCTCTCGCCCGATCAGGTCAAAGTTCTGCCAATCAGCGAAAAATATGCAGATTATGCAGAAAAAATTTGTGAATTGCTGAAAAATTCCGATATTCGCGCTTCCATTGACGCGCGCAACGAAACGCTCGGTAAGAGGATACGCGAAATATCCCTTCTCCGCGTGCCTGTACTTGCAATCGTCGGTGAAAAAGAGGCCACGGAAGGCACCGTCTCTGTACGCAGGGAGGGGGCCGACGTGGGCTCTATGACTGCAGAACAGTTTGTACAATACATTAAAACAGCGGTAGCTGAAGAATTAGCTTGATGGCAGGACCATACAGACCAAAGCCGGCCCGTAAACCAGGGGGCCGCAGACCGGATCCCGGGCTTCAGAAGAAGGACGAGAACGAACTCAACATCAACGGCCAGATAACTGCGCCGCAGGTGCGTCTCGTCGGTGACAACATCCCCGAGCAGGGTATCGTACCCCTTTCCCGCGCCCTCCAGCTCGCCGACCAGATGGAACTCGACCTCGTCGAGATCAGCGCCAAGGCCGATCCCCCCGTCTGCAAGATACTCGATTACCAGAAGTATCTCTACCAGCAGCGCAAGAAGGCCAAGGAAATGAAATCCAACGCCGCCAAGGTCGTCATCAAGGAAATCCGCTTCGGCCCCAACACCGACGAGCACGACTTCCAGTTCAAGCTCAAGCACGCCCAGGAGTTCCTCCAGGAAGGTTCCAAGGTCAAGGCCTCCATCTTCTTCCGCGGCCGCTCCATAATGTTCGCCGACCAGGGAGAGAAACAGCTGCTCCGCTTTGCAGTCGAACTCGAGCCCTACGGCCGTGCCGAGAACATGCCCACGCTGGAAGGCAAGCGCATGACCATGATGCTCGCCCCGCTCAAGAAAAAATCCGCGTGATGCGGACACTATATTATTAACATTTAATTTATAAAAAACAATGGCAAAGCTTAAAACCATCTCCGGTGCCAAAAAGCGCTTCGCGCTTACCGGAACGGGCAAAATCAAGAGGAAGCACGCTTACCACAGCCACATCCTCACCAAGAAGACCAAAAAACGTAAAAGAAACCTCGATCACTTCGCCGTCATCGAAAAGGCTGACGTCGCAAGGGTAAGGGAAATGTTGGTTCTCTAAAAGTATTGAATTATGCCTAGATCAGTTAATTCCGTAGCCTCAAGGGCACGCCGCAAGAAGATTCTCAAGAGAACCCGCGGTAACTTCCTGTCAAGAAAGAATGTCTGGACAGTTGCAAAGAACACTTACGAGAAAGGTCTCACCTACGCCTATCGCGACCGCAAGGCCAAGAAGCGCAACTTCCGCGCCCTCTGGATCCAGCGTATCAACGCTGCAGCGCGTCAGTATGGTATCTCCTACTCCCAGTTCATGGGCAAGCTCGGCGCACAGAACATCGGCCTGAACCGCAAAGTCCTCGCCGACCTGGCAATGAACAACCCCCAGGCGTTCGAAGCTATCATCAACTCCGTAAAGTAAGTAAGGCGAAGCTGTGAGCCGGAGGAAGAAATTTCGCACCAAAAGCAAGTTCCTGAACTGGATACTCGACTGGGTTGACGCCATACTTTTCGCAGTTGTCGTCGTAACGCTCATCAACGTATTCCTGTTCCAGTCCTTCAAGATTCCTTCCTCTTCGATGGAGAGTTCACTTTACACGGGTGACCATCTCTTCGTCAGCAAATTGACATATGGAGCAAGGCTCCCGATGACCCCCCTCACCATCCCCTTCACGCACAACGTGATCGGCAAGGGCGAATCCTATTCCACCGCATGGCAGTGGAAATACAGGCGCCTGCCGGGGCTGAGGAAGGTCCGCAAGGGAGACTGCGTCGTGTTCGGATTTCCCAACGGCGACACCGTCCTCACAAAGGCCCCCGTCGAAGATTACCACACCGTGGTACGCTTCATGGGCCGTGAGGCAGCAGTACAGGCGTTCGGTCCCGTTCTCGTCCGTCCCATGGACAAGAAAGACCATTACGTGAAGCGCTGCGTCGCCACCCCCGGAGACACCCTCGAGGTCCGCGAAGGCCTTGTCTGGGTGAACGGGCAGCCCCAGGAGGTCTGGCCGGGCGTCCAGCTCAGCTACAGCGTTGTAACCAACGGCGGTCCTTTCAACCCCAAGGTCCTGGACCAGCTCGAACTCAACCTCGGCGAGCTGCACTATTCGCCCACGCTTCCCGGCTATCCCGAAATGCCGCTCACGACCGCGATGCTGGAAAAGGTAAAGTCCATGAAGAACGTAGTCAGCGTTGAGCCCGCCCTGCAGACGGAGCCCTTCGACTACAGGGAGATTTTCCCCTTCACCCCCGACTATTCCTGGTCCCGCGACTCCTTCGGCCCGCTCTGGATTCCCCGCGAGGGCGCAACTGTGGAGATTACTCCCCACACGCTGCCTCTCTACGAGAGAATCATCAGGGATTACGAGCACTCCAGTGTCAGCGATGCGCTTGCCGCCGGCTCATACACCTTCAAACAGGATTATTATTTTATGATGGGAGACAACAGACACAATTCCCTCGACTCCCGGTACTGGGGTTTCGTCCCCGAGGACCACATAGTCGGAAGGCCCGCTGTGATCTGGCTCTCCACCGACACGGGACGGCAATTCCCCAAGAACATCAGGTGGCGCAGATTCTTCAAATTTCTGTAGCTTTCCATTTGGAAATCAGCGAAATTAGAGCGATATTTGCACCCCATTTCAAGAAAACGAAAAAATTAGATAGTTATGGCAAAAGTTTGTCAAGTGACAGGACGTAAGAGAATGAAAGGCAACAACGTTGCCCATTCCAAGCTCCGCACCAAGCGCGACTTCTCCCTCAACCTCAAGAACAAGAGGTTCTGGAGCGAGGAGGAGCAGAGGTACATCACCCTCAAGGTCTCCTGCAAGGGTATGCGTATTATAGAGAAGAACGGTCTCGAGGCCACCATCCGCGAGGCTCAGAAGAAAGGATTGATTAACCTTGTTTAAATTTTACGATTATGGCAAAGAAAGCAAAAGGAAACAGGGTGCAGGTCATCCTCGAGTGCACTGAGCAGAAGGCCAGCGGCGTACCTGGAATCTCCCGCTACATCACCACCAAGAACAAGAAGAACACCCCTGAGCGTCTTGAGCGCAAGAAATACAACCCTTACCTCAAGAAGGTCACTGTTCACCGTGAAATCAAGTAATTAACAGGAGGATAGAATATGGCAAAGAAAGCAGTTGCAACTTTCGCAGCAAAGGCCGGTGCCAAGAGCATGGTCAAGTGCATCCGCATGGAGAAATCCCCCAAGACCGGTGCTTACGTCTTCACCGAGCAGCTGGTCGAGGCCGAAAAGGCCAAGGACTTCTTCAACACCAAGAAGTAAACAATCCTTCTCCACTCTTTAAGGGCCGACGGTTTTCCGCCGGCCTTTTTATTTTATTGGAAAGAAATTGTTATCTTTGTGAACTATGGCATTCAGTTTCTTTCAGAAGATAGGCAGGGCCATTGCCGGAAAGTCCAGGGTTGACGACGATACCCTGGATGCGATAGAAGAGGCCCTCATAGAGTCCGACATGGGCGTGGACACCACCCTCAAGGTCATAGACAACCTGGAGGAGCGAGTGGACCGCGACAAATACATGAGCCAGGACGAACTCCGCGGCATGCTCCGCGACGAAATCTCCAAACTCATCCCGGATACGGCGCCCCAGCCCATCGCCACCAAGCCCCACATCATCCTCGTAGTAGGAGTCAACGGCGTCGGCAAGACCACCACCATCGGCAAACTCGCATACTACTGGCGCAGGCAAGGCAAAAACGTCCTCCTCGGCGCCGCCGACACCTTCCGTGCCGCAGCGGTCGACCAGATCGACATCTGGGCACAGCGCGCCGGAGTGGAAATAGTCAAGCAGCAAATGGGCTCCGACCCCGCTGCCGTAGCGTTCGACACCGCCAAGTCGGCAGTCTCCCGCGGCTCCGACATCGTCCTCATCGACACCGCCGGCCGCCTCCATAACCGCGTCGATCTCATGAACGAACTCACCAAGATCCGCAACTCCGTCCGCAAGGTTGTCCCCGACGGCCCCCACGAAGTCCTCCTGGTGCTCGACGCCTCCACCGGCCAGAACGCCTTCGCCCAGGCCAAGGAATTCGCCCGCGCCACGGACATCACAGGCCTCGTCGTCACCAAGCTCGACGGCACTGCCAAAGGCGGCGTAGTGGTCGGCGTATCCGACCGTTTCGGCATCCCCGTCCGCTTCATCGGAGTAGGGGAGCATATGGAAGATATCAAACCCTTCGACAAGGCAAGCTTTGTCGAGGCGCTCTTTAAACCCGAAGATATATGAAACTAAGTTACAGCTGGTTAAAAGATTACCTGAAGTGTGACCTCACCCCCGCACAGGTTGCGGAGGCCATGACATCCATAGGCATAGAGGTAGACGGAGTAGAAGAGACCGAAGAGATTCCCGGAGGTCTCGCCGGAGTGGTAGTTGCCAAGGTCCTCACCTGCGAGCCCCACCCCGACAGCGACCATCTCCACGTCACCACGGTGGACGTCGGCGCCGGCGAACCCGTCGGCGTAGTCTGCGGTGCTCCCAACGTCGCTGCAGGCCAGAAAGTCCTCCTCGCCCAGATCGGCACCGTCCTTCCCGGAGACTTCAAGATCAAGAAGTCCAAGATCCGCGGAGTCGAGTCCTGCGGAATGATATGCGCCGAGGACGAACTCGGCATCGGCACCAGCCACGAGGGCATCATGGTCCTCCCGGAAGAGGCCGTAGTCGGCACTCCCGCCAAGGAATACCTGCACCTCAGGACTGAAGCTGTAATCGAATACGAAATCACCGCCAACCGCGTCGATGCCGCCTCCCACTGGGGTGTCGCCCGCGACCTCTACGCCTGGTGCGTCCACAACGGCGTACCCTGTGAACTCAAGGCCCCGCTGGAGGACGGCCTCCCCGGAGACTGCGTCAGTGCGGATTTCGGCGCCGCTGGAGACGGCATCCCCATCGAGGTGCAGGACCCGTCCGGCGCCCCCCGTTACACCGGAATCACCATCCGCGGCATCAAGGTCGCCCCGTCGCCTGAGTGGCTCCAGAAGCGCCTCCTCGCCATCGGCAGCCGTCCCATCAACAACATCGTCGATATCAGCAACTACATACTGTTCGAACTCGGACAGCCGCTCCACACCTTCGACGCTTCCAAGATCCGCGGCGGCAAGGTCATAGTCCGCCGTGCGGCCGAGGGCGAGCCCATCAGGACCCTCGACGGCATCGAGCGCAAGCTCCGTGCGACCGACATGGTCATCGCCGACTCCCAGGGCCCCATGTGCATCGCCGGCGTATTCGGTGGCGACGACAGCGGCGTAACCGACTCCACCGTCGATCTCTTCATCGAGAGCGCCTGCTTCGACCCGGGTTCCGTCCGTAAGACCGCCAAGAGCCAGGTGCTGCAGACCGACGCCTCCTTCCGTTTCGAAAGGGGCGCCGACCCCCTGGTCACCCTCTACGCCCTCAAGCGCGCCACCGCCATGGTGCTGGAACTCGCCGGAGGTAAGGTCTGCGGCAGCGTGCAGGAATTCTTCAGCCCCCGCTTCGAACGTGCCGTCATCGACCTCGACTGGGACCGCATCCGCCGTTTCGTCGGCAAAGACATCCCTACCCGGGAAATGACCGCCATCCTCAAGGCCCTCGCATACGAATTCGTCAGCGAAGAAGGGGAGAAGGCCACCGTCAAGGCTCCTTCGTACATGGTGGATGTCACCCGCGAATGCGACGTCGTAGAGGAAATCCTCCGTATCTACGGTTACAACAACATCGACCTCCCCGCGCACATGAAGATGTCCGTCGCCCCTTCGCCGACCCCCGACCCGGAGGCCGTCCGCAACAACATCTCCAACTTCCTCGCGTCCAACGGCTTCACGGAGACCATGAACAATTCGCTCACCCGTGCTGATTATTATACCAACCTGAAGACGTACCCCGCTTCCGCATGCGTGGGCATCGTCAATCCCCTCAGCACCGAGCTCAACGTGATGCGCCAGACGCTCCTCCTGGGCGGCCTTGAGGTAGTTGCATACAATCTCAACCGCCAGATGTCCTCGCTGCGCACCTTCGAATACGGCAACGTTTACCGCAAGCGCGAAGGGCGCGACACCACCACCCTGGAGGGCTATGAGGAGCACGCCTGCTTCTGCCTGATGATGACCGGCGCTCCCGACAAGTACTGGAAGGGCCCCGCAGCCGGCAGCGACTTCTTCGTCCTGAAGGGCTATGTGGAAATGCTCCTGCGCCGTTACGGCTCCGACCTGTACCAGATGTGGGCCGCCCCGGCACCGTCCGACATATACAGTGACGGCGTCACCTATTCGCTCCCCGGCAAGGGCCCGGAACTCCTGACCATCGGTGTCGTTTCGCATGCACTGTGCCGCAGTTTCGGCATCAAGCAGCAGGTGGTGGCGGCGGAAATCAACTGGCCCGTCCTCTTCAAGCTCGTATGCCGCGACAAGGTCGCCTTCCGCGAACTCCCCAGGTTCCCGGAGGTCCGCCGCGACCTGGCACTCCTGCTCGACGAAGGCGTCTCCTATGCCGACCTTCGCGCCGCCGCCCTCAAGCAGGCACGCGGTTTGCTGCGTCAGGTTGGCCTGTTCGACGTTTATCGCGGCGACAAGATTCCCGCCGGCAAGAAGCAGTACGCCCTCAGTTTCGTCATACGTGACGACGAGCGTACCCTTACCGACCAGGATACCGAACGCCTGATGGACAGGCTCCTGGAAATGTTCAAGAAAGATTTCGGCGCAATCCTCAGATGAGACGCACAGTCTGCCATATCGTAACGGCCCTCTCGCTGGTCTTGCTGCTGCTCTCCTGCAGCGGCAGGCCCCGCATCATTCCCCGTTCGACCCTGGCGGACATCTATGCCGACATGTTCCTTGCCGACCAGTGGCTCAAGGATATGGGCTCCGCACGCAAGGAAGCCGACACCACGCTTTTCTACGATCCCATCTTCGCCAGCTACGGCTACACCTTCGAAGATTACGACGCCACCGTCAAGAAATATATGGAGGACCCGGAAAAGTTCTCCAAGGTGTTCCGTGCGGCCGGAGAAAGGCTCCGCAAAGAGGGCGCACGCTACACCCGGGTAGCTGCTACCATCAAGGAGAACCGCAAGTACAACGAGCTGTTCCTCAACTTTCAGTCCATTGATTTCGATGCGGATACGTTGCTCTGGTCTCCCGACAGCGTCGCAGTGGATTCCGTCGTGCTTGATTCCCTTGCCCTGGACTCCCTCAGGCGCGACTCCCTGCGTATCGATTCCCTCGCTCGGGTAGTGTTCGTGGCCGATTCCCTTCAGCGTGACTCCCTCCGAAGGGACTCGCTCTCAAGGGTCAGGAAGACCTTCCGCGATACTCTTGCGCGCAGGCTCCGGACCAACCCCCATTCTCTCCGAAATATCAATAATTAAACACTAAAATATATGGATTATCTTGATAAATACGGCTACACGCCCAATCAGGAGGCAATCGACGCAGCACTTGCTTCGGTTGCAGCCAACCTCGACCAGTTCGACTCTCCCGAGGCCCTCAGGCAGTGCTTCGCGGCGATGGACCTCACTACCCTCAAGAGCAATGACACTCCTGCATCCGTGCTCAAGCTAGTCGGCAAGGTGAACGGCCTTCCCGAGGCCTTCCCCGGCTATCCCGCGCCTGCATCCATCTGCGTTTATCCAAATTTCGCTTCCGTCGTACGCGAGGCCCGCACAGACCCCGAGGTCCACGTGACCTGCGTTTCCAGCTGCTTCCCCTCCACCCAGAGTTTCCTCGAGGTGAAGGTCCGCGAATGCGAACTGGCCGTCGAAAACGGCGCTGACGAGATTGATATCGTTCTGTCCCTCAGTTCCTTCCTTTCCGGCGACTACGACACCGCCTA
Source organism: uncultured Bacteroidia bacterium (assembly GCA_902780175.1). Taxonomy (GTDB): domain Bacteria; phylum Bacteroidota; class Bacteroidia; order Bacteroidales; family UBA932; genus Cryptobacteroides. The sequence continues at coordinate 23,583 of CACZEU010000022.1, forward strand.
TGGCGATATAGTAGCTATGAAGAACGCCATCGACAAGGCGGCCGCAGCAGTCAGGCGTCCCGTCGTACTGAAGGTCATCCTCGAGACCGGCCTCCTCGTCACCCCGGAGAACATCGCCCGCGCGTCCTTCCTGGCAATGGAAGCCGGAGCCGATTTCATCAAGACCTCCACCGGCAAGGTCGATGTAAACGCCACTCCGCAGGCCGCGTACGTCATGTGCGAGGCCATCCGCCGTTATTACGAAGTCTCCGGCCGCAAGGTCGGCTTCAAGGCCGCCGGCGGCGTTTCCACCGCAAAGGAGGCTCTCTGCTATTACTGCATCGTGAGCACCGTCCTCGGACAGGGATGGCTCGGAAAAGACCTATTCCGCCTCGGCGTAAGCCGCCTGGGCAACAACCTCATCGGCGCAATCGAGCAGAAAACCGTAACGTATTTCTGAAAAGTTTAAAAAACGCCCCTGTTTTTCAGACTTTTCGATTTTGAAATCGGCCCTGGAGACGCCTCCGGGGCCGATTTTTCACTTAAGTGTTTCTTTTTGAAAGGAAACGGGTAATTATGCCCACCTTTGCAGTGGACAATTAAATACTCGGAATTATGAGAAACTATCTTCTATTATTCGCTTCCGTTTCCTTTCTCATCTCCTGTACGCAGAAGGAGTATCTGGACTGGAACAGGCCGGTCACGGCAGAGGAAGGATTCTCCCACGACAGCATAGTCCTGGGGGAGAAACTCGCGGACCCGTATTCGGTGGAAAATATGACCAAGGCGCTGGCAAGCGTCAGTCCGTCTTCGGCCGGGCGGGTTTCCCTCGAACCGACGGATTTCTACGTCCGTTTCCTGCCCCGGGACGGCTCCCAGATGCAGCAGTTGACCGATCTGGGACTGGAACTGCTGGACCATCCGCTGGACTACCGCATTGTGCGCGAGGGCGACTGGTACCACGACCCTTCGGTCCCGGAAGGGGAGATTACCTGGCAGTACGCCGTTGTCCCGGTGTCGTTCGAATTCCCCCAGGGGATAAGGTACGAAAGGCTTGACGACTGCTATCTTGCCGAACACGACCCTGCGACCAAGGCGTTGGACGGGATCGACTGGGATGAGGTGGAGCGCGAGGCATACCGCCTGACGGGCAACGGAGGTATGCTGAATCCCGGCACCCGCGAGGGCGATCTCTTCACCCGGGG
>CACZEU010000023.1 GCA_902780175.1 uncultured Bacteroidia bacterium
GGATCAAGAAAAAGTTGAACGGAATGAGCCCGGTTCAATACCGGACCCAAAACTATAAGTCTTATTGTTAAATCCGTCCAACAAAAGGGGCGCACTTCAATATAGTTCCATCAGGAGCAAAAACCCGCCAAAATGCTCCCGATGGAACGAAAAATCTTCCATCGGGAGCACAGCGACTTTTCCAAACTATTTTCTATCTTTGCAAAGACTAATAACCATAATCGATGCGAACAATCAGAACCGCAGCCGTTATGCTGCTCACAGCCTTGATGACAACCTCCTGTTTCTTTGGCGGCACCGACCTTGACTATGACGTTGCCATCATAGGCCAGTGGCAGGAATACAAGGAAGTTTATTACGACGTCAATCCGCCAGAGACCCTCTATCTGGACGAGGTGCAGTACGGCGATTACTTTGTCTTTACTTTTTATTCAAACGGGGAAGCCGTCCTTGAGAAAATAGAAAAAAACGGACCTGTCCATACAGTAAACAAAGTTTCGTACCAAGTCTCCGGGGCGTCGCTGTACATAGGCGGCCATGATTACAACAGGATCCTGTCCATCAGGAAACTGAATTCTTCGGAAATGGTCCTCCGTATGGATGACGGCAACACCGACATCCACTTCCGCCGCGTGGGCTAGCCCTTCTGCCGGGCGGCATCCATCACTTCGAGTATTTCAGTCCCGTATTTCTCCCACATGCGGGGGCCGAATCCGTGCACTTTCAGCATATCCTCCCGCGTCGCGGGTGCGGCGTCCGCTATACCCAGTAGCGTCTTCTGGTGCAGCACGTGGTACGCCGGCACTCCGAGAGCGCGTGCGGTTTCGAGCCGCCAGGCCCTTAGTGCCTCCACCAGCTCCGGGTGGCGGTTGTCTTCGTACAGATTCCTTTCGGGTGCGGGTTCCTCTTCGGCGGCGCCGGCGTCCGTTGAGGCTTGAGGACTCTTGGCGCGCGCCTTCTGTGCGGCCTTCACTTCTCCCAGCAGAGCCATGGTCCGCAGCTGGCGGTATCTTGACGGCTCGAAGCCCTCGTCACGGATGCTTTCCAGCGTGACCAGATGCGCCTGCCACTGCGGGATGAGGTCTTCGGCAAGACGGCGCAGGCGCGTGCGTACCTCGGTGTTGTCCACTTCGACCGACAGCATTTCCTTCAGTCCCAGGTCCTGCAGAATCGGCAGGAAGTATTCACAGGCCTTGGCGATGCGTTCCGCCGTGCGGGCTTTATCCCCCTGCAGGGAGGCCAGCTGCCGGCGGAATCGGTCGGCGACGTTTTCGGCCTCCGACAGCACTGTGGCGGCTTTTTCTATACGTTCGAGCACCGCCGGGTACAGGTTGGCCAGATGCTCCTTCCAGATTTTCCGAAGGACGAAAACCTCCCGCCGCAGGTCTTCGAAGCTGAAGCATTCGCACATCAGGTCCAGGCGCGCACTGGCCTCGTAGCTGCCCAGCGCGTCCTCCACCTTCGAGGGTTCCGGGAATGAACGGTTGAACCGGGAAACGTCCTCGTCGGCATACAGCAGCGAGGCGCGGATGGGGCTTTCCAGGCTGATGCCCTCCAGCGTGCGGCACCTCGAAAGCGCCACGTACACCTGTCCGAAGGCGAATGCAGCACCGGCGTCAATGATGACGTGGTCGAACGTCAGCCCCTGGCTCTTGTGGATGGTGATGGCCCACGCCGGGCGCAACGGGAACTGCCGGAAGGTGCCCTTTACCTCCTGGAGGATCTCTCCGGAACCGTCGTCCAGGGTGTACTGGAGGTTCTCCCAGTCCATCGGGGTGACTTCCAGGCGGGCGCCGTCGTCGGTGTCGATCGTAACCACCGATTGGGTGGCGTCGGCGACCGTGCCCAGTTTGCCGTTGTAGAAGCGGCCGTCGGGATCGTTGCGGATGAACATCATACGCGCTCCCGGCTTGACGGTGAGGCGCTCGGCGGCTGGATAGAGGCTTTCGGGATAATCCCCGTCGATCTCCGCCTCGTACGTGACGGGCTCCCCAGGAAGGGCGTCCATGCGGGAGGCGTTGATGCTGTCGGCCTGGCTGTTATGCGTCGTGAGGCGTATCCAGTCGGGACCGGCGGGAGCGTGCAGGCGGGCGTTGAGGGCACGGAGCATCTGCGGCGTGACGGTGGCGTCGCGGATCCCTCCGAGTATGTCGATGAACTCCGCGTCGGACTGACGGTAGATACGCTGGAGTTCGATGGTGACGTAATCGAGCTGTCCCAGCGCCTTGCTGCTGAAGAAGTAGGGCGACGGGTAAACGCGCTCGATGTACGGACGCTCCTTCTCCGTCACTACCGGTGAGAGCTGCTGGGCGTCGCCTATCATGAGGAGCTGGACGCCGCCGAACGGCTTCTGGCTGCGGCGGTAGCGCCTGAGCGTCATGTCGATGGCGTCCATCAGGTCGGCCCGCACCATGGAGACCTCGTCTATGATAAGGAGGTCAAGGGTCTTGATGATCTTGATCTTGTCCTTCCGCAGGCGGCGGTACTGTTCGGGCATCTGGTACTCGGTGCGGAGTTCCGGGACGTCGGGAAGATAGGGGCAGAGCGGCAGGGAGAAAAAGGAATGGATAGTGGCGCCGCGGGCGTTCACCGCCGCCACCCCGGTGGGAGCAAGGACGACATAGCGCTTGGCGGTGGTGTCGGTAATGTGCCGCAGGAATGTGGTCTTGCCGGTCCCCGCCTTCCCGGTGAGGAAAAGCGAGACGTTGGTGTTCTCTATATAGTGTTCCGCAAGTTGGAACAGGTGGTCTTTTTCCATTTCTTGCAAAGATAGGGGTTTTTGGCGGTAGGGTGCGCCTGATGGAACAGTTTTGCTTCCATTGGGCGCATTTTGGCGGGTTTTTGCGCCTGATGGAACCTTTTTTCTTCCATCGGGAGCACCCGGGAGGGGAGATGCGTTACATGGTGCTGTCCAGAAGGCGGGAGGCTTCCTCGTAAGTGAGGCCGGCCACCCGGGCAATCTGGTGGACATTGGAAGAAAAGCGATATCTTATCTGACGGAGGAATTCTGCCTTTTCGCTGTCGTTCAATTCGCTGAAAGAGCTTTTTCCGAACAGGCTGCGGCACAGGTCCGGGACGGCGGCCAGGATGGACTGGTCCCGGAAAGAAGGCAGGTTATCGTCTCCGGCAGCAAGGCGCCTTTTGGCTTTGGATGAATTTGTGATATAATAGTTCATCCTGCCGGGCGTGCGGAAAACGGTCTCTTCTACATATCTTGCATTTAAGTATGACCTGGAATCGATGTATCCCCTGCCGTTGACAAGAAGGTTGCCGGGGACGTCCGACTTGCTGTGCAGCATGGAATAGCGCTTCCTGGCGGAAACGGAATCCAGCGGAGAGCCCTCTATGGGTTTGCTGTTGAAATACGCATCACCGCTGCCCCAGGGGTAGAGGGACGGATGGGCGCAGATGTTCGCCACCACGCTGTTATTGATGATATAGGCGACGGTCCAGGCTATGGCCTCGGGGTCTTCGGGAATCTCCCGGATGTCTATATCATTATCCTTCAAACCCTTGGCAATACCGTACCTGCGTTGCAGATAACAGGAATAGCGGCGTTTGTATTCGTTGATGAAACGCTCGGCCTCCTCCCGTGTGCACACCAGGAGAAAATGAACGTGATTGGACATAAGGATGAAAGCCAGTACCGTGATGCCGGATATGGAAACCAGCACGGCCACATAGTTCATTCCCACAATGAAGTCTTGTTCCTCCCGGAACCAAAGGCGGTCCTCCAGATGCTCGGAGGTAACCAGCCACACTCTGATATTCTTTCGCATAATTCATAGTTTAGGTCAGGCACCTGGCGCCATAATAAGGGGCCCGACAGTTACTGCTCAAAAGTAAGGGTTTATTTGTTTTTCTGCAAGTTTTTCTTGGAGAAAATCTTCGCCAGGTGCTCCTGATGGAAGCGGAAAAGCGCCATCAGGCGCAATTTGGCGGCTTTTTGCTCCTGATGGACCTGTTTTTCTTCCATCAGGAGCACCCCGAGTGGCTCCGGTTGCGATTCTCCGCCAAAAGCATTAACTTTGCAGGACAAAACAACGGACAAATATGAAAAAAATCATCTACGCCATTGCGGCACTCCTTATGGTTGCGGGCCTTTCTTCCTGCAACGCTGAAATCAAGGACCCGAAGATCAACAACATCATCGGCACCTGGGACATGGTGAGCGAAACCACAGTGAACCTTAAGGGAGAAACCAGTACCAAGTCTTTCGCCAAGGGTGAAAACTATTGGGTTATCAAGGAGAAGGAAATCGAGCAGCACACCGGCAAGGTTTCCGTAACTGAGCCCTTCAGCTTCGGTTCCCCTTATTTCATCATCGACGGCGACAACCGTTACGAGATCGTATCCCTCTCCCATAACAAAATGGTGCTGAAGGACAACAACATACTTATCGCTCTCCTCGTAAAGGAAAAGACGATCGAGTTCCAGAGAAGATAGAGCTAAACGCTGTGAAACCGCACAAGCCCGTCGATGGGCTGTGCCGCAAACGTACCCGTCTGTATGCCGGCTTCGGCGCACAGGCGGGTAATTATTTCCCTGCAGGCGCTGCCCCATCCGCCTACGACACCCACGGGATAGCGTGCGACGTCGTAACGGAGCAGTGAACGGCGGATAAAGGATTGGAAGTTTCCGTCGATCAGTTCCCGGACATAGGAACTCGTCCCGTACCTTTCCAGCAGCCACGGCGCGAGGCTGCCGAGCGCGCCTGCGGGGGCCTCGCTGCGGTACACCAGGGCCACGATGCCCTCATAGGATGCATCATGGGACGCGGCATAATCATCGGCCACGTCAGAAGGCACAAGCCCCTTGATATAATCTCCGAGGAACAGCTTCCCAAGACACGCTCCGCCACCTTCGTCGCCTATGACATACCCTCCGGAACGAACGCGGAAACTCACCCCCGAGCCGTCCCAGAAGCAGGCGTTGGACCCCGTTCCGAGTATGGCAACGATGCCCTCCGAGCGCCCGCAGACGGAACGCGCGGCGGCCACCAGGTCGTCCTGGATGTCGAAATCGCCGACGGAAATCCTCGCACGGACAAATGCGGAAACCTCGTCCCGCACCTGCGCAGTGACGATTCCCGCCACATAAAGGTACAGTCCGTCGAGATGCGGCACTCCCGCCGCGGACAACCCTTCGGCCATGACTTCCAGGTTCCGTTCCATGCTTATCGTGGAAACGTTGATGCCGGGAAGCAGGACGCGGCGCTCGCCCGTGTCGTCCAGATACCGCCAGTCGCTCTTCGTGGCGCCGGCCTCGACGACGACCGTCATACCTCCGGAGCCGCCTCGAACTCGTGGAGGAAGCGCATGTCGTTCTCGAAGTAATGTCGGAGGTCGTTGACCCTCCACTTGAGCATCGCGATGCGCTCCAGGCCCATTCCGAAGGCGAATCCGCTGTAGCGCTTGGAGTCGATGCCGCTGGCCTCGAGGACGTTGGGGTCGACCATGCCGCAGCCGAGGATCTCCAGCCAGCCGGTGCCCTTGCAGATGTTGCAGCCCTTGCCGTGGCAGATGTTGCAGCTTACGTCAACCTCCGCCGAAGGTTCGGTGAAGGGGAAGTAGCTGGGACGCATGCGGATCTGGGTGTCGGCGCCGAACATCTCCCGTGCGAAGAGGAGGATTGCCTGCTTGAGGTCGGCGAAAGTCACGCCCTCGTCGATATAAAGGCCTTCGACCTGATGGAAGATGCAATGGGCGCGTGCGCTGATGGCCTCGTTGCGGAATACCCGCCCGGGGCAGATGACCCTGATGGGAACGGGCATTTTCTCCATCGTACGTACCTGTACGCTTGATGTATGGGTGCGGAGAAGCAGCGGGTTGAGGTGCCCGGCGGACACGAAGAAGGTGTCCTGCATGTCGCGGGCGGGGTGGTTGGGAGGGAAGTTGAGGGCCTCGAACACGTGGTAGTCGTCTTCGATTTCCGGGCCCTCGGCGACGTCGTACCCGAATTTGCGGAAGATGTCCACAATCTGCTGGCGTACGATGCTGACGGGGTGACGGGAACCCATCGGCAGGGGTTCGCCGGGCATTGAGAGGTCCAGCTTGCCGCCGTCCGCGGAGCCCTCGGAGGTGGCGCCGGACTTGAGTTCTTCAATCTTGGCCTGGGCCTTCTGCTTGAGTTCGTTGAGGACCTTGCCGAATTCGGCCTTCTGGGCCTTGTCGATGGTGCGGAATTCGTCGAACAGGGCGGTGATTTCGCCCTTCTTGCCAAGGAGGCGGATGCGGATTTCTTCGGCTTCCTTTTCGGTTTTCGCCTTCAGGGCGTCAAGCGACGCGGCGATGCGGTCTATGTCTTCCCTTTTCATTACTTAAGCTTTTTTGCGGCGCGCCTGTCGCGGGCTTTCTTCTCGCGGGCGGCGCCGGATTTAAGGTATTTCTCCCACTGCTGTTCGTCGAATATCTTGTGGAAGGAGTTGTATATCTGCTCCGTCCACTTGTCCTGGACGGCGTAATAGATGTCGGCGTTGGACACCTTTGCCTGCGAGAGGTTTTGGTATTCCTCCTGCATGGCGAGGTAGTCGTGGGTGAGGATGCTGTCGACGTAGAAAACCTGGGTGTCATCAAGGTCGAGGAGTGCGGTGAGATTCTCGATCTGCTTCTCAAGGGCCTCGTAGAATTCCTTCTCCATCTGCTCAGGGGTTTTCTTCTCCTGGGAGAAAAGCAGGACCGGCAGCAGGCAGGCGACGATTAGTGCGACAATCTTTTTCATACAGTCTGCAAATTTAACAATTTTTACGTAAGTTTGTACGTATGAAAACTCTCCGATTCTTTATCGCGCTTGCGGCCGCAGCCCTGGCGCTCCAGCCCAAGGCAGACGCCTGCACCAATGTATTAGTCACCCCCGGAGCCAGCATCGACGGCTCTTCTATGGTATCCTACGCCGCCGACTCCCACTGGCTCTTCGGCGAGCTGTATTTCCGTCCCGCCGGCCGCTTCGCTCCCGGCACGCTCCTTCCTATCAAGGAATGGGACTCAGCGAGGCCCCTTGGCAGCATCGCCCAGATTGCACAGACCTTCCAGACCGTCGGCAATATGAACGTCCATCAGCTCATAATAGGGGAGACCACCTGGGGCGGACGCGAGGAACAGGTCGACACCACCGGTATAATGGATTACGGCTCACTGATTTACATTACCCTGCAAAGGGCGCGTACGGCACGCGAGGCCATACAGACCATCGTTGACCTTGCAAATGAATACGGCTACCCCTCCGAGGGCGAGACCTTCAGCATCGCCGATCCCAATGAGGCATGGGTGATGGATCTCGTGGGCAAAGGCTCCGACAACAAAGGCATAGTATGGGTGGCCCGCCGCATTCCCGACGGCTTCATCTGCGCCCACGCCAACCAGGCCCGCATCACCCGTTTCCCCTGGAACGACCCGGAGAACTGCCTCTACGCCCCCGACGTCGCCGACTTCGCCCGCAGCAAGGGCTGGTACAGCGGCAGCGACGAGGATTTCAGCTTCCGCGAAGCCTACAATCCGCTCGACTTCGGTGCCGCCCGCGGCTGCGACGCCCGTGTCTGGGCCGCATTCAACATCCTCTGCGACGGCAAGTTCACTTATGCCGACGGTGGTTCGGAGGTCACCCGTCCCGCCTCCGACTGGCTCGATTACGCAATGGGATACGACCTCGCCGGCGAGATGCCCCTCTTCGTCAAGCCAGCCCGCAAGCTCAGCATGAAGGACGTCGCCGACGTCATGCGCGACCACTACGAAGGCACCCCGATGGATATGCGCGTCGATATCGGAGCCGGAGGCAACGCCTGCCCCTACCGCTGGCGCCCCATGAACTTCAAGTGGGAAGGCAAGACCTATGTCAACGAAAGGGCCATCGCCACCCAGCAGACCGGATTCTGGTTCGTAGGCCAGGCCCGCGGCTGGCTCCCCGACGAGATCGGCGCCCTCCTCTGGTTCGGCTGCGACGATGCCGCAACCTCCTACCTCACACCGATTTACGTCAACACCAAGAAGGTCCCCGAGTGCCTCCGCGAGGGCAACGGCGACCTGCTGCACTACAGCGCCACCTCCCAGTTCTGGATCAACAATCGCGTCACCAACGCCTGCTACCGCATGTACGACGCCATGGAGCCGATGGTCCGCGCCGAGGTCGACACCTACGAGAACCATATGATGACCGCCGTGCGCGAATTCGACGCCTCCCTGCTCAAGATTTACAACGGCCGCGGTTCCCATCCCGGCCGGCGCCCGGCCGTCCGCAAGGTGCTGCGCAAGCTCACCGGCTTCACCGTTGACAACGCCCAGAAGCAGTTTGCCCACTGGGCCGGACTGGAAGAAATCCTCACCGTCAAGTTCATAGACGGCAACGTCAAGGCCCAGGCCGCCGACGGCTCCTTCCTGCATACCAAATACTCCGAGGGCATTCCCGATGGCCTTACCCAGCCGGGCTACACCGACCGCTGGAAGGCTGCCGTTGTCTCTGACAACGGCAGCCTGTTGGAAGTTCGTTGACGAACTTCCAACAGACTATAATCCCCCTGCACCCCCAGGGGACGGGGGAGGTTTCCCCCGAAACGCTTCGCTCCCCCTCTGTCGGCCTTCGGCCTCCGACCGTTTCTTCGAACAAGCCGTCGTTTTGCCAGTTCTCTTGCCGCGAAGACAATGCCCGTAATCAGGAAGTATCTGTAAATTAATGATATACTGCATTTAACCCGGGTCGGAAACACCCGGGTTAAATGTAGTAAAACGTTATTAATCAGTATTTTCCGGAATACGGCAAAAGTGTCCGGCTGCTATGGTGGTCAGCCTCTTTTCTGTAAAATCCAGAAAGCTAAAGACTTCCGTTCGACGGCGACGGGTGGCTGTAGATCTTGAAGCGCCAGGTGATGCCGAGGTCGAAGTTGTGGACCCTGTCGTGATTGTCGCCGAAGTAGGCGATGTGGATGCGGAGGTTGTCGTTCCCCAGGGGGAAATACTCGAAGCCGAACCCGCCGTAGAAATAATCGTTGCCGGCGGGAAGCACCAGGTCGTACGAACCCCTGTGGCTGGCGGGGACCAGGGCGTCCCACTCGGGCTTCCAGCCCGGATCGACGTTCTCGGCGTCGTTGCGCTCGTAACCCACTTTGGTGCAGATGCTTAATTTACCCAGGGTAAGTATGGCCTTGCCGATGAGCGACCAGTCTGAGAAAGGATTCCTCTGCCCGAAGGCGACGCGGTCTATGAAGTCCACGTCAACCACCAGTTTTCCCATATCGAACTTGTTTCCCAGGGCCACCCAGTTCATCTTGCGATGCAGCTCGTCCTCAACGAGATTATAACTCCAGATGGTCTTCCACCACGGCCAGATGTGTCCGTTCCAATAAAGGTTGTACGAATACGCATTCTGAGTGACGGGGGAGATGGGCGACGGGATGAACTGCGCCGAAATGGTCTGGCTCTCAGTGGGATGGAAACTCGCGCTCACGCCGAAAGCGTAGTACTGATACAGGTTGTTGCTGAACGTACCATAATAGTAAACGTCAATCGGCGCCGAGTCGATTTCGTACCCGCCGACCATGATGGGATGCTTGCCTGCGGTGAATGACCATTTCTCCAGCGGCTGCCAGGTGAGCCAAAGGAAGTCGGTGGCGTTGAACGGATTGGTATCTTCCACCTTCTTGTTGAGGCGCTGCCTGATGCGGAAACTCAGCCGGTCCGTCAGCTGCCCCTTGATGTGCAGGTTGAGGAAGTCCCCCTGGAAATGGGAATAGTAAACCCCGTCCGTAGTCTGCTGATGGAAGGTGGCGCGGGTGTCGATGGATACCTCATCGACATGAGTTTGCTGCGCCCGTGCGGCAAAAGTGACGGCGAGCGCAGCAAAAAGGATAAACAAACGTTTCAAGGTTATTCTCCGAATATTTCTGCGAGCTTGTTTCCGAGAGCGTCACCGCGGAGGTCGCGTGCGACGATTATGCCCTCGGGGTTGATGAGGAGGCTTGAAGGGATGGAGTGGATGCCGTAAACCTCGGCGGCCTTGCTCTGCCAGCCCTTCAGGTCGGACAGATGGTGCCAGGGCATGTCAAGGTCGGCGATGGCCTTTACCCAGGCTTCCTTGTCGTTGTCGAAGGACAGGCCGACGATGTCGAAACCCTTGGCGCTGTACTTCTTGTATGCTGCCACCACGTTGGGCATCTCCCTGCGGCAGGGACCGCACCAGGAAGCCCAGAAATCGACCAGGACCCATTTGCCGGTGCCGACATACTCGCTGAGCTTGTGGTTCTTGCCGTCCACGTCGGGCTCCTCAACGTCGGTGAACTTGCTGCCGATAATCTGCTGTGCAGCGGCCACGGCGGCCTCTTCCTTGGCCTTCTGCTCATCCATCATCTTGATGAACTTCTGGGTGTAGGGATGCTTGGTATAGGCATATTCGGGCTTGAGCTCCTCGTTGATTTCCTCCTCGTCCAGGTATGAGAAGATGGACGGCATGAATGCGGCGGGGACGATGTTGTCGTGGTTCTGCGACAGCAGGTCCTTGTAGCTCTTCATGAACTCCTCGATCTTTGACTGTATGGACGCTGAATTCACCACCTGCGCGGCCGGATCAAGGTCTTCCAGGGAATCGATTGCATCGTTGATGATGCTTATCGCCTTGGAGGATGCCAGGTCGAATTCGGTGACCTTGCGGTTGAGCTCGGAGCCCTCTACGGAATGGTCTTCGATGTTGACGCAGACGGGTTCGCCGTCGTTGAAAAGCAGGGTTTGCCAGTCCTCACCCTCTTTCTGGACTGCCAGAAGGGCGTTTTTGTCGGCCTTGCCGACCAGAAGGACCTCGTCGCCTTCGCCGGAGGTGATGACGTTTCCGGAAAGGAGGTCGATGACGTTGACGACTCCGCCGCCTGCTTCGATGGCCTTGATGCTGAATCCGGTCTGGGAAGTGCACGCAGCGAGCACCACGCCTGCTGCTATTGCGATGATGGATTTGATTTTCATTGTGCTGTACTGTTTAACGTGCAAATATAATCAATTATCGGCTAATCCAACCGGCAATCGACTCCGCTTTGACGCGGAACCAGTTGTTCGGACTGTCCTGCAGCAGGCGGTACTCCGGATGGTTGCCCCAGGAAGCGGGGGCGTCGGCAATGAAATTGTCTTCACCGAGGTCGTTGGGGACGTATTGCCTCAGGGCGCTTTCCCAGTCCTTGATGCGGGCGGCGCTCGAGGCAACGCCGGTATATGGATTGTCCGTCGCAGAGAAATCCCTCAGGTACTGGGTGTACCTGTCGCGGAATTCGTGGAAAGACAGGAGTTTGGGCAGCAGGATGCATTCCTTCAGGCCCCAGTTGTACGGGTCGTGGCGGCCGGAATCGGTCTGCACGCCGCAGCGGTGGGAGGTGCCGAGCGTGTTGTCGTAGTCGTAGGGGAGCATGAACACCCTGTAGTTCTCCGGGTCGCGGGTGTTGAAGTACAGGTAGTAGTTGTTCATGTTGTTCCAGTAGTCGTCCCAGTGGCCAAGGGCGACGTTGGCGGCGTACATCTTCAGCAGCAGGTCCACGTCGCAGACTTTCTGGATCCATTCGAAGAAACTCGTCCCCGACAGGTATCCCAGCTTGAAGATAAAGTCCTTCAGCTGCTCCTTTGCGGCGGGGAAGGCATCCGGGTCGTCCTCCTTTAGGTCGTACTGGTAGTCGCCGGAGGAATTGTCGTCCAGATGGTAGCGCCAGGCGTCCCGGTCGCGCAGGTTGGCGCCCCAGGCGCATTTCCACAGGAATCCGTCGGACCCGCCGAACTGCGGCCGGTTCTTTACGTACTGCCGGTCGATGGACTCCGTCATCAGATAAACCCCGTAGTTGACGGGGGCGTCGTCGCCTGTCTTGAGGTACAGCCGGCACCAGGAGGAACGGGGGGCCGTCCAGACGCCGTAGCGCATCAGCATATCGTAGCAAAAATGCTCCCGCACGTACGTGGGATCCTCTTTTGCGTACTTGAGGTTGATGCGGCGCACGCCCGCGAAATTCCCCGTTTCCGAGAACTTGCGCAGGTGCAGGCCGAAGTGGACGTGATGCTTGCGGCCGCCTCGGTCCTCCGGGCGCCTGCGGGATGTCTGGCCGCGGAGCCTGAGGCCGGCGTCCGTTGAGCGAAGGACCTTGTCGTCCCGCTCCAGCGTGGCGCTCCCGCAGCGTATGTATTCGTGCGTGTGATTGTCCTTGTCGAACAGGGACAGGAGGCGTCCCCATTCGTCCCGGCTCACCTCTATGCTGAGTTTCGGGACGACGGTGTCGTCGAAGATGTACCCGGGGCCGAAAGTCTCGGGCTTGTCGCCACCGGAAACGTCAATCCTGTCCGGACGGCAGCAGATTGCCAGTGCGGACAGGATCAGAAGTGCCGGAAGGCGGAGTCTCATTATTTCTTGACGAACTCCACGCGGCGGTTCTTTGCGCGGCCCTCGTCGGTGCTGTTGTCGGCGACGGGGACGTGGGAGCCCTTGCCGACTGCGGAGAGACGCTCTGCGGCGACGCCCTGCTGGACGAGGGCGGCTACAACGGCCTCGGCGCGCTTCTGGCTGAGGGGATCGTTGACGGCGTCGGAGCCGGTGGCGTCGCAGTGGCCCTGCACCTCGAAGCTGAGTTCCGGATGTTCGGCCATCAGCTTGGCGATACGGGCGATCTCTGTCATCGACTCAGGCTTGAGGTCGGCCTTGCCGGTGGCGAAGGTGATGCCGTAGGAGGTGATCTTGCCGTCGCTCAGCAGGCGGTCATACAGGGGAACCGCTCCCTTTGCGATGCGGACGTTGCTGATGCCGCTGTACTTGTAGAAAGTGCCGCTGTTGATATAGAAATAACCCGGAGCCCGCATTGCAGGTACATTGATGAGGCGGATGCCGTTGATATATCCTTTGAAAGCCCGCTTGTTGAAGGAAAACGCGAAATGATTCCATTCTCCGGGCTTGAGCGGGTTGTCTTTTACGTTGTAATCAGAAAAATCGGAACTGAGGCCCAAAGCCTTTTCTCCTGATGCGAAATCTTCGACATCAGGTTTGAGCAACCACCAGGACAAACCCGAAGAGCCGTCCTCCCTGAAATAGTATTTGACGAGGCTGCCGGCGTTGTAATAGTCTGACTTGCCGGGCTCTCCAAATATTATCTCAAGAGTCATTGCCGTCGCTTCCTCATCGGTGAGAGGGGACAGGAAAAGGTCGAATTCCAGAGTGAAGACTTCGGGAAGCCAGTTCCACTTGTCTTTCATCAGGGGCATCACCTGCCCGATGCCGTTGTCGGTAAAAGCCAGCACCTTGCGGCCCTGGACCGAGGCGGTCTCGACATAACCGTCAAGCAGGTCCCAGTGAAGAGGGAATTCTCCCAGCTTTTCATTTTCGAAGGTATCGTCGAAGAAAATCTCGTCACCGGGTACGAAGTCGGATTTGGCGTAAGCGGTTGCGACATCCTGCTTTTTTGCCGCAGAGGCCTGCTGGCCGTCTGCCGATGGCTTGGGTGTGCCGCATTCAGAGCAGAATTTGCCGGTGTTTCCGGCGTTTCCGCAATCGGGATTGGGGCAGGTCCAGCTTTCCTGAGCGAATGCTGCGGCTGCGGTGAGTACGAATGTGGTCAGTACGGTTGCAATTCTTTTCATCGTATCGTCAGTTTGGTTTGAAAACAAAATAGCGAGGTATCACCTTGCAAAGGTCATACCTCGCAAATATCGTCAATTCAGCGGTATTATGCAATACTTATTGCCTGATTACGGGGCCGGTGGAATCGGCGTCGACCTTGATGGCGGAGCCTTTGTGGATGCGTCCTTCGAGGATTTCGCGGGCCAGGCGGTTGACCAGCTCGCGCTGTATGAGCCTCTTGACCGGACGTGCGCCGAAATCGGGGTCGTAGCCGTTTTCCACGGCGTAATCTTCGAACGCCGGGGTGTATTCGAGCATCACGGAGTCGTCTTCCAGCTTCTTCTGGAGGATTGACATCTGTATGCGGACGATCTGCCGTATGTCTTCCTTGCTGAGTGCGTCGAACGTCACGATTTCGTCGATACGGTTGATGAATTCGGGCCTCATGCGCAGGCGGAGCTCATCTTCCTTGAGGTTGGACGTCATTATCAGTATGGTGTTCTTGAAGTCCACCGTGCGGCCTTTGTTGTCGGTCAGACGGCCGTCGTCCAGCACCTGCAGGAGTGTATTGAAGACGTCGCTGTGGGCCTTTTCTATCTCGTCGAGAAGCACCACTGAATAGGGCTTGCGGCGGACGGCCTCGGTCAGCTGGCCGCCTTCGTCATAACCTACATATCCCGGAGGGGCGCCCACCAGACGGGAGACGGTGTGCGCCTCCTGGTATTCGCTCATGTCGATACGGGTCATCATCGATTCGTCGTTGAACAGGAACTCCGCGAGAGCCTTGGCGAGCTCGGTCTTGCCCACGCCGGTCTGACCCAGGAAAAGGAAGGATCCGATGGGACGGTGCTCGTTGCTCAGGCCGGCACGGCTGCGGCGGACTGCATCGCTCACCGCTTCGATTGCCTTGTCCTGTCCGACCACCCTCTTGTGGAGCTGTTCTTCCATGCGGAGTAGCTTCTCCTTTTCGCTCTCCAGAAGGCGCCCGACGGGGATTCCGGTCCAACGGGCCACGATTTCGGCGATGTCTGTAGGGGTGACGGCTTCGGTGATGATGGGATCCTTGATGGCCGCCTGCTTTTCGCTCAGCTCCTTGAGGCGCTGCTGGGCTCCGGCGAGCTTGCCGTAGCGTATTTCGGCCACCTTGCCGTAGTCGCCCGCGCGCTCGGCGCCTGCGGCCTCGCGCTTGAGGTCCTCTATCTGCTGGCGCAGGTTGTTCAGTTCGGTCACGATGCCCTTTTCCTCGTTCCAGCGGGCTTCCAGCTCGGCCTTCTTGGCCTTGGCCTCGGAGAGTTCGGTGTCCAGTTTTTCCGATTTCAGCGAGGTGCCTTCGCGCTTTATTGCCTCCTTTTCGATCTCCAGCTGGCGGATGCGGGCGTTGAGGTCGTCGATGGGTTCGGGGACGGAATTCATCTCCAGACGCAGCTTGCTTGCGGCTTCGTCGACCAGGTCGATGGCCTTGTCGGGAAGGAACCTGTTGCTGATGTAACGGTGGCTGAGGTTGACTGCCGCGATGAGGGCGTCGTCCTCGATGCTCACCCGGTGGTGGTTCTCATAGCGCTCCTTGAGGCCTCGCAGGATTGCGATGCTCTCGGCGGGCGAGGGCTCGTCGACCATGACCTTCTGGAAACGGCGCTCCAGTGCCTTGTCCTGCTCGAAGTACTTCTGGTACTCCTCCAGGGTGGTGCTGCCGATGGTGCGGAGTTCGCCTCGCGCAAGCGCGGGTTTAAGGATATTGGAGGCGTCCATTGCGCCGCTGGTACGGCCTGCGCCCACCAGGGTGTGGATTTCGTCGATGAAAAGGATGATTTCGCCGGCGGAATCGACCACCTCCTTCACCACTCCTTTCAGACGTTCCTCGAATTCACCCTGATACTTGGCGCCTGCGATCAGCGCGCCCATGTCGAGGGAGTAAACCTTGCGGCTCTTGAGGTTCTCCGGAACCTCTCCGTTTACGATCTTGGTGGCGATGCCCTCGGAGATGGCGGTTTTGCCGACACCCGGTTCGCCCACCAGGATGGGGTTGTTCTTGGTCCTGCGGGAAAGTATCTGCAGGACACGGCGTATCTCGTCGTCCCGGCCAATGACCGGGTCGAGCTTACCGGAAGCCGCGGCCGCGTTCAGGTCGACCGCGTACTTGCTTAAAAATTCATACTTGTTGTTCATATTCTATCCTCCCGGGCCCCTCGGTTGAGGAACCCGCATAGGATGAGGTCAAATAACATTCCAGTGACAAATTGTCAGATAAATGCTTATATTTGTATGGACCAACGAAAGATTATATGAAACGACTGAACCATTTCCTTGCGATTCTGGCCTTTGCGGCCTTTGCGGTGTCCTGTATAATAGAGAAGAGCGTCAATGTGGAGGGAATTGATATTTCTCCCGCTGTCATGAATCTCAAAGTGGGCGAGACGGCGTCCTTTGCGGTGACTGTGAGTCCCGAAAACGCTACGGTTAAGAACTACAACATCACCACAACGGACACGGAGATGGCAGTTTTCGCCATCTCGGGCACCACCGTGAAGGCCATCGCGCCGGGAGACGGAAGCATCATCGCCACCACGGTTGACGGAGGCAAGACGGCGATATGCAGGGTGGTGGTTTCGGCAAACGACCCGACAGACCCGACGGATCCCACAGACCCCACCGATCCTACCGACCCCGTAGTTCACGTTGCCTCCGTTATGCTCCTGCCCTCGGAAGCGAACATGACCGTCGGCGATGAACTCGTCTTCGAGGTGATTATCGAACCCGACGAAGCCGACGACCATTCCCTCACCTGGAGTTCCTCCGACGAGTCGGTGGCCACCGTCAGTGATGGCAAAGTGACGGCCGTGGGCCCCGGCAACGTCACCATTTCCGCGGTTTCCGTTGACAATCCGGAGGCTGTAGGCCGCTCTGAGATAACGGTTGCAGCAGCACACATACCGGTTACCGGAATAGCTCTCTCTGATATGGAAATCACAATACATCCCGGAGATTACTATACGATTACCGCCACCGTAGAACCAGCCGATGCAACCAATCCGGAAATTACCTGGGAATCCTCCGATCCGGCCAAGGTACATTGCCTTGACGACGGCGAGATAATCGCTTACGGGGTAGGTACGGTTACGGTTACCGCACGTTCAGTGGACAATCCGGAAATTTCCAACAGCTGCAAGGTTATCGTGGAACCGCTCGTCGTAGATGTTCAGGATATCATCGTCAATACACCGGCATATATCGAGATGAAGACAGACGATGCCCCCTTCCATATCGATGTGACCGTCCTGCCCGAAGACGCCACCGACAAGACCCTCAAATGGGAATCGGACAAGACCGACGTGGCGACGGTAGATGATGACGGCAACGTCACCCCCGTCGCCCCCGGTGAGGCCGTCATCCATATATCCTCTGTTTCCAAGCCCGAGGTCTATGCCGAATGCGTCGTCGCCGTGACGCCTTCCTTCGTCCCCGTTGAACACATCTATCTGGACCATAACTACATTGCCTTCTATGAGGGAGACCCCGCCGTGCAGATCGGATACACCGTCGAGCCCGAAAACGCAACGGACCCCACCCTGGTCTGGGCCTCCAGCAACGAATCGGTGGCCACTGTGGCTGACGGCCTTGTCACCCCCGTCGCTCCCGGTGAGGCCAAGATAACCGTTTATTCCGTCTCCAATCCGGAGATTACTGAATTCTGCAGCGTATCCGTCATCTCCACCGCAGTCAGCGTTACCGGCATTTCCATTTCGGCCTCTTCCATGGCGATGCAGGTGGGAGACCTCCGCAAGCTGAGCTGTACGGTCCAACCCTCTGACGCCACCAACCAGGCCGTCAAGTGGTCCAGCGGTGACGAGAGTGTCGTCTATGTCGACGGGAACGGCGAAGTCGTAGCCATGGGCAACGGCAGTACCACCATCCAGGTCAGGACCGACGACGGAGGCATCACCGCCTACTGCTCCGTCAAGGTCACCCAGTCCTATTTTGAACTGGAGTCGACGGTGAACAAGAAGAATTACGTTTACGACTTCGTCGACATGGGCTTCAGCTCGAAGACCTGGTGGAGCAACAAGAACCTCTATGCGGTCAGGCCTGCGGATTACGGCGCACGCTTCGCCTGGGCGAATCCGTATCCGGATATGTATCCCTTCACCTGGGACAGTTATATATGGGGCAACGGCGGCAGCAAGCAGCTCACCCGTTATAACTGGGATTCCTCATACGGCACGGTCGACGGCAATAAGACTATGCTGAACGATGACAATCCGGTTTACTTTATCGTCGAGAACGCCTACCCGTGCGATACTCCCACGGCCGCACAGTTCCAGGAACTTATAGACAACACGACCCGCGTGCCCGCGACTATCGACGGACACAGCGGCATGCTGTTCAAGAGCAAGAAGAAGGACCGCGCCATATTCATTCCCGCCGCCGGCGTGACCGTCGGGGATGTCCCCTCGATGGAAGGGATGAGCGGAGGGGCCTGGTCCAAGGAACTGTCGGACAGCAACCCCACGACGGCCAAGGCCCTGTCGTTCTATACGGACACCCAGGAATGCGCGGTTGCCTCCACGTCGCGATACTTTGGAATCCCCATCCGTGCGGTTTACAACAGACCGTAACGAAAAAGGGCTGGCCAATCGGCCAGCCCTTTTAAGTGTGCCCTGAAAATTACTCTGCAGGAACCTCGGCTGCGGGAGCCTCGATATCTACAGGTGCGGTGGGGAATGCGGGCTGCTCGTCGGTCGCTACATTCTCCAGGCGGTCGGTGACATCGACTCCGGCGCCGTTGGTGCCGGTGGAGAAGGATGCGATGATGGAAACGACGATGATGAAAGCCACGAGGCCCCAGGTGACCTTCTCGAGGATGTCGGCCGTCTGGCGGACACCGAAGGTCTGGTTGCCGGCCACGAAGTTGCTGGCCATTCCGCCGCCCTTGCCGTTCTGAAGCAGCACAACTACGATGAGCAGGATTGCCGCCAGGACGATGAGCACGGTCAAGATTGTGAATAAGGTGTTCATATCAGTTTTTGTCTAATTTTTCGATAAGGGATGCAAAGTAAACACTTTTTTCCGGATATAGCAAAATTAGTTTCGAATAAATTTGCTTTGCCTCATCGAAATAGCCCTGTTCTGCGTATATCTGGGCGAGGGTTTCGGTGCAGAGGTCGAGGTCTTCGGAGGGCGTCTCGAACTGCAGGTCCTCGCGGTCGGAAGTGGCGAATGACGGGAAGATGTTGTCGCCCTCGCGGCGCGCAGCCTTGTATTCTTCCTTGGAGAAATAATCCCCTCCGACGACAAAGATGCGGCGGGCGAATTCCTGCGGCGTCTCCTCAGGTGCGGCAGGGGCCTCAGGCTCCTCCGGCTCAGCGGGTTGAGCCATGTTTTGCAGAAGCTCCCGTACGGATGCGTCGGAATAATCGGCGCTGCGGCTGCAGCGGACGAGGTCGGACAGGATGCTGCGTGAGCCGACGTACAGCGCGGCCTCGCCGAGCTCGCGTTCGCTGAGCGTCCCGGCCTTGGCCATGCGGGCGCACAGTTCGCGGCGCGCGCCGGCGTACCAGGGGTAGATGCTCACGACTCCCAGCAGTTCCTCGAGGTTGAGGCGGTGTATGTCTATCGACTGTCCTACCATTGGGCTACGGATGCATTGAATATGTCTTCGACCAGTTTTTCTATGATTTCCGCACACAGGGAGCTCTCTACGGCGTCCAGAGTGTTGGTGGAATCGTATTCGGAGTAGGCGGAGAAACTCTTGTCGAAGTTCTCCTCCGGGTGCTTCTTGTCCGTAAACTGGATCTTGACGGTGACTGTGAGCTTGTTGCGTGCGGCGACTTCGTCCGCGGTGACGGCTGCCGCCGTGACTTCGTATCCGGTTATCTGCCCGGAGAGTTCCATATCGCCGTCCATCTCCACCTGCTCAAGGCTCGTCATGCGGCGGAACTGGTTGCGGATGGCCTCCGTGAGGTCGTTGCTCAGGGCTGGATTGACGCGCGGTGCGCGGTACTCTATAAAGTTGATGGTGATGGAGTTGACGTCGGCCTGGATGGACGTTCCGGAGAAGGAATACGTAATCTTGCACCCCGAAAGGAGCAGGAGGGAGGCCAACAGCGGTATGATGAGGCGGGCTTTCATTTCTTCTTTGCTGCGAGTTTGCGGTAGATGGTCCTTTCGGATATGCCGAGTTCCTTCGCCGCGGGCCCGACCTTGCCGCCGTGGCGTGCCAGGGCGCGCTCGATGGCCTCGTCGCCCAGCTGCTTCATGCTGACCTCGCGGGGCTCGGGCTCCTCGAAGGTGCCGGTCTGCTCCTCGGGCTCGTCGATATGGGGAGGAATGATGTTCTGGGCCGGCGCCGGGTTGCCTGAACGCACAAGGGCGCGGAGTTCGTCGACCTCGCCCTTGAGGTCTAGCAGGGCCTTGATTATCATCTGCTTGTCCTGGTCGGACATGCCTCCGCCGGCATTTGCCGGACCGGCCTGTGCGGGCAGCAGGGAATCCTGTTCGTCCGGGATGTACCTGGCAAGTGCGGCGGCGCCTATCTCCACCTTCTCCACTCCGGCCCTGGCGGGACGGCTCTCGATGGCGGTGACGGTCTCCGCTACATTCTTGAGCTGGCGGATGTTGCCCGGCCAGCGGTAGGCGGACAGCGCCGAGATGGCGGCCACGTCGAGGCTTACCCGCGCGCAGCCGTACTTCTGGGCGAAGTCGGAAGAGAACTTGCGGAAGAGAAGATAGATGTCGCTCCGGCGCTCGCGCAGGGGGGGCATCTTTATCTGGATGGAATTGATCCTGTAATACAGGTCCTGGCGGAATTTGCCTGTGGCGACGGCGTAGGAGAGGTTGACGTTGGTGGCGCAGATGACGCGGACGTCGGTCTTTTCGACCTTCGACGAACCTACCTTGATGAATTCCCCGTTCTGCAGTACGCGCAGCAGCATGGCCTGGGTCTCCTTGGGGAGCTCGCCGATCTCGTCGAGGAAGAGGGTGCCGCCGTTGGCCTCCTCGAAATAACCTTTGCGCTCCGCCACCGCACCGGTGAAGGCGCCTTTCTCGTGGCCGAACAGTTCGGCGTTGATGGTGCCCTCGGGCAGGGCTCCGCAGTTGACGGCAAGGTATTTGCCGTTCCTGCGACGGCTGTGCTGATGGATGATCTGGGGAATGGTCTCCTTGCCGGTGCCGCTTTCGCCCTCTATGAGGACCGTGAGGTCGGTGGGCGCGACGGCAACGGCGGTCTCCAGCGCCCTGGCGAGCGCGGGATCGTTGCCGATGATGTCGTAACGGTTTTTCAGCAGTTGAAGCTCTTGTGAGTCCATATCGGTGCAAAGTTATGAAAAAAACTTATCTTTGTGGTTAATATGAAAAGAATTCTCTCTTTCGCAGCGCTCTGCGCGCTCCTTCTCGTCGGGACATCCTGTGCCAAGTCCCGCATAGAGCAAATGCAAATGGCCAAGGACGTTACCATCTCCTGCACCCCCGAGGTCCTTGAAATCATCGCCGGCAAGATAGACGCCACCGTCTCGGTCGTCGTCCCCAAGGGCTACTTCCACCCGCAGGCGACCATGGACGTCCTCCCCGTCCTCGTGTATCAGGGCGGCGAGCAGCCGGGCCGCCTTCTCCAGTACCAGGGCGACAAGGTCAAAGACAACTACAAGCCCGTCTCCTCCAAGGGTGAAACGGTAACGGAAAGGCTCAGTTTCAAATATGTCCCCGGCTGCGAGAAGTCCCACCTGGAGCTTCGCGCCACCGTCCGCTACAAGGACCAGGAATATCCCGTCGATCCCATCAAGGTGGCCGACGGCTGCATCGCCACGTACCAGCTTGCCAACCCGGACGGCATTTACGTTTACAAGCCCGACGGCTACCAGCCCATACTTTACCGCACCACCGAGGGCCGCATCCTTTATGATGTAGGTTCCGACAAGGTCAATCAGGACCAGTTCGAAACCAATTCGATGGTCAACTACAAGAACTCCCTCGAGTACCTGCAGACCGATGAGCGCACCACCATCAAGGACACCAAAATCGTGGCCTATACCTCTCCCGAGGGCGGAAAGGACTACAACGAGAGCCTCTCCGACAAGCGCGCCGGCACCGCCCAGAAGGCCTGGGACAAGGTTGCAGGCGGCCTGGAGCTCAACGGCGTGGAGACTGAAAGCATGGGACAGGACTGGGAAGGCTTCCGCGAGGCCGTCGCCAAGTCCAACATCCAGGACAAGGACCTCATCCTCCGCGTCCTCTCCATGTACAGCGACCCCGCCGTCCGCGAAAGCGAAATCCGCAACCTCTCCCAGATCTACGAAGAAATCAACAAGAGGGTCTTCCCCGAGCTGCGCCGCGCCCGTCTCGTCACCAGCACCGAATGGCGCAACTACGACGACGCCGAGCTTGTCGAGAGGGCCGAAAAGAACGGTCTCGACCGCTTCGACGAGCCCTCCATCCTGCATCTCGCCACCATTTCCGAGTCGGCGGAGAGCAAGGAGAGCCTTTACAAGCTGGCCATAGAGAGATTCAATTCCGACCTCGCCCGCTACAACCTCGCCATGCTCTACCTCGACCAGGGCAGGACCTCCCTCGGCGGAGCCTACCTCAGCAAGATCAAGGAGCCCGACGCCGACGCCCTCAACGCCACAGGCGTGGTTGCCATGCGCAACGGCGACTGGCAGGCCGCCGACATGTGCTTCTGGAAAGCAGGCAACGCCGAGGCCGCACAGAACCGCATCGCGATGGATATCCTGCGCGGCGACTATGCCCTTGCCGCCAAGGACGCCGAGGGCGTGAAGGGAGTTAACGCCGCCACGGCCTATATCCTCTCCGGCTCGCTCGACAAGGCGTCCGCCGCGCTCGAGGGTGTCGATGGTGCCAGGGCCGATTACGCGCGTGCCGTCATCGCCGCCCGCCAGGGCAAGTCCGACGAGGCCCGCCGCCTTCTGGCCGCCGCAATCACCGCCGATCCCGCCCTTAAGAAGCAGGCTGACAGCGATATTGAGTTCGCAGCGCTTGCCATTTAAGAATTTTTTCTTAACTTTGCGGTCCCTTTTTTGGAAAATCCATTTAAGGGACCGTTTATTTTATTTATTAACAAACACTTATGCCAACAATTCAACAATTGGTCCGCAAAGGACGCGAGACTGTCGAAGTAAAGAGCAAGTCCCGCGCGTTGGATGCTTGCCCTCAGAAGCGTGGCGTATGCCTCAGGGTTTACACAACAACCCCTAAGAAACCTAACTCAGCAATGCGTAAGGTTGCCCGTGTACGTCTTTCTAACGCGAAAGAGGTCAATGCCTACATCCCCGGCGAAGGCCACAACCTCCAGGAGCACTCCATCGTGCTCGTTCGTGGCGGTCGTGTAAAAGACCTTCCCGGTGTACGTTACCACATCCTTCGTGGCGCATTGGATACCGCTGGCGTAGAAGGCAGGACCCAGTCCCGTTCCCTCTATGGCGCCAAGAGGCCCAAGAAGTAGCCCAGGGTGTTTTAATCTTTTTAATTATTTACAACAATGAGAAAGTCAAAGCCTAAGAAGAGGATTCTACTTCCTGATCCCAAGTTCCACGACACGAATGTCACTCGTTTCGTGAACAACCTGATGTTGCAGGGGAAGAAGAGTATCGCGTATTCTATTTTTTACGATGCCATTGATCTGGTAGGCGAGAAGATGAAAGATTCTGACAA
>CACZEU010000024.1 GCA_902780175.1 uncultured Bacteroidia bacterium
GGTGCCTGCCGCCGCCGGTACGGCACCCGTCAACCGCGAGGTCAATATACCCTCCGCCCCGGTAGGAGCCCCCAGCCCGTTCGCCTATCCCGGACTGCACAAGGTAAGGATCAACCCCAACCTGAATCCCGTCTATTGCTTCGCCAATTATATAGTAGGGGAGTGCAACAAGATGGGATATACTGCCGGCACCTCCATTGCAGGCGCCCCCGGCAAGACCTCTTTCAATCCGCTGTTCATCTTCGGCGGCCCAGGCCTCGGCAAGACCCACCTCGCCCAGGCGATAGGCATAGCGGTCCACGACCGTTTCCCCGAGCTCGTCGTCCGTTACATCACAGGCCACGACTTCAAGATGCAGTTCGTCGACGCCGTAAACGTCAAGAACAAGCTCAACGACTTCCTCGCCCTCTACAAGAAGATCGACGTCCTCATAGTGGACGACATCCAGGACCTCCAGAGTCCCGGTGCGCAGAGTGCGTTCTTCAGCATCTTCAATTACCTGCACCAGAGCGGCAAGCAGCTCATCTTCACCTCCGACCGCCCTCCGGTGGAACTGGAGAATTTCGAGGCCCGCCTGCTGTCCCGCTTCAAGTGGGGACTGTCCGTGGAACTTCTCCATCCCGATTACAACACCCGCCTGCAGATGCTTCAGGCTCTCTGTCGCCGCGAGGGTGTCACCATGGGTCCCGAGGTCCTCGAGTACCTCGCCTCCCACATAAAGACCAATTTCCGCGAGCTTGAGGGGGCCTTCCTCTCCGTGATGGCCTATGCGACCACCAACCACGCGGAAAACTCCGTCGAACTTGCCGCAAAGGTTACTGAAAAGATCGTCAGCAGCCCCGTAAAGGAGCTCACCATCGGCAGCGTGCAGTCATCAGTATGCGAGTACTTCGGCATCACCTCTGAGGAACTCCTTTCCCGTTCGCGCAAACGCCAGATCCTCCAGGCCCGCCAGATCTCGATGTACCTCTGCCGCACCCTTCTGCCCAACTGCTCCCTCTCCACCATCGGGGCGCAGACCGGAGGCAAGGACCATGCAACCGTCCTCCATTCCTGCAACATAGTCAGCGACATGATGACGACCGACCGCGTATTCAAGAAATACGTCACCGACCTGGAGTCCCGCCTGGCTCCTGAAGAGTAGAACCAAACCACATTCAATATATGAAAGCGCAACGAGTTCTTGATATCTTCAAGGAAATAACGACCATCCCCCGCGAGTCCGGGCACGAAGGTCCCATCACCGCATGGCTCCTCGACTGGGCGGCATCCCACGGCCTTCAGGGCAAAAGGGACGCCATCGGCAACGTGCTCATCACCCGCGAGGCTGCACCCGGCAGGGAATCGGTCCGCACGGTGGTTCTCCAGGCACATCAGGATATGGTCTGCGAAAAGAACGCCGGCTCCACCCACGACTTCCGCAAGGACCCCATCAAGTATGTCATCGAAGACGGCTGGATGATTGCGAAGGAGACGACCCTGGGTGCCGACGACGGCATCGGCATCGCCGCCTGCCTGGCACTTCTTGAGGACAGCACCCCCACCGGCAAGGTGGAGTGCCTTTTCACCATCTCCGAGGAGACCGGAATGGACGGCGCCGAGGCCCTCGAGGCCGGATTCTTCACCGGCAAGACGCTCATCAACCTCGACTCCGAGGATGAAGGCCAGTTGTTCATCGGCTGCGCCGGCGGTCTCAACACGAACATCAAGTTCACCGTCCGTCGCGACAGCGGAGTCCGCGGGGCCAAATACGTGCTCCTTGGCATCAGCGGCGGCATCGGCGGCCACAGCGGCGACGACATCAACAAGGGCAGGGCAAATACGGTCCAGCTCATGGCCCGTTTCCTGTACTCGCAGCTCGGCCCCGCCTTCCGTCTTGTCAGCATCGACGGCGGCGGCAAGCCCAACGCCATCGCCCGCGAGTGCAGCGCCGTGGTTGCCGTCCAGGATCCCGACACCATCGTCAAGGCCTTTCAGGCCTACGGAGAGGACGTCCGGGAGGAATTCCACACCACCGATCCGGGTCTGGTCTTCACTTCCGAGCCGGTGGCAAAGAAGGTCCAGCCTCTGTCCCGCCCCGCAACCGAGCGTATCGTCAAGGCCCTGTTCACATCACCCCACGGCGTCCAGGCCATGAGCCAGGACATCCCCGGCCTTGTTCAGACGTCCACCAACCTCGCGAGCGTGCGTACGCATATCAAGGAGGGCAAGGTGGAAGTCGTCACCAGCCAGAGGAGCTCCGCCACCAGCGAGCGCCGCGCCATCGCGGCCAAGGTCCGCGCCTGCTTCGAGGGCTACGGCGCCAAGGTCCGCCATATGTATGAATACCCCGGCTGGAACCCGGACGTCCATTCGCCGGTCCTTGCCCGCAGCGTAGAGTCTTACCGCCGCCTGTTCTCCCAGGAACCGGAAGTCAAGGCCATACACGCCGGCCTGGAATGCGGTCTCTTCCTTCAGAAGTTCCCCGGGCTCGATATGATTTCCTTCGGCCCCACCCTTCGCGGCGTCCACGCCCCCGGTGAGAAACTGGAACTCGCATCGATGGACAAGTTCGTCGCCCTCCTGGACGACCTGGTGGCCAATATGGATTAGCTATGACAGTCGCTCCCTCATTGCTCGCCGCGGATTTCCTTCATCTGGACTCCGAACTCAGCATGCTCAACGCCCATGCCGACTGGATTCACCTGGACGTGATGGACGGCACCTTCGTGCCTAATATCTCCTTTGGATTCAGCGTGATAGATGCCCTCAAGGGCAAGGCCGCCAAGCCGCTGGACGCCCATCTTATGGTAGTCCACCCAGAGCGCTGGTTCGAGCGTCTCGCCGCCGACGGCGTGTCCTATGTCAGTTTCCACCAGGAGGCTGCCGGGCGCCGTACCGGCCCCAATATAGACGCCATCCATGCCCTCGGAATGAAGGCCGGCGTGGCTGTCAATCCCGATATACCGGTGCAGAAACTCTACCCCTATATCGGCAGGGCCGACTTTTTCCTGATTATGAGTGTTTTCGCCGGTTTCGGCGGACAGAAATTCATATATGAGAGCCTGGACCGCATAGCCCTTCTCAAGGCCGAGATGGAGCGTCGCGGGGCTGTGGTTCCCATAGAAGTTGACGGCGGCGTAAGTATGTCCAACGCCTCCGCCCTTAAGGATTCCGGTGCTGAGGTGCTTGTTGCCGGCAGTTCGGTATTCACCTCACCAGACCCGGCCGGGGTCATCAGCGCTCTTCGCGGAGCCTGAAAACATACTTTCCAAATTCTTCTTGCAACACTCGTCTGCCGTCGCTTGCCTCCGGGAGGGAAAAGCGGCGGCAGATTTTTTCCATGAGCCGCTCCAGTTCTTCCCTGGGAGAATAGTCCCTGTCGGTGAGTTCCTTGAGGCTTACCGGGTTGGGCAGTTCCGGGGGCCATCCGGTCTCATTAAGGTTGAAGCCTATGCCGATGATGCTGTATCTGACCTTCTGGCCGTCCAAGGTGTTCTCGATTAGGATTCCGCAGATCTTTTTATCGCCGACCCAGATGTCGTTGGGCCATTTGATGCGGGCCTCCACACCATTTTCGAGAAGATAATCCCTCAGGCCAAGGGTTACGGCCTGGGTGATTGCGATTATGTCCTTTACGTGCAGGTCCGCCGGTTTGTACAACAGACTGAAAGTGAGGTTCAGTCCCGGAGTGGAATGCCAGGTGTGGGTGCCCTGTCCGCGGCCCGCCGTCTGCTCCACGGCAGCGATTACTGACAAATTGTCCATGGTGCCGGATGCCTCCCTGAGTGCTTTATTCGTGGATTCGGTCGTTTCCAACCATATTATGTCAGGGTGCTTGCGGCTTGGATTCATTTTTGTTGTATATTTGCGTGCAAAATTACCGAAAAGATGTCTCAAAAACAAAATGATAACAGGAAACCGCGCGTTCGCGTGGTCCGAATAAACCTCGGCTGGATATTCTATATCCTCCTTATCGGCTTCATCGGCTGGATGCTCCTAGGCAATTCCGGCCCCCAGCCCCAGAAAGTGGAATGGGCCCAGGTTGAAGAAATGATAAAGGCCGGCGACGTAAAGGAAGTCAAGTACGTACGCAACGATTTCAAGGGCAGCGTGACCATCCGTCCCGAGTCCCTGCAGAAATACACTTCGCTTTTCCCCGGAGGCAATCCTCCCAAGAGTTCTCCGCACCTGTTTTTCCTCACCTCCCAGAAGTTCGATCCGGAAACCACTTTCGCAGAGCTCAATTCCACGCTTGCCACCGCTTCTCAGGCCAAACTTGTCATTGAGAACGACGCCAAGATATGGTCCGGAATACTCGAATGGATATTCCCGATGGTCCTGCTCATCGTTTTCTGGATATTCCTCATGCGCGGTATGACCCGCAACATGGGCGGCGGCCCCGGCGGCCCCGGCGGAATGAATCCGTTCAACGTCGGCAAGGCCACCGGCAAGCTTACGGACAAGGATAAGGTCAACGTCACGTTCAAGGACGTCGCGGGCCTGTACGGCGCCAAGGAGGAGGTCATGGAGATTGTCGATTTCCTCAAGAACCCCAAGAAATACACCGCTCTCGGCGGCAAGATTCCCAAGGGCGCACTCCTCGTAGGCCCTCCGGGAACCGGCAAGACCCTCCTCGCCAAAGCTGTGGCAGGGGAGGCCAACGTTCCCTTCTTCAGCATCAGCGGTTCCGACTTCGTGGAAATGTTCGTCGGCGTGGGTGCTTCAAAGGCTCCCTGCATAGTCTTCATCGATGAAATTGACGCGGTCGGCCGCGCCCGCGGCAAGAATGTCGGTTTCTCCAGCAACGACGAACGGGAGAACACCCTCAACCAGCTCCTCACCGAGATGGACGGCTTCGGCACCAACAGCGGCGTCATAGTGCTTGCCGCAACCAACCGCGCCGACATCCTCGACAAGGCCCTTATGCGTGCCGGACGTTTCGACCGCCAGATCAACGTCACCCTTCCCGACCTCAATGAGCGCAAGGAAATCTTCCAGGTCCACCTCAAGGGGCTCAAGCTGGACGAGAAGTTCGATCTGGAGGGCATCGCTAAGCACACTCCCGGTTTCTCCGGTGCCGATATAGCCAATGTCTGCAACGAGGCGGCCCTCACCGCTGCCCGCAAGAACAAGGACACCATCAGCAATCAGGATTTCATGGATGCAGTGGACCGTGTAGTCGGCGGCATAGAACGCAAGAAGACCATCATGTCTCCAGAAGAGAAGCGCATCACCGCATATCACGAGGCGGGCCATGCCGTCGCCGGCTGGCTCCTTCCCGGATGCGACCCTGTCCTGAAGGTCTCCATCATACCCCGCGGCCAGGCCCTCGGCCTCACCTGGAGCCTGCCCGACGAGAAAGTTATGATGTCCAAGTCGGATATGCTCGACGATATGTGCGCCCTTGTCGGCGGCCGCGTAGCCGAGGAGATAGTCAACAACGGCGTACCCTGCACCGGAGCACTGAACGACTTCGAGCGAATGACCAAAATGGCCTATGCAATGGTAGCCTATTACGGCATGTCTCCCAAGGTCGGCAATCTTTCCTATTATGATTCCACCGGCGCTTCCGGGTACGAACTGACCAAGCCCTACAGCGAAAAAACCGCCGAACTGATCGACAGCGAGGCCCGCGCCATCATAGACGAAGTGACTGCCCGTACCCGCAAGATCCTTACCGACAACTGGGCCGGACTGGAGCAGCTTGCACAGTTGCTTATCGACAGGGAAGTGATAATGTCCGACGACATTGAGGCCATTTTCGGCCCCAAGGCCGGCAAACACGGCGAAGAAAGACTGAAAGGCAATGAGTAATTTTCTCCTCAGGACAGTCAGCGGCATCGTTTTCCTTGCCCTGATGGTGGCGGGTATGTTGTTTTACCCCCTTGCTTTCGCGGCGCTTTTCTTCGTGGTCATGTACATGTGTCTGAGGGAGTTCCTTACGATTTCCCTTGGAGAACGCTGGCTCCTTCAGCAGAAGCTTGCTCTCCTTACGGCATCCACCGTTTACATACTGTCCTGCGCCATCGCGTTCTACAGTATCGACGTTCGCTGGCTTGCGGTTGCAGTCATCCCTCTCATCGCCCTTTCCGCATCCATCGTCCTTGCTGGCAATCACGACACCGTAGAGGATACTGCGATGATGTACCTGGGAATCCTCTATACCACGCTCCCGTTTGCCCTGGCGCCGTTCATGGTGGTTTCCGGCAACGAGTTCCGCGGTTACGTGATGCTCGTGGTGTTCATCATCATCTGGGCTTCTGACGTCGGTGCCTACTGTGTCGGCACCCTGCTTGGACAGAAGCCGGATTCACGCAAGCTCGCTCCCTCCATATCTCCGAAGAAGTCCTGGTGGGGCTTCTGGGGCGGAGTCGTCCTTGCCGCCGTAGTCGCCGTAATCCTGCATTTCGTCAAATGGATGGATTTCCCTCTGGTTCATTGCATAATCCTCGGAGTGCTCATCTCCGTGTCCTGTGTCCTGGGGGACCTTTTCGAGTCCGTGTGGAAACGCCGTTACGGTGTGAAGGATTCCGGGCGTTGCATCCCCGGCCACGGCGGAATGCTCGACCGCTTTGACAGTTCGCTTTTCGCTATACCCACAGCATTCGCGTATATGATGCTGTTCGGGCTCCTATGAAACTGGACCGCAATTCCTACGGTGCCGTCGCCCTGGTCTGGCTCTTAGCAGCCGTAGCCGTGGCGGCGGCGTTGCTGTTTGTGCGTCCGCTGTGGCTGGCAGTCTGCATCGTTGTCCTTGCTGTCGCGATTGCTGCCTGGCAGACATATTTCCACGTCGTTCCTTCCCGCACTCCTGCGGGGTCGGCTTCACTCGTTACTTCCGTCGCTGACGGGCGGGTCGTTGAAATCCGGAAGGTCATTGAGAGGGAGTATCTTTGCCGCGAGTGCATTATGGTGTCGGTGTATATGGATTTCTGGGACATGCATGCCAATTTCTGGCCCGTGAGCGGGAAAGTGTGTTATGCTATGTACCATCCGGGAAGGCATTTCCTGGCATTCAAGCCCAAGGCTTCCGAGGAGAATGAGCATGCATGTACCTGCATCCGTACTCCGGAGGGCCAAGATGTGTTCTTCAAGCAGCTTGCGGGGGGATTTGCAAGGCGTATCGTATGTTATGCTTCAGAGGGGCTTGAAGTGCGTGCGGGGGAGCAGTGCGGCATAATCAAATTCGGCTCCCGGGTCGATGTATATCTTCCTTCGGAAGCCGAAATCCTTGTTTCTGTCGGCGACACCGTCCGCGCCTGCGAAAGCCTCATCGCCCGTATCTGATATTATTTATGGGCAGGTCTCAGGAGATCTAAGACAGTTTTGACAGGGTTGAATGTCTCTGCGGGGACTTCGACGAAGAGGGTGTTCCAGTCGGACATGGAGCCGTTCCAGAGACCGGGCAGTTCGAGGGCCTTCAGCGGACGTCCTTCATAGGATTTGCTGCTGATGAATCCGGTTTCTTCGTCGACGTGCTCAAGAAGATTGAATTTTTCGCCCCTGTAATTGCGCAGGCAGCATACCAGGTCGACGGGGTTGAAGTGGGTTGCGCTCTTGAGGGCAGACATGGCGGCGGGATCGTCGGGGTTGATCTGGACGCTCTCCAGGATCTGCAGTGATGTGCTGCCGTCCTTTGCCCTGATGATGAAGGGGCCGCCGCCGGGTTCGCCTTCGTTCTTGACCATGCCGCAGACGCGGATGGGGCGGTTGAGCTTGGCAATCAAGGCTTCTGCACGGTCGCGGCAGTCCTTTGCCGGGGGCATTTCGATGCAGAGTTCGTTGCGCAGGAATTCTTCCACTTCGTTGCAGAGTTCCTGGACTTCGGGGGTCGCGAACGGGTCGTCCTGATATACGTTGTTGCCGGGAATGAACAGGAAGTCGGAGAGTTTCTTGCGGATCTCGGTGAGCTGGTCGAAGGTGAGGAGGTAGTTGAAGATGCGGTCGCGGAGCTCGAGGGCGCGTCCCATCAGGACCTTCTTCCATTTGTAAGTGGTGGGCTGCATGCGCTCCACGCAGACGTTGTCGATGTTCTTGATGCTCACAAGCTCTTCCTCCACCTTGTCCAGATTGTGGATGAGGGCGCCGTGGCCGGCGGGACGGAAGAGGGGAGTGCCGTCGTTCTTGAGGAAGACTTTGCCTTCCGGGGTGGCGGCGACGGTGTCGGTCGCTTTGTCCTGATAGGTGAATTCTACCTGGTACCTGACGCCGTAGCGTTCTTCGTAGCGGTCCTTGATTTCAGCGACGGCCTGCTCGAAGAGTTCGCGGTGCTCCGGGGAGATGGTGACGATGAGCTTGACGGAGCCGTCGGCGTTCTTCATATATGCCTGGCCCTCCACGAAATGCTCTGCGATGGCGGTGCGCACCTCTTCGGGATAGCGGTGGAACCTGAGGACTCCCTTGGGCTTCTTGCCGTAGCCAAGTCCCTCGTCCATAAGGAGTTTGCGGGCGGTTGACCTGGGGTCGTATGGGGCCTTGCCGAAGACGGCAGGGTCATAGAATGCGAAGTTCTCAAGCTCTGCGGCGAGCTTGCGGACCGCGTCGTTTTCTTCTTCCGCACCGGCGAAGATGTCTTTGAACATACGGGATGCGGCACCGGATGCAGGGACGAATTTGCAGCGGCCGGCTACCTCGGCGCTGTCGGCGTAAGCCTCGGCACGTGCGGCTTCTTCGGGGTTGAGGACCTCAATTCCGCGCTCCGGAGTGGCCGGGGCGACGATGTCGAGCCAGGGGAATCCTTTGCGGATGCGCTCGAGTTCGGCGTTGATCTTAGTGTTATCCATATTGTGTCAATCTATGAAAAATTCTCTTCTGTAGCGGTAGTTTGCCCGCAGGCTCTCGAAATTCTCTGGCGCGATGCGCAGCATGAAATCATCTGTGAAGATGGGGTAGTTGTACTGAAGGATAGAAGTGATCTGGCCCTGGCCCTTGTCGCGCAGGTCGAGCTTGACGGCGTCGCGGGGCTCGCCCTTGGGGTCGGGGAAGAACTCAAACAGTTCCTTGATGTCGAGGTAGCGTGCGACGGCGCGTACGGCCATCGAGGTGCCGACAAGTTTGCCCTGATAAGAATAACCGGCGATGTGCGGAGTGGCAATATCCACCGCCTTGAGCAGGTCGCGGTTGATGTCGGGCTCGTTGCACCAGGTGTCGATGACGACCGAGCCAAGTTTTTCGACTGCGCTCAGCAGCGCGCTTTCATCGACCACCTCTCCGCGGGAGGCGTTTACGAAGATGGCTCCCAGTTTCATCTTTGAGAAGAAGGAGGCGTCGGCCATCCCGCGGGTCTCGGGTGTGAGGGGGACGTGCATCGTCACTATGTCTGAATTGCGGAGCAGGAAATCGAGGTCGCAGAACAGTGCGGGGCTTTCCACTGCGGCACGCGGCGGGTCGTTGAGCAGGACATTGAATCCCAGCAGGCCGAGGGCCCTTGCGACGCGGGAGCCGACGTTGCCGACGCCTATTATTCCGACCTTGCATCCTTCGAGGTTGATGCGCTTGCGCGAGGCGGTGCCGTAAATGGCGGATACTACGTAATTCATTACCGCGCCCGCGTTGCAGCCGGAGGCATTCTGTACGTGGATGCCCTTGCGCCTGCAGTAATCGAGGTCGATGTGGTCGTATCCTATGGTGGCCGTGGAGACTATCTTCACCGAGCTGCCTTCGAGCAGGGCTGCGCCGCACTTTGTGCGTGTGCGGATGATAATGGCGTCGGCGTCGTGGACAGAGGCGGCGTTTATCTCACTGCTGTCGAGGTACCGCACGGTGGCGTATTTCTCAAATACCCCCTCAATGAAGGGAATGTCTTTGTCGATTACGATAATCATTTCAGTATCAGTTCTTTGACCCAGGAGACGTTCGGGTCGTCCCGGGAGAAACATTCGTCTGCTGCGAGTATGGCGTTAATCTTTTCGACCAGCAGGTCCTTCTGCGGGGCCAGCTGGCTGCGGATAACGGATGAACGGAGGGTGATGTACAGCTTACCGTTCCTGTAGAAGCGCTTGAGGGTGAACGGACCTGCGCCGGAAGCGTCGTCCCAGGCAGCGAAAATCCGGCGGGTATTGAGCCCGGAGGACAGGCGGGATTCCCTCAGGAATTCCTGGATGGCGGCGCCGAGGGAGATGGCGTTTTTACGGTTGATCCTGTAGCTGTCCATCTATCCTGGTGAATGTGCCGGCCGACGCCCGGAAGAAGGCGCGGTCGGAGGTTATCTTGTCTACAAGTGCTTCCGTGCGGGTTTTGTCCGTGTCGGACAGGAAAATCTGGCCGAAGTCGTGGCCCGCCACCATCTGCAGAAGGTTGCCGACGCGGTCGATGTCGAGTTTGTCGAAGAGGTCGTCCAGCAGCAGTATGGGCGGGAAGCCGTAGGCGTTTTTCATTATCTCGTACTGGGCGAACTTGAGGGCAACGAGGAATGACTTCTGCTGGCCCTGGGAGCCGCAGCGGCGCAAGGGATAGCCGTCCAGGGTGAATGAGAAGTCGTCCCTGTGGACGCCTGCGCTGGTATATCGCAGGATGCGGTCCCGTTCGCTGCGGGCGGCGGAGAGAGTTTCCCAGCTTTTGCCGGAGAGGTCCGACTTGTATGTGATGGAGACGCTTTCGCGGCCTCCGGATATGGCTTCGTAGTACCTCTGGACCACCGGGAGGAGAGAAGCGGCGAACTCGCTGCGGGTATTGAATATGGAAGCGGCGAGGGGGGATATGCGGGCGTCGAAGGCTTCCAGCAGGGAAGCGTCGGGAGTCTCGTCCTTCAGGAGGCGGTTGCGCTGTGCCAGGTAGCGGTTGTACTGCTGGACGTCGGAAAGATACCGGCGGTCCATCTGGGAGATGAAGGAGTTGACGAAGCGGCGGCGTTCGTCGCCGGACTCGGAGACGAGGTCCGTATCCGTGGGGGAAACGAGGACGATGGGGAGCACTCCTATATGTTCGGAGACTCTGGTATAAGGCTTGTCGTCGCGGCGGACTTTCTTCTCGCTGCCGTCGGCGGCCCTGACGGAGAAGCGGCTCATGATGCCGTCGCCCATGTCGTATTCGCCGCTGAGGGCGAATGCCGACGTGCCGTGGCGGTAGTTGAACTTTTCCGCTGTCTGAATGCCGCTCTTTGTCATCGACAGGTAGTGGATGGCGTCGAGGAGGTTGGTCTTGCCCTCTCCGTTGCCGCCCCAGATGCAATTGAGGTTTGGGGAGAATTCCAGCTCCTGCAGTTGTATGTTGCGGAAATCCTGGATGACTATTTTGTGCAGAACGGGCATATTGCAAAATTAGGATTTTTTAATTGAAATTACTACCTTTGTCAGCTATTTTATCAGGAAAAACAAAATTAAAGCATATATGGCAAAGCAGAACGTTAACGAAAAGGAGGCTCTCCGCCGCGAAAACATCGAGGAGACCGTCTCCAAAACAGATCAGTTTTACAACGAGAACAAGAAGACCATCTGGACCGTCGTCGCCATCCTGGCGGTCGTAGGCCTGGCAGTCTTCGCTTACATCAAACTCATTTACCAGCCCAAGTGCGAAGAGGCCATGCAGCAGGCTTACCCTGCGGAGAACAGCTTCTCCGAAGGCAACTACGACCTTGCCCTCAACGGTGACGGCAACGTCCTCGGCCTCGCAGACATCATCTCCGAATATGGTTCCAAGGCCGGTTCCGCCGTCTATATGGAGGCCGGTATCAGCGCCCTTCAGCTGGGCCAGTTCGAGGATGCCCTCAAATATCTCAAGAAGTACAACGGCAAGGAGCCCATCCTCGCAGCCCGTGCCCTCGCCGCCCAGGGCGACGCCCTCGCAGGCCTTGAGAAGTATGAAGAGGCCATCGCCGCATACAAGAAGGCTGCAGCCAAGTCCGACGATTCCTTCTCCGCCGGTTACCTTCTCAAAGCCGGTATCCTCTACGAGGAGCTTGGCCAGAAAGAGAATGCCCTCGAGTGCTACAAGACCGTCAAGGATAAGTATTCCGCTTCCATCGAGGGTTACGAAATCGACAAATACATAAGCAGGGTCAAGTAATATGGGACGTGCATTCGAGTTCCGCAAGGAACGTAAACTCAAGCGCTGGGGCCACATGGCCCGCACCTTCACCAAGCTTGGTAAGGAAATCACCATCGCCGTCAAGCAGGGCGGTCCCGACGTCACCGGCAACCCGCGCCTCCGCGCCCTCATGGCCGAGGCCCGTGCCGAGCAGATGCCCAAGGAAAATATCGAGCGCGCCATCAAGAAGGCCACCGAGAGCAAGCAGGGCGACTTCAAGGAGATCATCTACGAAGGTTTCGGTCCTTTCGGTATCGCTTACCTTGTAGAGGCCGCCACAGACAACAATACCCGCACCGTAGCCAACGTCCGCAGTTATTTCAACAAGTGCGGCGGTTCCCTCGGTACCAGCGGCAGCGTTTCCTTCATGTTCGACCGCAAGTGCACCTTCCGCGTAAAGGAGAAGGAGGGCGTCGATCTCGAGGAGCTTGAGCTCGAGCTCATCGACTATGGCGTGGACGAGCTTTTCGAGCAGGTGGAGGTCGACAAGGACGACAACGAGACCAAGGTCATCGTCATGTACGGAGATCCCACTTCCTATGGTTCCATCCAGAAGTACATCGAGGAAAACGGTTTCGAACTGATTTCCGGCGGCTTCGAGCAGATCCCCAACGTCGACCTCAAGGACGTTACCGCCGAGCAGCGCGCCACGCTCGACAAGCTCACCGGTCTCCTTGAAGACGACGAAGACGTCACCAACGTCTATACCACCATGAAGCCTGAAGAGTAGTAATTCTCTTATGTGATTGAGAGAGAGGTTCTTTTGGAGCCTCTCTTTTTTATTGGCGCTCCTTACGCATTACCGCTCCATTGCGCTCCGGGAAATGTCCGGGCCGGACTGTCTCGGATTGGGGCTCAGTGCCGCTCCGCTAGCTCGGCGTCTAATCCTCCCGTCCCGCTGACGCGACGGTCGTAAACACACGACGCCGTGCTGACGCACCGCTGGCTCCGCGGACTTCGCCTGGTCCAATCCTCAAAAGCCCGGCCCGGACATCTCCCGGAGCTGCATTTCGCTACTTTGCGTCTATATCAGGTTAGGTCGGTGATTTGCAGCGCGTGCCGCTTTTTCGTTGGCGGCTATGCGGTCGAGGTCGGAGGGGGCGATGCAGGATTCGAGGAAGCGCTCCCAGATGTATTCGAAGGCGGATGAGGAGGGGTGGACAAGGTCGTCGGCGTAGAAGCGGTAGTCGCGGAGTTCGTCGAGGAGGAGTTCGTAGGCGGGGAAGTAATATGCGCCTTCGGTCCGGTCTGCGGCAAGCTGCAGGGTGGCTTTGCTGAGGGTGTTGGAATGGGCGCCGTCGCCCAGGTGGCGGATGGGGGAGACTGTAAGGATGAGTTGCTTTTCGGGGTGCGAAGAAGCAATTGCTCCGAGGCATCCTGCGCATTCTTCTACGCTCAGCATACGGCGGGTGAATTCTGCTGCCGGGAGCTTGAGGCAGTTGGAGACTACAGTGCCGTCGTGGTACCAGGCGAAGGCGGTTCCGAGGGTTATTATCAGCTTGTTGCAGTCTTTCCAGAATTCTCTGGCTTGCAGCAGTTTGTCATTGGCGTTCTGAAGGAATTCTTCAGGGGTCTGACGGGCGAAGGAAGTATGGTGCCGGAACGAGCAGACACGTCCTGTTCCGGCGCCCATCCAGACGCAGTCGGAGGGACCGAAAAGGGTGTCGGAATCGAGCAGGCGTACGGCTTCCAGGAGGGATGCCGGGTTATACAGGGTGCCGAATGGATTGGTGCAGACGTTGAACCCTGCGGCTGTCATCCTCGATCCCGCGGAATCGGCAAAGCAGCTGCCGAGAATCATTATGCGGTCCGACAGTGAAAGGCGGTCTTTCGGCGGCTCGATATTAATCCGGGTAAAGAATTTCATAAATCGGTCGAAATTGTTATTTTTGCGAAGATATGAAAAAAATCGCCACTGTCGTATTCCTGCTTCTTGCAAGTCTGCTTGCGAGGGCCCAGGAGTTCGATTACAACGTCGGCTTCGACTACCTCTTCAACAATTACGAGCATGGGCAGTGCCGCTATACCGTGGGCGAGGAGTCGTTCTATCCGTATCAGTATTCCCATACCCTTCACGGTGTGCGGCTTACGCCAGAGGCGGGCCTTCTCGTCCGGCAGACTCCGTCGGTTTTCCATCGTCTCCGTATCGGCGTGGACGTATTCAAACAGATGGGGGAGGACGTGGAGAACCTCGGCCTGTTCCGGGAGATTATTTTGTACTACAACGTCGAGGCACTGTTCCAGGAGGGCCGCAGGCTGGAAGCTTATGCCGGGTGTTTTCCGCGCCGTTTCTGCAGCGGTACCGGTTATTACGGGCCGGTTTTCGACAGCGAGTATGCCTGGCTCGACCCAAACCTGGAGGGCGTACTGGTCAAGTATTCCGTAGACAGGCGTCTGCGGGCCGAGATTGCCCTGGACTGGCAGGGGATGGTAGGAGATGCGTTCTCCCCCCTGCGGCGCGAGCGGTTCCGTATCATCTCCGACGGCCAGTGGCGCTTCGCCGGGGATTTCTCCCTCGGCTGGACTGCTTCGATATATCATTTTTCCAAGTCGCCCACCAGCAACAACGTGGTCGACAGCGACTTGTTCAATCCCCGTATCATCTGGGAGCCGTTTACCTGGCTCGACAGCGTCAGGCTGGAGCTCGGCGGCATATTCACCTATCAGCTTGACCGCAAGTCCGGCTGGGGTCCCGTGTTCCCTATGGGCCTCTGGAGCAGTCAGAGTGCTGGCAAATGGGATGTCACCGTCGCCAACCGCTTCTACTGGGGGGATGACCTCATGCCCTTCTACGGCTGGTCGTTCGCGGGAATCCCTTACGGACGCGACCTGTATCCTGCCGCCGCCGGCTTCAAGACCCTTCGCGGCACTCCCTCATGGGCTGATTGGCTTACCGTCTCATACCAGCCCCGCATCGCCCGGTGGCTCAGCCTCGATGTGGCCGTTACCGTTCACTTCGGCCAGCCCGCCCCAGCCCTTGGCGCCGGGTTCTTCAGAGGGTGTGACCAGCGTATCGGCCTTCGCGTTGACCTGGAGCCCCTCAGACCTCAGCCCAAGGCCCCCAAGAAACATAAGAAACCCGGTATAAACCTGTGATGAAAAGAGTTATTTTTTCCCTGATCCTCTCCGCCGTGCTGATTCCTGCGGCGGCGCGCCCCGGCGAGTTGCATATCGTTACAACCGGAGACGTCCACGGAACTTATTTCAACCGTTCGTACATTGACGGCCAGCCCGGACGTAACAGTCTGATGAGCGTCAAGCATTATGTGGACAGCCTCCGTGCAGCGGTAGGCAAGGACAACGTCATCCTGCTCGACTGCGGCGACTTCATCCAGGGAGACAACGCTTCGTATTATTTCAACTATGTGGCCACCGGCGAGCCCCATATTATGCCGCGTCTTGTGAGTTATATGGGCTACGACGCCTGCACCCTCGGCAATCATGACATAGAGACCGGCCACGCCGTTTATGACCGCATTGCAACCGAAATGCAGAATGCCGGGATACCCTGGCTGGCAGGCAACGCCATCAAGCCCGACGGCGGCAGTTATTTCCAGGAGTACACTGTCCTGCGCAAGGCCGGCCGCAAGATCCTCGTGATGGGATACGACAATCCCAATATGGACGAATGGCTTGCCGAGGACGTCTACAGCGGAATGCGTTTCGAAAACCTGATTCCGCTTGTGCAGCAGCGGGTTGACAGACTGCGCGCGCAGATCAGGCCGGATGCCGTCATTGTACTGGTCCATTCCGGCACCGGGAAAGGGGACGGATCGGTCCTTGAAAACCAGGGACTTGACCTCTTCAAGACCCTCCGCGGCGTAGATGTACTGGTGTGCGCCCACGACCACAATCCGGCCTGCTTTACAAGGCCTGAATGTGTGCTTGTCAACGGAGGGGCACGCAGCGCCAACGTCGGTCACGCCGTGCTCAGGTTCAAGTGCCGCAAGGTGGTCGAACGTACTGCTGAAACCGTCCGTATGGACCGCCGGCGCGTGGACGAGGCTATGGTCGCCGCCTTCGACCGTGACTGGCAGGTGGTACGGGATTTCACCATCACCAAGGTCGGTACGCTGACTATGCCCCTCCTGAGCCGCGAGGCCTACGCTGGAATGTGCAGCTATATTGACTTCCTGCAGACGGTCCAGATGAAGGCCGGCGGGGCGGACATCTCTCTTGCCGCACCCCTGTCGTTTAACAGCGTGGTCAAGGCCGGAGACGTCGTATTCAACGACATGTTCAAGATTTATCCGTTCGAGAACCAGCTGTTCGTGCTTGAACTTACGGGGCGCGAGATCCGGAATCTCCTTGAGTTTTCATACAACAGATGGATAGTGACTCCCGGGGACCACATCCTGAACATCAGGGAAGGTTCCGACGCCCGTACCGGTGCCGTCAGATGGTCGTTCGTGGAACGTTCTTACAACTTCGACGCCGCAGCCGGAATCAATTATACCGTGGACGTCACCAAGCCCTTCGGCAGCCGTGTGTGCATCCTGTCCCTTGCCGACGGCAGGCCATTCGACCCCGAAGGCCGTTACAAGGTTGCCATGACTTCTTACCGTGCCAACGGCGGGGGAGCGCTGCTTACCAGCGGCGCAGGCATTCCCCGTGAGGAAATTCCCGGCAGGGTGGTTGCCAAGTATCCTGAAATCAGGGAATTCGTATACGGTTTCATCAAGGAACACGGAGTGGTGGACCCCTCTCTGATTTCCGACCGTTCCTTCCTCGGCTCCTGGGAATTCGTCCCTCAGACTGTCGCAGCACCATTGCTTGTTAAGGATATGTCCTTAATGTTTTGAGCGCCACTGCGCCGGCGTGCAGCCCGTGATTTCGCGGAACTGACGCTTGAAGTTGCTCTTGTCGCTGATTCCCACCTCCTCACCTATGATGGCGGTGGGAATTGTTTTGTCCTTGACCAGCAGGCGTTTGGCTTCGTCAATCCTGATCTCCTTACGCCACTGGAGAAAGTTCTTTCCGTACACGCGGCGGAAAAACAGTGAAAAATCTTCTTTGTAAAGCCCGAGCGAGTCGGCGACCTCCTGCAGCGAGGCGTCTTCCGTCCATCCCATCGACACTATCCATCTGCGGATGGTGGCAGAGGTTTGTCCGGAGATGCCACCTCGGCGTTTGAACATTCTGCCGAGTCTGGCCTTGCGGGTGAAAAACAGTGCTATTCGGTCATGCAATTCAAGTTTCATAATTATTTTTTTTATTAAATTTGTAGGTTAATAATTATGTAGTGCAATGTTCGACAATCTATCGGAGCGTTTGGAAAGGTCCTTCAAGATTCTGAAGGGCGAAGGTAAGATAACTGAAATAAATATTTCCGAAACCCTTAAGGATATCCGTCGCGCCCTGCTGGACGCCGACGTCAGCTACAAGGTGGCCAAGGAGTTCTGCGACAGGGTCAAGCAGAAGGCGCTGGGCTCCGACGTGCTTACAGCCGTCAAGCCCCAGCAGATGATGGTCAAGATCGTCCACGACGAACTTGCCGATTTCATGGGCTCCGAGCATGTGGAGCTCAATCTCCGGAATACGCCTTCCGTCATCCTGGTTGCCGGTCTCAACGGTTCCGGTAAAACCACCCTTTCCGGCAAGCTTGCGCTCCATCTCAAAAGCAAGAAAGGCCGCAAGGTGCTCCTGGCCGCATGCGATACTTTCCGCCCGGCCGCCATCGAGCAGCTCAAGACCCTGGGCGGTCAGGTCGGCGTGCCCGTTTACAGCGAAGAAGGGGAGAAGGACCCCGTCAAGGTCGCCCGCAATGCCGTTTCCAAGGCCCGTACCGATGGATACAACGTAGTGATAGTCGATACCGCAGGCCGTCTTGTGGTGGATGAGGAACTGATGAACGAGATCCGCACCCTCCACGACGCCCTCCGTCCCGACGAGTCCCTTTTCGTGGTCGATGCAATGACCGGCCAGGACGCAGTAGAAAGCGCCAGGGCGTTCAACGAGGCCATCGACTACGACGGCGTGGTCCTCACCAAGATGGACGGCGACACCCGCGGCGGTGCGGCCCTTTCCATCAAGGCCGTCACCGGCAAGCCCATCAAGTTCGTGAGCACCGGTGAAAAGATGGAGGCCCTGGATATCTTCTATCCCGCCCGCGTCGCAGACAGGATCCTGGGCATGGGCGATGTGGTCTCCCTCGTGGAGAAGGCACAGGAGCAGTACGACGAGAAACAGGCTCGCGAACTGCATAAGAAGATAGCCCGCAACCAGTTTACCATCAACGATTTCTATTCCCAGCTCAAGCAGGTCCAGAAGATGGGTAACGTCAAGGATCTCGCAGGCATGCTTCCCGGTATGGACAGGGCCCTCAAGGATGTCGACATCCCCGAGGACGCCTTCAAGCCTACCGAGGCCATCATACTGAGTATGACTCCATACGAAAAAGAGCATCCCGAGTGCCTCAACGGCTCCCGCCGCCAGCGTATTGCCCGCGGCTCCGGTACCTCGCTTGCCGACGTCAACAAACTCATCAAGCAGTTCGAGCAGACCCGCAAGATGATGAAGATGGCCATGGACGGTTCCCTCCGCCAGCGTCTCAAGGGCTTCCGTTAGGAAATAAAGAATTTATTCTTTATATTTGCCTTCTATATGGGTTTGTTCAACCGCAGCGTCAAAGTGTCAGCCTACGGCCTTCTTGAGGGAAGGACCGACTGGCATTGTCATATCCTTCCCGGCGTAGACGACGGTTTCAAGACGATGGAAGATTCCCTTGCTGCCCTGTCGCTATATGAGAAAGTCGGCT
The DNA here is from genome assembly GCA_902780175.1 of uncultured Bacteroidia bacterium. GTDB lineage: Bacteria > Bacteroidota > Bacteroidia > Bacteroidales > UBA932 > Cryptobacteroides. The sequence continues at coordinate 18,764 of CACZEU010000024.1, forward strand.
TCAAGGAAGTGTGGCTCACGCCCCACGTAATGGAAGACATTCCCAATACGACTGCAGCCCTCCGCCAGCGTTTCACCGACCTTCAGGTGGCCTATACCGGCCGCCTGGGCCTCCATCTTGCCTCCGAGAACATGATGGACCCACTGTTCGACGAGCGTCTGGAGGCCGGCGACCTGCTGCCCCTGCCCGACAAGCGCCTCCTGGTGGAAACGTCCTATTTCAACCCTCCGTATGACATGGACGGCATCCTCTCGCGCATCAAGTCCAAGGGCTGGTATCCGCTTTTGGCGCACCCGGAGCGGTATATGTACATGGATATGTCCCGCTACAAGGAACTCAAGGCGGCCGACATAGAATTCCAACTGAATATCACATCCCTCATCGGCGCCTACGGGCCCGAGGTCAAGGCCAAGGCGGAAAAACTCCTGCAGGCCGGGATGTACGAATACAGCGGCACGGACCTTCACCGTCTGCGTTCGCTCGAACATCTGCTCGAAGCAGAGGTTCACAAAAAGCTCCTCGCCCTCATCCCGTAAGGGCCAGGGACGAGCCGGCCTGCAAAGGCCTTCACGCCCGCATCCAAGGATGTGACTGGCGGGGACGAAGTCGTAACAAAAACTCAAACGATATGCGTAAAAGAATCTTTTTACTGCTGGTAGCGTTCCTTACTCTGGGCGCGCTGTCAGCCTATGCCCAGATGTCAGATGAGCAGATAGTCACCTACATCACCGAGGGTATGTCGCAGGGCAAATCGGAGCGCCAGATAGGCACTGAGCTGCTTGCAAAGGGCGTTACCACGTCCCAGCTGCAGAGGCTTTTCAAGGCCTACAAGAGCGGCAGTCTCAACGTAGCCGACACCAATGTTCTCCCGTCCAACAAGCTCGGTACCACTACCAAGGAGCGTATCAATTCGGCCAAGGATGACGACGGTGACGGTTTTCAGCAGGACATGAACGCTTCCGACGGCTCCGTTACCAAGAAGATAAAGAAGATGACCGCCGAGGCCGAGGGGACCGAACTTGTCGAGGCTCCTGAGGAAGACGTCAACCCCCTGCTGGACGAGGAAGGCAAAAAGATCATCTTCGGCCACAATATGTTCACCTCCACCAGAACCATGTCCTTCGAGCCCAACCTCAACGTAGCCACTCCCGAAGATTATGTCCTCGGCCCCGGCGATGAGGTCATAATCGACATCTGGGGCGTCAGCGAGGCAAACATCACCCAGAAGATAAGCCCCGAAGGACGTATCAACATCCCTCAGGTCGGCCCCGTTACGCTCACAGGCCTCACCATCAAGCAAGCGGGAGGCAAACTGAAGAGCTCCCTGAGCAAGATTTACTCTTCGCTCCGCACCGGCGGCTCCCAGATGAGCGTCGTTCTCGGCGATATCCGTTCTATCCAGGTCAACATACTCGGCGAGGTCAACACTCCCGGATCCTTCCGTCTGTCGTCCTTCACGACGCTGTTCAACGCGCTGTACAGGGCGGGCGGCATCACCGAGGTAGGTTCCCTGCGCAACGTCAAGATCGTCCGCGGCGGCGACACCCTCGCCATCGTCGATATCTACGAGTATCTGTTTGACGGCAAGACCGAACTCAACGTTCCCCTCAAGGAGGGCGACGTCATCATAGTTCCCGCGTACGACGCCCTCGTCAGCATCACCGGCGCCATCAAGAGGCCGATGTATTATGAAATGAGGGACGGCGAACCCATTGGCAAACTCATCCAGTATGCGGGAGGTTTCGCCGGCAACGCCTGGGGCGAGGAGGTCGGCGTGGAGCGCAACAACGGCCAGACCAACAGCATGTTCACCGTCAAGGCGGACAAGTTCGACTCCTTCGGCCTGCGCGACGGCGATGCGGTCCTCATCAGCGGCAGCGAGGTGGAAGTATTCACCAACCGCGTTGAAATAAAGGGAGCCGTGTACCGTCCCGGCAAGTTCGAAATCGGCGGCGACATCCTCACCGTCGGCCAGCTTGTGCAGCACGCCGGCGGCGTCATGGAGGATGCATTCCTCGGCCGCGCGCAGATCATCCGCGAGAAGCCCGACCGCTCGATGCAGCTTGTAGCCGTACCCCTCAAAGGCATCCTGGAGGGTACCGTATCAGACATACTCCTTCAGAGGGGAGATATCGTCATCGTCTCCAACATCAACGAACTTGAGCCCAAGGGCGACATTACCGTTACCGGATACGTGATGAACCCCGGCAAATACCAGTATGCCGAAGATACTACGGTGGAGGACGTGATCCTGCTTGCAGGCGGCCTTGCCGAGGGTGCATCGACGGCCAAGGTAGACATCTCCCGCCGAATCGACAATCCCTCCAGCACCGAGGCCGATGCAACCCTTGCCGAAGTGTTCGAGATGTCGATCAAGGACGGCCTCATCGAGGACGGAGCCGGCGGATTCAAACTTATGCCGAACGACGTGGTTTCCGTACGCCGCAGTCCTACCTACATCGAACAGCGTAACGTCACCGTCACTGGCGAGGTCACATTCCCCGGACAGTACACCCTCGTGACAAACAACGAACGTGTATCCGACCTTATCAAGCGCGCCGGCGGCGCCACACCCAACGGCAACATCCACGGCGCAATGCTCAAGCGCAAGATCAACCAGTACGAGCGAAACGTGCGCATAGCAATGGCCCGTATGGTCACCCAGACGGCCGACAGCAGCGACTCCCTTAGTATCAACAAGCTCAAGGTCTCCGAGGTTTATACCGTCGGTCTGGAACTCGACAAGGCACTCGCCAATCCCGGTTCCGACTACGACATGATACTCCGTGATGGCGACGAACTCATCGTTCCCGAAGCGGCAACCACTGTGCGTATCCAGGGCGAAGTCCTCTATCCCAATACCGTGCATTACATTTCCGGCAAGCCTGTCCGCTACTACGTCAACCAGGCAGGCGGTTACAGCAACAAGGCCCGCCGCGCCAAAACCTACGTGGTCTATATGAATGGAACGGTAGCCGTCGGCTCCTGGGCCAAACTGGAGCCGGGATGCGAAATCGTAGTGCCGGCCAGGAACGAAAAGGACAAGCTGACCACCGGCGAGTGGCTGAGTATCGGTACGTCGGCGGCTTCCATTACCACTATGGTTGCCACTATCGTCAACCTGTTTAAAAGCAAGTAGTTATGAGAGATTTTGAAGAATTCGAAGAATTCGACGACCTCGACGGAGGCCGCGAGCAGCATGTCGATATCATGCCGTATGTCCGCCTCTTGCTGAAGAAGTGGAAGACCATCTTGCTGTGGGCTCTCGCCGGTGGCGTCATCGGCGTCGTCATAGGTCTCAGCACCCCCAGGACATATACCACAAAGGCGGTTGTCGCGCCCGAGCTTGCCACGAGGTCAACTTTGGGCAGCGGTCTCAATTCCCTCGCCAGCCTGGCGGGTGTCAACATGAACTCGCTTGCCCTGACCGACGCCATGCACCCGGATCTATATCCCGAGGTTATCAAATCCACGAATATGTACATTTCGCTGTTTGATATGCCCGTCACGGTGGAAACAAGGGATTCGCTCGTCCATACCGACCTGTATGACTATATGATCACCTACAACAAGCACCCTTGGTGGGTGCATGTCATGGGGCTGCCCAGGATGGCGATAGAAGGCGTCAAAGGCCTTTTCTCGGAAAAGGAAGATCCGGATGATGCGGAAGGCCACGAGAACGTCGACTCCCTGAGGCTTACCAAGCAGCAGGAGAGGGTTATCAAGGCATTGAGCAAGAACATTTCCGCTACGGTCGAGAAAAAGACCTATGTCCTCTCCATCAAGGTCAAGATGCAGGATCCGGTAATATCGGCTCAGCTGGCCAACCTTCTGATCGATCATCTTAAGGAATTCGTCGTGTCATACAGGACGGAAAAGGCCCGGGAGAATGTAGATTACTACAAGACTGTGATGGATCGGGTGCGTAAAGAGTATCTTGCCGCCCAAAGGGCATATTCGATATATGCTGACTCACACCAGGGTGTAATGACCCGCAGTGCCAGGATATATGAGCAACAGTTGCAGAACGAGGCCCAGCTAAGGTATCAGATGTACAACCAGACCGCCCAGAACCTGTTGTCGGCTGAAGCCAAAGTCCAGCAGGAGTCACCGGTCCTGGTGATTATCCAACCCGGTGTTGCGCCTCACATCGGCTCACCTTCCCGCGTAAAACTGGCCATACTGTGGTTCCTCCTCGGAGCTGCTGCAAGTGTCGCCTGGATTCTTCTCAAGGAAAGACGCAAGTCTGAATGAAGGCAATAGCGATAGCATTGACGCTGCTGTGCGTGGTGCTTATGTTCTTTGTCCGCAGGGAATATAAGCTGGCCATAATGTTTGTGGCGGCAATGCTGTTGTCTCCGTTGATCCTTCCATTCAAGGGAATCAGTGCCAAGACGGTGATCAGCCTGGGATTCCTCCTTTCCGAGGCTGGAAGTATAGGTCTTCATTTCAGGCGCATACGTAAATCGGTTATGTTTGCGTATGTGCTGATGGCACTCGCCTCATTTGTAATCTGCGTCATAACCAGCCCCCACCTGCGCAGCGTCGCCGAGATGGGCTTTTTCGGACTGACCGAGCTTCTTACAAGGTCCCTGGCCATAGTGTACGGCTTTATGGCACTTCGGAAAACCAGGTCTTTGTCTCCGCTTCTGAACGCAACGTTCATCCCTCTTATCATTATGACTGTAGTCGGCATCATTAACTATTTTGCCGGCTCTTCCTTCTATGTCGAGGCCTTATTGGAGGAGGCGTCCGACTTCTCGGACATGACCAGGTTCCGTGTGCAGTCCACGTTCAATCTTCCGTTTGACTATGGCTATATGTGCCTTCTTGTAGCACTTCTGCACATATACGGCTATATGCAGAAGATGGAGAATCTTTCCATCATGGCTGCCGCTCAGGTCTGCTGCCTTTTCGGCGTGCTGATCTGCAACTGTCGTACGGTTCTTTTCTGCTACCTGATAGGCGCGCTGGTATATTTCTTAGCTATACAGAGGTCGCGCAAAGTCAAGCTGCTTGTACTTGCCGGTGCCTTTCTCCTTGGAGCATTCGCCGTAGCTACGGTACCGTTTGCGAGGAAGATGTTCCTGTCGCTCGTGTCTATGTTCGACCCGTACGCCATCAGCGACGGCAGTACTTTCACGATGCGCCTCAGGCAACTGGCCACCGTTGCCAAGTATCTTGCAGAGAGTCCTTTGTTTGGTATGGGCGTTCATTTCTTCGAACTGGATCTTGGATGGGGCGAAGGCGCCAACCTGGCGGTTGACTACGACCTGGCTGGATTAGAGGGTATCCATCTCAATCTGCTTCTGGAAAGGGGAATCGTCGGTTTTGTGCTGTTTATGGCCATGATGCTACTTATCGTCTTTTTCATCATCCGCCACAGAAGGCTCGGAAGGCTGATATACGCACTTGGACTGACCGCCTGGGTTGTCTATATGCTGTTCAGTTTTATGACCGGCGAGCTTCTCAGCGCCGTACCGACATATTACATCCTGGGTTACGTCGTCGCCAACCTGACCCTTCGCGACCGCTTCGTCAAGGCGAGAAAGAAGATGATGATGTATGCCAAGTCTTAAGAATAACATATTCTACAGCATACTGCTGGTTCTGGCGAATTATGTATTCCCGTTCCTGACATATCCCTATGTCTCGAGGGTCCTTGGCGTAACCGGTATCGGCGCCTATAATTTCGTGGACAGCGTCATCAATTATTTCATCCTGTTCTCATCTTTGGGAATCAATACTCTTGGTGTTCGTGAGATATCCAGGAACAAAGACAATCCGGAGGCGCTGGCCAGGACTTTTTCCAATCTGCTCATCGTAAATCTTGCCCTTACCGGATTGATGCTGCTGATCCTGGTCATATCCACCATGACCGTTCCGCAGCTTTCGGAGCATATGGAGTTGATGTATATAGGAGCTTTCAAACTGGTGTTCAACTGTTTCCTGGTCGAATGGTTTTTCAGAGGCATCGAGGAATTCAGTTACATCACGATACGCTCGATAATCATCAAACTTGTCTATGTGGCCGCTGTGTTCACCCTGGTCCGCACGAGGGATGATGTCTGGGTGTATTTCCTTTTAGGGTGTCTCACCGTCGTCGTAAATGCCGTCGTCAACCTTGTATTTGCCCGTACGAGGGTGCGCCTGACATTCAAGGGTATCGAGTTCGGAAAGACACTGAAGTCCTTGCTTGCCCTGGGTGTGTATTCCATACTTACGTCGATGTACACAACCTTCAACGTGACATTCCTCGGTTTCGTCACAAATGATGTCGAAGTGGGATATTACGGTACGGCGACCAAGATTTATTATCTGGTGATGGCGGTCATTTCCGGTTTTACGAACGTCATGCTTCCCAGGATGTCCGGGCTTGTCGCTTCCGGGGATATGCCTAAGTTCAAATCATACTTCGCCCTCGCGGTGGAGCTTCTGCTTGGTTTCTCCCTCCCCGTGGTGGCGTGGATGACGCTTATGGCCTCCGATATCGTGATGGTCATTTCCGGACCGGAGTTTACCGGTGCGGTATTGCCTATGATCATCATTTCGCCTCTTGTCCTGATCGTCGGATACGAGCAGATCCTTGTCCTCCAGACGCTGTTGCCTCTGGGAAAGGATACAACTATGCTCAGGAACTCAATAATTGGCGCAGTCATAGGCGTCGCCCTCAACGTGCTGCTGGTTCCTTCTCTTGCTTCGACGGGCTCTTCCCTGGTGTGGATAGCGGTTGAATGCGTTATCCTTGTTCTCAGCCAGATAGCGGTGACGAAGGAAGTCAGCATCCGTTTCCCTCTGAAGCGCCTGCTTGTCAACATACTGGTATATCTGCCCCTTGCGGCTATGATATTTGCCTGTGCCTTCATTCCTGCCGGCGCATTGGTGAAGATGATCGTCTCGATGATGCTTGCCGCTGCGTATATTTGCGTATATCAGTTCATCATCAAGAAAGGTCAATTGCTCAAACAGCTCAAATAGTTTCAGATGTCTCCCTATTTCAGCATAACGGTCCCGGCATATAAGGATACTTATCTGCGTGAATGTATCGACAGTATCCTGGCGCAGACTTACACCGATTTCGAGGTGATTATAGTCAATGATGCCTCGCCATGTGATCTTGACTCAATTGTCGGAAGTTATTCCGACCCCCGGATCCGTTACTACAAGAATGACAGGAACTGCGGTGCGGTAAATGTGGTGGATAACTGGAACAAGTGTCTTGGGTATGCGAAAGGGGAGTATCTGATATGCATGGGCGACGATGACAAGCTTATGCCCGACTGCCTTCAGGAATACGCAACCCTTATCGAAAAGCATCCCGGACTGGGCGTCTATCATGCGTGGACCGAGATTATTGATGAACACTCCGAATTCTGCAATGTAACAGCCGCCCGCTGTGAGTATGAATCGGTTTATTCCTTTATCTGGCACAGGTGGAACGGTCGCGTGCAGCAATATGTCGGTGATTTCCTGTATGATGTAAAGAGGCTCCGGGATGCAGGCGGTTTCTTCTTCCTCCCTCTGGCCTGGGGCTCGGACGACATAACTGCCGTGACAGCCGCAAAGAAGGATGGCATAGCAAATACCCAGAAGCCTTGTTTCTGTTATCGCATCAACCCCGATACAATCAGCAGTACCGGCAGCGTGGACTGGAAGCTTAAGGCTGTTGCAGAAGAACGCAGGTGGTATGAGGCTTTCCTCACTGACGAGCCTGACGGAGATCTCGACCGCAAGTTCCGTATGTGTCTTATTCGCCAACTGCCTCATCATTTCGACAAGAAACTTGGACTTACCGTCGCCGCCGACCTCAGATGCCACTCGTTCCTCCGTCTGTTCTGGTGGCTGTTCAGGCTCAAACAGTATGGGCTGAATATGAAAAGCCTGGCGTATGCCTGCGTAAAGTCTTTTATGGCAAGACGATGAAAACTATATCCTGGATAACCGCAGACTGTTTCCTGGACGTTGATCTCCCTGTCATCTCCAGGCTGAAGAACCATTACCGTATCTACTGGCAGATCATAATCAGCCACAGTTGCGGGATAGATTACCGGGGCTTCGTCAAGATGCAGATCCCGGAAGCGGGAGACAATCTGGAGATCGTTTTCGTTGATGAAAAGCACAGGCGCAGGGACCCCCGTATGCTTGTCTCCGATTATGGAATCATACGCAGGGCAAGGGCCTTCAAACCCGACATCTACTATGTGTCCGGATTTATGCTGCCGTGGGGGCTCCCGTTGCTGAGGATTATGCTTCCTGCGGATAAGGTCGTCATGGCCTGCCACAACGTTTCTACGCCCAAAGGGGCCACCAAATCCGGCCTCGCCGAGATGAGTATGCGTTTCGCCCTGGCGTCTTTCAAGAACATTCAGGTATTCAGCAAGGGCCAGCACGAGGTCCTGGACAGCCGTTGCAGCGGCAAGAATGTCCTCGAGGCGCCGCTTGCACTGAAGGACTTCGGCGAGCCCCGGACAAGAGAGAAGGCGGATGACGATATCGTGCGCTTTCTCAATTTCGGCATTATCCGCGATTACAAGCGCGTGGACTTGCTGATTGAGGCAGGCTGCCTGCTGTTTGAACGCGGCTTTAGGAATTTCCGGGTGCTTATTGCAGGAAGCTGCCCGGAGTGGGACTCACGTTACGCGAAACTGGTCCGTCATCCCGAGGTGTTTGAGCTGGACATCAGGCGCATACCAAACGAGGACGTCCCCGGCCTGTTTGCCAGGAGCGATTACTTCGTCATGCCATATCAGGATATTGCACAGAGCGGTGCCCTTACGGTGGCGTTCCAGTACAATCTCCCTCCGATAGTGTCCGACATCCCTCAGTTCCGTGAATTCGTGGAAGAAGGCGTCACCGGCTTGTATTTCAAGAGCGGAGACGCCGTGTCCCTTGCCGACAAGATGCAATATGTAATTGAGCATCACGCTTCTGTTCATTCATCCCTGAAGGTGAACCAGGCTGCGTTCGTCCGGGATAATCTTTCCCTCGACAGCATTGTCGCCCGTTACCGTGCATATTTCGACAGATTGTGAAATCACGAAAACCAGTATTGGCCTCATTGCGTGACTGTACGGCTTGTATGGCATGCGTCGCTTCCTGCAATCAGCAGGCGGTATG
>CACZEU010000025.1:0-35179 GCA_902780175.1 uncultured Bacteroidia bacterium
ATGCGGTCGACGTATCCGACGATATTGCCTTGAAGTGTCAGGCTGCCCGCTCCCGATGCATCCGGCGCGGGAATAAGCAGCAGCAGATTGTATCCGACCAGTATTGCGGCCGCTATGACCGCACGCCACTTCCAGCCGAAGGCCATATAGATCCAGGCGGCGAACATCCACGCCAGGCCGATGCGTGCAAGCACGCTCGGGATGCGGAAATTCGGGCTCAGTTCGAATATCCTGTTGTAGACAAGCCCCAGGAGGCACAGGATAAGTCCGCGGAGGACCGTTTTCCAGAAGATCCTCTTGTTGGACGCCCCTTTGGCCCTCCTTGCGGCGAGCGAGAAGGGGAAGGTCATTCCGGAAATGAACAGGAACAGCGGGAAGATAGTGTCGTGATGACGCAGGCCGTCCCACGCCACGTGGGACATCTGGACGCCCAGCCAGCATTCTTCTCCGCCGGGGAACAGCATGCAGGTAGCGCTCAAAATGGAGGCGAACCCCATTATGAACATCATGTCGAACCCCCTGAGGGCGTCTATTGAAAGAAGCCGTTTGCTATCCACTCTACTTGATCTTTTCTTTCTTTCCGCTGCGGCGGGAACGCTCGGCGGCAAAGCCCATCAAGTGGCTTTCGAAGGCCACGTCAATGTTGCTGGAAAGGTGATCGGGATCGTGGCGGTCCACAGCCTCGAGCCAGTCGCGTACCAGACGGTAGTCGCCGCCGCCGTGGCCGGATTTGGCATATTCTCCGATTTCGGCAACCTCGTGGTTCCAAAGCTTCGGGGTCCTGGTGAGGAAGTCGGTGACCGTGAATGATTTACTGTCTCCTTCGATGTAGCCCATAGTGCCCATTATCCTTGTCCGGCGCCCGCCACTGGGGGCGAAGGCGTCCATTGAGAAGGATGCAGTGATGCCGTCTTCGAAGTCCATGATGGCTACGTAGTGGTCCGGCTGGTTGTTGTCGCAGTGGAATACGCAGCGGGCGTAGCTGTTGTATCGGGGATCTTTGAGGCGGCTGAGGATGAAGTCGGAATCCTTGTTGCCATGGAGGTCGAAGACGCCGGTGTGCTGCTTGAGGTGGGTGTAGATCTCCACCGCGTCGTAGGGACATTCTTTCTGGTGAGGGCAGCCGTCGGTGCAGTACCTGGGAGCGTCCTTAGGTGCATTCTCTTCTTTGAAGAAACTGAGGCTACCGGCGGCGGCTATGTATTTGCAGGGTTTGTCTATGATCCAGCGGAGAATGTCCAGGTCGTGGCAGGACTTGGCGAGGATGATGGGAGTGGTCTCATCTTCCCGGCGCCAGTTACCGCGCACATAGGAATGGGCCATATGAGCATATTGGATCGGTTCCATGTGCTGGATGTTAATCACGTCGCCGATGGCTCCGCTTTTTACCACCTCGCGCATTGCCATAAAGTAGGGGGCATAGCGCAGGACGTGGCAGAGCGCCACGACACGCCCGGTTTTCTTAACCATTTCCCTTATGTTCTCACACTGCTTCTTAGTCTGGGCGACGGGTTTTTCCAGGAGTACGTCATAGCCGAGTTCCAGCGCCTTCATACAGGGCTCGTAATGCCTGTCGTCCGGGGTGGCGATGACCACCGCGTCGGCAAGCTTCTTTCCGCTGGCAAACACTTCCCGGAAGTGCCCGAAACGCATATCGTCTGGCACATTGTGCTGGTCGCCGAGATACTTTGCCCGGTGCTCCAGGATGTCCGACACTCCCACTACCTTCATCCCGGCAGGGAATTTTTTGGCGTAGCCGGCGTAAGTCCTTCCACGATTACCGCAACCGATGATTATGACATTGATGGGGCGGCTGACCTCCGGATCGAGAGGGCGTATGGGGGTCAGGCCCTTTATGGGCTCAATCCCGTTCCCGTCCGGAGCCGGACCGGAATCAGTGGGCCTGGAGATGATTTCTGCAGCGCCTGCCAGGGGGCCTGCCAGGGCTCCTCCGGCAGCAAGGAGGGTCGCTCCCTTGAGAAAATCGCGACGTTTCATACATTATCGGGTTGCAACTATTGCAAAGATAATCTTTTTTATTCCTGCACAAACTATTTATCGTAATAAGCCTTGAGTGCGGCGACGTCGGCTTCGCTCAGCACGTCGGAAGTCATGATGAACTCGTCCATACGGGCGGGAAGCTTGTAGTCCAGCTTGCCGGTGCCGTCCTGGCCGATGTTGAGGGGCATCGAGTCGAAGGACGTATTGGCAAGAGACGAGGGGATTGCGGCTTCGTCTCCTTCAAAGGTGAAGTCGTAATATATGCGGACCTTGCGGTTGGGACGGTCCACCGTCAGGATAACGTGCATCCAGCCGCTGTCGTAATTGGTCGGAAGGAGACGGACGTAGTCCATCCTGTTCTTGCCGCCGTCACCCGCATTGAACTTGATGTCCCGGGTACCCCTGTATGACAGGATGAAACCATTGTGCACTCCTTCCTGCCAGTCCTTGTTTGAAATCAGAGAAGGATCGGCCTTCTCCGGCGTGACCGGGGAAGCCTTCAGCCAGAAGGCTACGGAGAAGGAACCGGTGCTGACTTTCACGTCCTGCAGCGTGACGTATCCGTTATTCAGATCCACTCCTTGTCCGTAGTACGCATCGGAGTATGAAAGGGTACCGGAGGATGTGGTAGTCACATTGCCCCAGGCGTCACCGATATTGCCGTCGAACGGTAGGTATGCGACCACATTATGCCCGGACAGCAGAGCCTGCATCTGGCTCAGGGCAGGTGTCGGCTCCGTCTGATGTCCCCGGTATTCCGCGCCGGGATCTTTATGTGCTGCGGCCTCGGTGACATCCTTGAAGACGCCGGCGGGAACGCGGCCGGTCCAGGTGCCGGGGCATTCCAGGCCAAGTGCGTAGGCGGCGATTGCGGCAACGTCACGGGATTCGGCATCCACGATGGTACTGCTTGCCACGGTCTTGCCCGCAACCCCAAGGAATACATTTCTTTCCACATCGGTGTCCCCGCCGTGGCCCTTGTTGATTCCTCCGTGGTCTGCGGTGACGATGAACAGGGTGTCGTCAAGAATACCTTTCGCTTTCAGCTTGTCATAAATGCTTCCTATGAGCGCATCAACCGTACTGATCGTGGCCAGATAGATGTCGGAGCCGAAACCGTACGTTTCGCCTATGTCGTCAGGAGATGAAAACTGGACGAACATCAGCACTGGGGTGTTGGCAGACAGATATTCAAGGATCCTGCCGGTTACTTCGGCGTCATCGGCGCCAGTCCCTTTTACAACATCAAGACCGTTTTCGACGATGCCGACATTGATGGGGTTCCACTCGACAAAGGAGGCCAGTGGTGCATCCGGCATGGCGTTCCTTACCACCTTGAAAATGGACGGATACGGGCTGTTCGCCGGATAAGGGGTATTCTTGATGATATCGTTGGTGAGTCCGTGATACTCAGGAAGGACTCCATGGAGGATGGAGCCCCATCCCTGGGCACTCATGGAGGGCATCCCGACCCTGCACGTGTACGTCGTGGCCCCTCCGGCGAAAATCCCGTCGCACCGGGGCGTATCGGTGTCCCTGAAGAACGCTCCGGCACCGTCGGCTCCTATGATGACGACATGCTTGTAGGCGCCTTTTGACACCACGACCTCGGGAACTCCCGGTTCCTCCGGCTCTTCCGGTGTCTCCGGCTCGGTTATCTGGTCCGGGTCGTTGTTGTCTGGGGTTGGGATTACCTTGGGGGTGCAGGCTGCGAGGATGCAAAGCAGGAATGCAGCAAGAAAAGTATGTGGCGTTCTCATAACACTGCGAATATATTCTGGTATCCCGAATCCGGGTATAACGGTTATTCTTTTTTTTGCAAGTATTCGGTAAGTATGGTTTGTAGTCCACAAGATATTTATTTTTCACAGAATCTCCTAATTATTCCTGAAATATAAAAATCAGCGGTCCGGGCAGAAACGCTCGGACCGCTGAGTAGGGTATTGGCTGTCGGATTAGTTCTGGTAGCAGCCGGGCCAGGAGGTGGCGCCGCGATTGTTGCCATTGATGTCCTTGCCGAGGGCTCCGATGGAGTTCAGCCAGGAGTAGAAGTCGGCGTCGGCGCTCTGGATCTGAGCGTTCACATCGGCGGTGGCAGCGAGCATATTGCTGTTGGTACCGGTGAGGGTGCCGTTCCAAATCATCGGAGCACTCCAGCCGCCGAAGCTGGCAGAGGTGGCATAATAGTCGTGACCGGAGCCGGTGTCTTCCGTCCAGTTCGTCCTGTTGTCTCCTTCCTTGGAGATTTTGCTGTACCAGCAATAAACAGGGAGTTTGGGACCGCCGTTTGATATAGTTGTAGTTCCGTCGACCTTGATGTCTCCGTTAACCCAGAAACTGTTGCCTACCGTATCAAGCGAGCAAAGGATGGTGTTGAGGAAATAGTAATTGCCGGTGTTCTGGAACTTGATGACACCCCAGTTGTTCTTCCTCAAACCGCCGGCGCTGGGAGCACGATAGTTATCACCTACAATCGTGGTGTTGGCTAGAATGAGGGTGCTGCTCGCGTTATCCATGCCGATCCAGGAAATATCGTCGGAATTACGTCCGCCATAGTTGTCGTGGAAGGAGCAGTTGTTGAAGGCAAAGGTGCTGCCGGCCAGGGTGGCGAACACTGTGCCTCTTATACCGCCAAAGACCCCCGTGGAATTACCTGTTCCTGATGTATTCTCCTTGAATTCGCAAGCGTTGAAATAATAGCTTACGTCACCGATACGGCAGTTGACTATAGCCGCGCAGGGATTATTCGAAGAAGTCTGTTTATTCGAATAGTTCCCATCAAACACGCAGCCGTCGAAGTGACCGAATTTTCCCGATTGCTGGATACGGATGATGCCACCAGACTGTGTGTTTTCTCCAACAAAATTGTAGTTCTCCTTGAAGAGCACATCTGTACAGCTGAATGATCCGTAGGAATAAATGGCTGCACCTGCCGCCTTCGTATTGTCGGCACCGTTAGCGTTATTCCCCTGGAACTTGCCGCCGGTAAAGGTAGTATTGTCATTGGCGTTTTCAATCATGACGGCGCCGCCTCTCTGGTCGCAATCGTTGTCAATGAACTCACAGTCCGTGAAAGTGGTGGTAACATCGGTTCCGTTGATACAAATGGCACCGCCCTGGACGGAGGAATGATTCCTGATAAAGTCACAGTCGTCGAAGGTGATGGTTCCGGCACCGGAAATATATGCTGCCGCACCGTATTCGCCTGAATCATTATTATCGCTGAACGTTACCCTCGTACATGTGAATGTGTCGAAAGACTGTGCATAAATGGCATTTTTGGTGATATTGCTGGCTTCGCAGTCCACAATATTCACCTTCGCACTGGCGTGATTGACATGGATGATTCCGCCGGCACCGGTCGCGTTTTTGAATACGCAGTTACTGATATTCACGGTGGCGCTGTTGAACAGGGAAATGCCGCTGCCGTTTCCGGAAGTCTGGTTGCCATCGAAAATGCAGTGGTCCAGATTCAGTTCCTTGGCACTGTTGTTAACACGGATGGCAGACGCATTGGACGCACCATTTGTGCCCGTAAACTTGACGTTCTTGACGGTGATGTATGAGTTATTCTGCGGCCAGAGCACGCCTGCGGTAGTGCCGGAAGTGGCGGTACGGCCGACGAAGGTGGTCATGCTTGACTCAGAATTGAAGGTGCCTTCCAAGGTGAAAGCGACATTGCCGTGATCCGGGTAATTCAATACCAGGTAATCGTCGCCAAAGGAGAACTCATCAGCCGAGAAATGGAAGGTGGAGCCCTTAAGGAGGAAGTGGTTGTCCTGGTCGGTTACAAAGGCCTTGAATTCGGTGACACCCATGGCATTAGACCAGCTTTGTCCAGCCTTTGAGCCGGCACCGGAAGGAGTGACGTAATACTGGCCGGCTTTGTCATCCAGATTGGTGAGCTTTATGATCTTGCCGCGTTCGGTAGTGAACGAGCCGGCATAGAAGAAAGGAGTGAGCTGTTCTTCACCTCTGAAGTAGCCGATACGGAAACCGTCGGAAAGGACGACGTCAGGCAAAACGGGAATATAGTAGTTGCCGGGGCCGGAAACTGTCACGCTGACTGTTCCGCCCGTATCAGTTGCTGTGCCAAATACAGGGTCACCGCTTCCGTCGAAACTTACAGGGAGATAACCTGAAATGTTTTGAGCCTCAGCGGGTCCACGTCCGCCCATCACCTGGATCTTGGTGATGTCGCTGGCGGTAACGCCGACCTTGAGCAGGCAGGCTACATTCTTGAAGGCCAGCGTTGTGCTCCAGGTGTCGCCGGTCTTGACGGCCTTGGCCACGCAGATGTCGTTGGCGGCGAAGGATCCGTCGGTGCGGGAGCCGTTGAAGTGGACCTTTACGTTGCCGCTGTCGTAGCTGCCGCCTGCAGAGGCGGGATACACGGCATAAAGCTCAGTGATGCCTTCGCCGACTTCGACGCTGAAGGTGGTGCTGGCACCGGAAGAAGAAGCGGTTGCGTACCTCGTCATTGGAGTCGATGGCGGTCTTGGTGGGGACGTTGGCTGTGAATACAACCACATTGGAGTCGGCAGGGACAGGCTGTTCCTCGAAATTCTCTTTTTCGCAGGCAACCGAAAGGATTGCCATTGCAGTCAATGCAAAAAATATAGTTTTTCTCATGATTGGAATGTTTTATTCGAACAGGTCAAGGGAATCATAATTCTCGCGGGTCGCGGTTTCGGTCTGCGAACCCGTGCATAATTGGTCGGTTCGGATGAAGAGGACTTTCACCTCCGGTGCGCTGTAGTGTTTTTTTGTCTGATTATTCATAAAGGAAGATTATTACTCACAGAGGTCAAAGACTTCATAGTCCTCGAGAGTGGCGTTCCCGTCGTAGGTGACGGCGTCGGATGCCGCAAAGAGGTTCCCGGAGACGGCATATACCACCTCCGAGTGCGGTGCGAAATACTTTGAGCGTGATTGATCGTTGTACATTGTGTGTGCGTGTTCTATGTTATTGACACGCAAAGGACACAATTTCTCAGGGAGAATTATACAACGATTCTTCCTTTGTTTGCGACTATTCTGCAGAAGGATTAATCTTCCCCTTCTTCGTAGACGATTTCCTCTTTGTCGTCGTCTTCGTCGGCGTCGTCGTCTTCGTCATCGTCGTCATCTTCTCCGTCGGGTATTTCTCCGGGGAGGACGCGGCGCTGCTGGGGGAGGTCTTCGAAGGCTACGTAGCCGTTCTCGAACTCCAGGGGGATGGGGCCTTTGGATTCTTCCAGGGTGGGGCCGGCGACGGTGCCGGGCTCCTCGGCCTCGAGGGTGATGGTGACGCTCTTGCGGGCGGCGATGTCGTAGAAATAGACGAAACGCACTATGCCGTCCTTGACCGTCTTCTCTATTGATATGGCGTCCACCGTGCCGAAGCCGATGTCGGTAAGGGCGTAGCGGGCGGCTACGTTGCCGGCGGCGTCGAAGGCCTTGAAGAGGATGGGCTGGTCCACCGTGAACTCCAGGTCGGCCCTGAGCTGCTTGTGAAACGTGTATAACGAGTTGTCTCCGCTGATTTTATAGACTCGGAAGAAACCTTTGATGCCGTCGAGGGTGACCCTGTAAGTGTAGACCATAACTAGCTCGAATAATTAACCGGCTGCGAATATAGGTATTTTCTCAAAATAAATGACTAAATTTGGGGAGGAATGTCGGATGTTTATAAAAGCATTTCTGCGCGCTCGCAGGGTTTGTACAAGGAACTCGGCAGCCGTTTCATCGCCCTTGCCTATCCCGTGGAGACGGAAGATGAGGTCAAGGCCCTGCTTGCCTCCGTCCGTAACGAGTACCACGACGCCCGCCATCACTGCTGCGCCTACCGGCTGGGCCTGGGCGGCACCGTCTGGCGCGCCTCCGACGACGGTGAGCCTTCCGGCAGCGCCGGCCGTCCCATCCTCGGACAGATCGACTCCGCCGGCCTGAGCGACATTCTCGTTATAGTGGTACGTTACTTCGGCGGCATCAAGCTCGGCGTGCCCGGACTCATCCGGGCATACAGGGAGGCAACCGCAGACGCCCTGTCCCAGGCGCAGATAACGGAAAAGATTGCCGGCAGCTGGTACCGCATCGGCTTCGGCTACGATTCCATGCCTGCCGTAATGAAACTCGTCAAGGACCTCGACCTCCCGCAGCGCAGCCGCGACTTCGGCACCGACTGCACCATGGAGGTGCGGGTGCGCCTCTCGCAGCAGGAAGATTTTTTGGAAAGAATCGCCACAATGACTAATTTTGCAACCCTTATTTAATACACTATGGCCAAAGTACATGTTTTCAATGCCGGTCCCTGCCTGCTTCCCCAGGTGGCAATCGACAATTCAATCGAAGCCCTCAAGGATTTTGCGGGCACCGGGATTTCCCTCATCTCCATCTCCCACCGCACCAAGGAATGGGACGCCGTAATGGACGAATGCCGCTCCCTCTGGAAAGAACTCCTCTGCATCCCCGATGATTACGAGGTCGTCTTCCTCGGCGGCGGCGCAAGCCTCGGTTTCCTCTATGTCGCGATGAACTTCCTGGAGAAGAAGGCCGCATATCTCGATACCGGCGTCTGGGCACACAAGGCTCTCAAGGAGGCCCAGGGCCTCGGCGACGCATACGCACTCGCCTGCTCCAAGGACCGCAACTACTGCTATGTCCCCAAGGATTACGAAATCCCCACCGACATCGACTACTTCCACATCACCACCAACAACACCATCTACGGCACCGAGATCAAGCATGATATCGACAGCCCCGTCCCCCTCATCGCCGACATGTCCTCCGACATCCTCAGCCGTAGGGTCGACGTGAGCAAGTACGCCATGATCTACGGCGGCGCCCAGAAGAATGCAGGCCCTGCCGGCGTAGCGTTCTATATCATCAAGAAAGACCTCCTCGGCAAGGTGAGCCGCTATATCCCCACCATGCTCGACCTCCGCACCCACATCGACAAGCTCTCGATGTTCAACACCCCTCCCGTGTTCTCCATCTTCGTGATGAACGAGACCCTCAAGTGGCTCAAGGGCATCGGCGGCATCGACGCCATCCACGCCATCGACGAGAAGAAGGCCGCCACCCTGTATGCCGAGATCGACCGCAACTCCCTCTTCCGCGGCACCGCAGACAAGGAAGACCGTTCCATCATGAACGTCTGCTTCGTGATGGCCGAGGGCCGCGAAGACCTGCAGGATGAGTTCCTCTCCTTCGCCAAGTCCCGCGGCATGGCAGGCCTCAAGGGCCACCGCAGCGTGGGCGGTTTCCGCGCATCCCTTTATAACGCCTGCACCCAGGAGGACGTCGACGCCCTCGTCGCATGCATGCAGGAATTCGAGAAACTTCACATTTAATATACGGCATGAAAGTATTGGTAGCAACCCAGAAGCCCTTCGCCGCCGTCGCGGTAAAAGGCATAAAGGATATCCTCGAGGCCGCAGGGCACGAGGTTACCGTATTCGAGAAATACGCTGAACAGTCCGACCTGGTGGCCGCAGTCGCGGACGCAGAGGCCATGATAATCCGCTCCGACAAGGTTACCGCAGAGGTCATCGCCGCCGCTCCCAAACTCAAGATAGTCGTCCGTGCAGGCGCAGGCTACGACAACGTAGATCTCGCCGCCGCCAGCGCCCGCGGCGTCGTGGTCATGAACACCCCGGGCCAGAACTCCAACGCCGTGGCCGAACTCGCCATCGCCATGATGATCTTCATGGCCCGCACGCAGTTCACTCCCGCCACCGGTTCCGAGGTCCAGGGCAAGCGCCTCGGCGTTCAGGCATACGGCAACGTCGGCCGTCTGGTCGGCGCCAAGGCCCGCGCCCTCGGCATGGAGGTCTCCGCACTCGACCCGTTCCTTTCCGACGAGCAGATCATAGCCGGCGGAGCCGACCCGGTCCACTCCGTGGAAGAACTCTACGCCTGCAGCGATTACCTCTCCATCCACATTCCGGCTCTGCCCGCCACCATCAAGAGCATCGGTTACGACCTCATCACCCGTATGCCCAAGGGCGCCACTCTCGTCAACACCGCCCGCAAGGAGGTCATCGACGAGGACGGCCTGATGCGTGCCCTGGAGGAGCGTCCCGACCTCAAGTACGTCACCGACGTCATGCCCGACAATTACGCCGCCCTTCAGGAGAAGTTCGGCCTGCGCGTCTTCGCCACGCCCAAGAAGATGGGCGCCCAGACCAGCGAGGCCAACGTCAACGCCGGACTCGCAGCGGCCCGCCAGATTGTCGATTATTTTGCAACCGGCAACGTCCGCTTCCAGGTAAATAAATGAAGCTGAGCCGCATACTGCTGATGCTTGCAGCCGTCCTTGCGACGGCTGCAAATGCGTCAGCGCAGGAGTATGAGCGCCGCGACACCCTCGAGACGGCCCGCGTGACCGCCGTCAAGGAAAAGATGCGCAACACCACCCAGACGGGCCTCATGCGCCTCGACGGCGACAAACTCCGCAGCGGCATAGCGGTATTCGGCACGCCCGACATCATCAAGCAGCTCCAGATGCTGCCCGGTGTCGCCGCCGGCAACGAACTTATGTCGGGCCTGTACGTCCATGGCGGCGACGGCAACGACAACCTCTTCCTGCTCGACGGCGTACCCCTCTACAACATCACCCACTTCGGCGGGCTGTTCTCCAGTTTCAACGCCGACGTGGTCGACAATCTCGACTTCTACAAAAGCGGCTTCCCTGCGCGTTACGGCGGCAGGCTGTCCTCCGTGGTCGATGTGGAGACCTCCGAGGGCGACATGAACGAGTACCACGGGCACGCGTCTCTGGGCCTCATCGACGGCCGCCTGCAGGCCGAGGGCCCCATCATCAAGGGCACCACGTCCTTCAACGTGGGCCTGCGCCGTTCCTGGCTCGACGTCATCACCACCCCGGCGCTGTGGTATGCCAATTCCAAGAACGGAGTGAATACCAACGTGAACGGCGCGTACAACATGACCGACCTCAACGGCCGCATCACCCATAAGTTCTCCGACCGCAGCAAGATTGCCGCCAACGTCTATTGGGGCCGCGACAAGCTGTTCGCCGGCATCAAGAATACGGACCTCGGCGCCCTCAATCTCGACGTCGGCTCCACCTGGGGTACCCTCGCCACTAGCGTGGGCTGGAACTACGACTTCAGCAAGAAACTCCGCAGCAAGCTGCTCGGCTACTACAGCCGCAGCGGGTCCGATGTCGGCTACGGCTTCGAGGTCGATACCTCCGAAGGCGACGTCTCCCTGCGGATGACCATGTCCGACCACAACGTCTGCACGGTCGGCGACGCCGGAATCAAGTACGATTGGGACTGGCTCCCGAACGACTACCACCACGTCCGCTTCGGCCTGGCCGCGGCGTATCACCATTACCAGGTCTCCCGCAGCTACGAGCAGACGCGGATCATTCCCGGGATGGACCCGTACGAGGATGCCAAAACCACCGGCGAGCCGTACAACGCCTTCGAGCCGGCGCTGTACCTTGAAGACGAAATCTTCATAACTTACAATTTTACGCTCAACGCCGGCCTGCGCATGTCGATGTTCACAACCGGCAAGCACACCTGGTGGCATCCCGAGCCCCGTGCGGCCCTCAAGTGGCTCTTCACGCACTGGGGATGCTTCAAGCTGTCATACACCCGCATGAGCCAGTATTCTCACCTGGTGTCGGCAATGTACATCGAACTGCCAACCAACAGCTGGATGCCCTCCACTTCCGGCGCCGGTCCCATGATGTCCGACCAGATAGCTGGCGGCCTCTACTTCACTCCGGGGCCCTTCAAGATCAACCTGGAAGGCTGGTACAAGACGATGGACAACATGCTCACGTACAACGGCGCCAATGCCTTCTATCCTCCCATCACCAACTGGGAGACCTCCTTCACCAGCGGCAGCGGCAAGTCCTATGGTCTCGAATTCGAAGGCACCTACGAGAGCCCCAAGTTCGACTTCTCCGCCTTCTACACCCTCAGCTGGTCCTGGAGGCAGTTCGACGCCTACTATCCCGTGCCCTTCCCCGACCATTACGACAACCGCCACAAGGTCAACCTCGTAGGCACCTGGCGGCCGATGAAGGGCCTGAGCGTCTTTTTCAACTGGAATTACCATTCCGGCAACCGCATCACCCTTCCCACTCACGTCATAGCCATAGGGGAGCACGCATACACCGATATGCTCTTCCAGGCGCCGTACAATTCCAAGCTGCCCGATTACCACAGGCTCGACGTGGGCGCCGACTTAGTGACTCCGCTCGGCAAGGGCCGCAGCCTCGATTTCAACATCAGCATCTACAACGTCTACAACCATCTCAACGCCTCCTTCGCGATGCTCGACCACGACGAGAACGGAGAATACATAGGTATGGCCTACGGTCTTGTCCCCATCATTCCGACACTGAGCGTCGGCTACCGTTTCTGATATGAAAAAGTACGTCCACATATTGCTCCTGCTTGCGCTTGCCGCGGTGTCCTGCGAGATTCCGTTCAAACTTGACGACGTCTCGGAGCCTGCGATCTACGTGCAGTACCTGCCCTGCAGCGGCGCGCAGAACGGTATCAAGATAGGTTATGCTTCCCCGGCGTTCGGCAAGGCCGACATGAGCAGGCGTCCGTTCAACGTGTCTGACGTCACCGTCACCGTGGACGGCGTCAAGGCGGCGGTGGAAGAACTCAATTCCGAAGAGGCCTGGAACATGCACACCCTGAGCCTCACCGGGCTTCCGGAACTCAAGCCCGGCTCGGAGGTCGCGCTGTCCGTCAAAGGCAATGGCGTGCCGGATGTCCATTCTTCTACCGTCATCCCCCGGAAACCTGTCCTCAAGTCCATAGAACTGATTGAGGAAACGGTTGATACCAATTCCGTCCTGCGCGTCGTGGTCAAACTGGACAAACCGGTGGAGGAAGGGGAGTATTACGGAATAAAGGCCTACGTGCGCAGCACTACCGTCACCCTCCAGGGCAAGAGCATGTTCGACTGTCAGACCGACACCACCGTGATCGTGTCAAGTTTTACGCCCGGCAAGATAGCATCGTACGCCGACCTCAATTCCCTCGACCTCGACAATTACACCAGCGTCGGCTACCAGAACGGCTTCCTGGATACCGGGCTGTTCTCCGGCAGCGCCATGACGCTCCTGTCGCAGAGGCAGTTCGACGGCGACACTTACACCTTCTACGCCAACAGTTTCGACTCTTTCGACGCATTCGAGGGCATGTTCGACCTGAACGGCGGCGAAATTCCCCAGACGCCCCCGGATTTCGAGTGGCCGGAAGAGGAAGAAGGAGAGGGTGAAGAAGGTGGCGAAGAGGAAGAGCCTCCTACCTTCTACATGGTACTGTCATTCGACCACGAGTACCGGGTGGAAATCTACCGCCTGACCGACGAATTCTACAACTACGCCAAGGCCCAGTACCTCAGCACTTTCAATATGCTGTCCAACTTCGGCGTCACGCCTCCCAACTTTACGTACAGCAACATTTCCGGCGGTCTTGGCATCGTCGCCGGACTCTCCGTCGTCTCCTCCGACTGGATCCCCGGTCCCCGAGAGGAAGAGGAGTAACGTCAGGCCGCACCGGAAAATCAGCACCTTGATCCTCAGGACTGGATTTGGCAAAACGTCCACTGGACGTTTTGCCAAATCCATCCCTCCCACGCCTTTCGGCGCGGGCCCCTCCCCCTCACGCGGCCGGGGGCGGCCACGGTCCCGAGGATCAAGGTGCTGATTTTCCGGCGCGCCCTGACGTTAAAGGTCGACAAACCTGTACCACTGGTCGAAGTTGACCAGGCGGAAGGCCTTATATGTAGCTTCCCATCAATTGTTTCAAATGGATGAAGGTCTCTTTGAATAGTCCCTTTTCTGTTATACAGGTGGCTACCATCGTTGAGACGTCTATCTTGACAAAAGATAATCTCAGGGGACTGCTTATTCCTGAATCACTTAGGGAAAACCAAAACGACAAATAACTATGTTTGTTTTACAAAAAAAATAATGCAACGGTGTTTTTTTCGATAATAGTTTGTACATTTGGCTTGCCATTGAAAGATGGCGCACATATTAGCGAATTGCTCGTCATCGCAAGATGGCAAACATATTTGCGAAAGTGTTTTCGTGTCCTTTGTGGGAAATTCGCAGTTTCAACGACAGAAGGATTACAATAGCTATTTCCGCTCGTGCTTTGATGATGCAGTTTGCTTCGGTTCTCGGAGCGACACTCCATATCAGGCCGAGTGTGGAGTGTTATCAGTAGTTTATTTCTGTCAAGGCCCTGCGAAGCCTCCCACAAAATAAGCGAAAGTAGGCTCCACACTTTTGTTTTAAAGTAATGTTGCTCTGGAGCCTGGCGAAAGAATTTAATCGTTTCATGGGAGAGAATGAGTTCAAAGAAAAGGAAAGCGGAGTAAGTTATAGAGAATTGACTTCTACTGCTGAGCTATTCCTTATGCTCGCTTCTACAAAAAACAAAAGCTATGTCAGCCCGGATTCTTTTTCAATTGAGTCTCTATCAGATTCTTTAATATGCCAGAGCCCAGGCGCCGGTGGCTCAGAAGGGACTGGTGAGGAAGATTTATTTGGCAATTTGCTATGGAAAGAATAGGTATGAAAAGAATAGTGTTGTCAATATGCGCGCTTGCAATGGCTGCTTGCTCGCAAATGCTTGAAGTAGACGAAGTTAATATTTCATCTGGCAAAGAAATTACCTTTACAGCCACGGTGGAGAGCCGTTGTTGCGAAACAAAAACCGAAAGACAGGAAGATGGGGCAGTATGGTGGAAACCGGGAGATGCGGTGAGTCTGTTTTTTGTTAAAGGCGAAAAGGGGGGTAGTATGTTCATTGCTCAGAATAAGACTGTTTCTGAATTGGCGGAATTCAAAGGAACTATTGACAGTTTTGCCGGTAGTCCTGAAAGTTCCGGCGGTGAGTTCTGGTTCTGGAGTGTATATCCCTATTCCGAAGACAACAGCTGTGACGGGGAATCTGTTACAATTAAGCTGCCGGCTGTTCAGAAAGCGGTTGCAGGAACATTTGCGGACAATACCTTTCCGACGCTTGCCCGTGCTAAAGGTCTTGAGTTGCCTTTTTATAATGTTTGTGGTGGTGCCAAGTTGATTTTGTCCCGGGACGATATAGTATCTGTGTCAATAAAAGGCAATAATGGAGAAATGCTTTCCGGTACTGCCAGGGTTGTGTTCCCTGAAGGTTCTTATCCAAGCATAGAAAGACTAACCGGAGGAGCAACCGAAATAACTCTTAAAGCTACCGAAGGGACAACGTTTGAATCAGGGAAGGATTATTATTTAGTTATTCCCCCCGTTCAGTTTTCTTCCGGTTTTACTCTGACGTTCAGGACATCAGGTGACAAAGAAGGAACTTATGTTTTCCCAAACACTTATACGGTCAAGCGCTCTACGTTTGTCAGATTACCTAATCTGGACGCCAGAGTAGAAACATGGGAAACGGTAGAAGATCCCGTTACGCCGGTCCCTGTTACACCGGATCCCATTAATGGAGAGGAGAGTGGATTGTACTTCGGATTATCTACTTTCGACAGGTTATATCAATATTATCCTGTACGGTTTATGTCTGAAGAGACTCTGGAGGCTTATAACTCGATAGTTAATGATATGCAGTTGACTGAGTTGAATGGAACGTTGCTATACTATTCATGTGATGAGGATATTACTGCAATGCAGAGCCTTTCACTCCCGTCGGATTTAACGAATGTGTCGTTGATTACTTTTACTGATGGATTAGATCAAGGTTCGATTAACAAGCATCTAGATTTGTACACCACGAGGGATGCATATTTGGATGCAGTGCATAATAGACTTGCAACTGAAACAGTTTCGGGCTTTCCCATCAAGTCGTATGCCATTGGGTTAATGGGTCCTGATGCCCAATCAAACATTACGGAATTCAGGAAGAATCTCAACAAGATTGCATCTACCCCTGTTTCATCTTCAGATAAATACGTATATGAAATAGACAACAACCAGTTCTCTGCGCTCAGCGCTGTTTTTTCAAGTATAGCCAAAGAACTGTCCGAAAGAATCAAAGTCCAGAGCATTCATGTTCATTTCTCTCTGCCGGATGATGGAGAGAGAATCAGACTCACACTTGATGCTCTGAACCCTAAGACACAAACGGCAGATGCGTCGAGCCTCTATATTGAAGGCGTATTTGACCTGAGCAATTGGTCATTGCGCGATATTACTTATCGCGGATTCAGTGTTGGGGCTGGAGATAATGTACATATCAGTGATTATGATGGATTCGAGGTCTTTTTTGATTTTGACGGTTTACAGACCGCTACCGGTGCAGAAATCAATGAAGATAACATTCTGCAGTGGTCGTATACATCGTCCAATTCCTGGCAATGGAATAGCGAATTTACTCCTAAGCAGGGTGCGTCTGTCAAGGTCAAACTGAGTTCTGCGCTGGTGGTTCTTAATCTTGACTTGTCCAAGTCTCTTGAGGGTAAATTGACGGATCTTAAGAAGTATGTCAAAGAGTTCATTACTACTTTGTATTCCTCCAGTGTGGATCCAAACGTTGTAAAGTCAATCAAACTGGACAATGATGACATTACCATTTCAGTTGGCCACAAAAAGACTCTGGTGGCTACGGTTTCACCATCGACGGCTTCATCGTCAACACTTAAATGGACCTCCAGCCTTCCTTCTGTCGCTACGGTTGATTCCAAAGGTGTTGTCACCGGCATGTCAGAAGGTGTTACTTATATAACGGCTTCAACCGAGGATGGAAAACAAACAGCAACATGTAAGGTAAGCGTTGAGTACATTGAACCGGGGGCGTTAATCTTGGATGAGACGTCGATTTCTTTGTATAAGGGTGCTACATATAAGCTGACAGCTACCTTTCTTCCTGAAAAGGCTTCGATTAGCCCTGTTTCATGGTCAAGTTCTGAGCCGATGGTCGCGACCATATCTGACGAAGGTCTGCTGTCGGCAGTCGGCGTGGGAGTGGCGACTATAGAAGCCTCTTTATCAAACGGCATTAAGTCGTCTTGTATTGTTATGGTCTTGGATAGTCCTTTCTCTTCCGTTCCGATTGATTTGTCCCTGTCGATTTCTCTGCCATCGGGAGCGCGTTTCTTTGTGACTGCTGAGCAGTATAAAACTGCCGACCTAAGTGCTTTTATTATTGAAGGTTTATATGTCAAGTCTGCGCAGGGAGACTTTATTATTTCTTTGGGAAATGCGACAACTAACACTGTCAGTTACTCAGCTGCAAGCGCGTTCTTCGACTTGCCCAATAAGGAACAGGGGATAACTATCAGTTCGAGATATACTGACATTAACGCAGCTTTGATGTCTTTTGGCGGTGTAAGCTTAAGCGGTACTTATTGGACCAGTGCCATCCAAACTTCTTCATACTATTATGTTATAAACGGTAGCGGAGGAAGCTTGGGCAATCTCCATTATTCGGATTATGCACGAGTTAGAGAGGTGGTTTCGGTAGCTAATTTGTCAGGTAGTCCTTGGCAGTGCATGTTGCCGGAACGAGGATTGTCGCTTGCCATAAGTGACGGTGTCAACAGACAATTTGTCAATTCATTGCAGGAGATTCCTTCGGGGTATTATGTGGAAGGTTTGGCCATCGAAAATAAAGGTTGTCATTTTATTCTGGCCATGAAAGACTCTTCATCTGATACGATGACTTATTCAGCAGCGTCTGCTAATTATCCCGGAAAACTCCCGAATGAATTACAGGCATTATTGATAAGTGCTCGTTTTTCTGAGATAAATACTTCTTTGACGTCCTTTGGCGGTGCACGCTTAAGCGGCACTTATTGGACCAGCGCCATCCAAACTTCTTCATACTATTATGTTATAAACGGTAGTGGAGGAAGTTTGGGCAATGTCCATTATTCGAATTATGCACGAGTTAGAGAAGTGATTGACACGTTTTGATATCACAGGCGATGCGTTAAAAATGTGCCATAGAATACTCGGATCCTGGGCAGGGGAAACTGTATCAGGCCGCACCGGAAAATCAGCACCTTGATCCTACAGACTGTGGCCGCTTTTCAACATCCCAAAAAAACAGGTGGGCAAATATTGATGTTGCAGTAGTTTTTACTATATTCGCGTACTACAAGTCTGCACACCGTAGTACCTTGAGTCTACAAAGCGAGTTAGGTTATATCGTACCTGACTCGCTTTGTGCGGTTGTAGAGAATAAACATAAAATATTTTGTAAATAGTAAAGAATTTTATACCTTTGAGGTGCCTTGCTTGACAATGAAGAATTATAAGGTAAAACAAGTCATCGAACTCCTTCTTTCCGATGGCTGGAGGTTGGACAGGACAAAAGGCGATCACAGGCAGTTCGTTAATGACGCCAAGCCGGGGACCGTTACTGTCAGTGGTAAGATGAGCGATGATTTGAGTCAGTTTCTATTGAACAGTATTTGGAAGCAAGCCGGTTGGAAAAGAGATAAATGAACATTATGTCAAAGGTTGTTATCAATGTTGATTGGATGGACCATAATTTTGGCGCCGCTCCCCAGGATGAAGCCCTGGCTTGTGTCGCCACCGGCAAGACGTTGGAAGACGTCGAGACGGCTATCGTTGATGCGATTCGCTTTCATGTTGAAGGCATGAAAGCGCGCGGAGAGCATGTCCCGGTTGCATGTCAGGGCGATTGGACGCCTGAATTCGTGCTGACTACGAGGGCGCAGCTGCGATATTCGGACAACTATATCACGCGCAAGGCCC
This sequence comes from uncultured Bacteroidia bacterium, assembly GCA_902780175.1. Classification (GTDB taxonomy): domain Bacteria; phylum Bacteroidota; class Bacteroidia; order Bacteroidales; family UBA932; genus Cryptobacteroides. The sequence goes on from CACZEU010000025.1 coordinate 18,710, forward strand.
TTTCCCGCGAGACCGGAATAAACGAGCAGCAATTGTGTCATTATGCAACAGGCCTCAAGAAGCCTCGCCCTGCAACGCGCAGAAAAATAGCTGATGGCATAAAAGCCATCAGCTCTCACCTTTCTTTTATACTCTGATTCCAGGGTGATCTTACGTCACAGCGCTTCGGGCCTATCGTGGATGGCTTAAAACGCCTAAAGGTCCACAAACCTGTACCACTGGTCGAAGTTGACGAGGCGGAGGGTGTTGCCTTCCTGGTGCAGGGCGAAGCAGTTTACGCTTTCGGGGGCGTTCTTGGCGAGGTAGATGGTTACTGCGCCGTCGCGGTCGAGGGCGATGGTGACGACGTCGGGTATGCCGTAGCGGCCGTCGTCATCGACGTTCCACACGCTGTAGTCCTCGTACTCCGACTCGATGTTTGTGGTAATCGACGTGGAGGCGATGACCTTCCCTTTGGACTGCCAAACGAAACTCACCATCGCTTGATGGTCCTTGTGCTCGTATTCCACGATGTCCAGTTCGCCTGTGCCGTCACGCAGCCAGGCAGCCTTGCGGCTGTACATCACCGGGCGGCCGGTCTTGCGGCTCATGGCGCTCTCGATGGCCTTGGAGGCGGATACTTCCTTCTCGGGGAACTTCCAGCGGCCGAAGGCAGGGAAAGTGTGGTTGGCGACATACCATTTGTCGGCCACCAGGCCCTCTATTTCAATAGAAGTATAGCCGCGGAACATCTTGGATATCTCCTCCTTGGACGACTGCAGAGTGTAGTAGATGCCCTTGGTGCTGTCGAATGCGGCATCGACGCGGCCGTCGCGCTTGCGGTTGTCGCCGGTGGTGTCGCCGCTCTTGAGAGCAGGAGCGAGGTTCTGCTTGAAGATTACCCACTGGAAGTCGTCATCGGAGGGATTGATTTCGGGGAAATAGGGGATGACGAAGCGTGTGAGGCTCTTGTCGGGGTATGCGAAGTACGGCAGGGGCGATACGCTGAATTCGTACGTTATGTCCGTGCACATCAGTGCGCCGGGAGAGAAGTACTGCCGGTCGTCGTAAGGCTCGACCTTGGTGATGCCCTTGGAATACCTGAAGGCGTCGGAGTCGACCCCCAGGACAGGATACATCCTTCCGAAGGGGCCCTTGACGCTCTGAGGCAGGCTGACTATCTCCGTATAGAGGCCGCCGCACGAAAGCGTGCAGGCGTTGCCGGCGTCATTGATCCTGTACATATAGCCGTCGGGCGTCACGAAGCATCTGCCGTCCCTGTGGTACAGGCCTTCGGGACCGGAGCCGATGACGTGGGGAGCGGTCTCGGAAAGCAGGCTCTCGGTGACGAGTATGGAGCCTTCCACCGGGACGTCCTCGTCGTTGACCGGATTGAGGTCGAACGATATGGAATAGTCGAATTCCGGGGACGGATGGCGCCAGATGAAGGATCCTTCCTCGAGCCGTATGGGGCTGCCGGCGCTGTCGTAGACTATCTGCGTGCCGTCGGAGCGCTTGACGACCAGCAGGAATTCGGCCTCGGAGGGGCTGACGGGGACGAGATAAAGGTCTCCGAGGGCCTGTTCGGGAATCTCCATCATATAATGCCCGCCCCAGTCCTGGGCGCCGAGCGAAAGGCCCGCCAGAAGCAGGCAGGCCGTAAGGATCAGTCTTTTCATAATCAACCTATCTGTGAACCGTTATTGAGTACTTCGGCGGGCGTGACGAAGCGCATCGTGCCGTCCGCCTGTTTGGCCATAAGGATCATGCCCCGGCTCTCTATGCCCTTGATCACACGGGGCTTGAGGTTGGCCAGGATGCATATCTGCTTGCCCACCATGTCTTCAGGAGAATAGAATTCCGCTATGCCGGAGACTATGACGCGGCGGTCGACGCCGGTGTCGATGGAGAGCTTGAGGAGTTTGTCGGTCTTGGGGACGCGCTCGGCCTCCAGCACGGTGGCGGTGCGGATGTCCATCTTCTCGAAGTCCTCGAAGGTGCATTCGTCCTTGAGGGGCGCTACCTTGCGGGCCTCTTCCGCCTTGCGTGCGGCCTCTATCCTTGCGCGGGCCTCGTCCAGCTTGCGCAGCTGGGCGTCGATGGCGTCGTCTTCGATCTTGGCGAAGAGGAGCTCCGCCTCGCCGATGGAGTGGCCTGCGGGAAGGATCTGGGGGCGTCCGAGGAGTTCCCAGTCGAGGCGGATCTCTCCGGGAGCGGGAGCCGGAACCTCTCCGCTGACGGTATGCAGCGCGCGGCCTTCGCCTTCCTTGTAGGTGTTGACGGTGACGGCCTCGCCGACGCGGTGGTCGGAGCCGGCGAACAGGGTGACGCCGAGCATCCTGCGGAGCCTTTCGGCCGCGAACGGGGTGAAGGGCTCGAAGGCGACCGCGAGGTCGGCGCAGAGCTGCAGGCAGATGTTGAGTATCGTGCCAGTGCGCTCCATATCGGTCTTGGCGACCTTCCAGGGCTCGGTGTCGGAGATGTACTTGTTGCCGGCGCGGGCCATTCCCATGGCGTCGCGCAGGGCCTCCCTGAATCGGAAGGCCTCCAGGTTCTTCTCCATCGACTCCTTGAGTGCGGGAATCTCGGCGAGGACCTCCCTGTCGGCGTCTTCGAGGTTGCCGCAGGCGGGGACCTTGCCGCCGAAATACTTGTGCGTGAGCACTACCGCGCGGTTGACGAAATTGCCGAATATGGCCACCAGCTCGCTGTTGTTGCGGGCCTGGAAGTCCTTCCAGCTGAAGTCGTTGTCGGCGGTCTGGGGGGCGTTGGCGGTGAGGGTGTAGCGCATCACGTCCTCCTTGCCGGGGAAGTCCTCAAGGTATTCGTGAGCCCATACGGCCCAGCCGCGGGAGGTGGATATCTTGTCGCCCTCCAGGTTGAGGAACTCGTTGGCCGGGACGTTGTCGGGAAGGATGTAGCCGTCGCCGTAGGCCTTGAGCATGGAGGGGAAGACTATGCAGTGGAAGACTATGTTGTCCTTGCCGATGAAATGGATCAGGCGGGTGTCTTCCGACTTCCACCATTTTTCCCAGCTCTGAGGCAGGAGTTCGCGGGTGTTGGAGATGTAGCCGATGGGAGCGTCGAACCAAACGTAGAGCACCTTGCCCTCGGCTCCCTCTACGGGAACGGGCACGCCCCAGTCGAGGTCGCGGGTGACGGCGCGGGGCTGCAGGCCGCCGTCCAGCCAGCTCTTGACCTGGCCGTAGACGTTGGTGCGCCATTCCTTGTGGCCGTCGAGTATCCACTCGGAAATCCACTTCTCATAGTCCTGCAGGGGCAGGTACCAGTGGGTTGTCTTCTTCTTGACGGGAGCTGCGCCGCTGAGCTTGGAGCGGGGATTGATGAGCTCCTCGGGGCTGAGGGTGCTGCCGCATTTCTCGCACTGGTCGCCGTAGGCGTTCTCGTTGCCGCAGCGGGGGCAGGTGCCCACAATGTAGCGGTCGGCGAGGAAGGTCTTTGCCTCGGGGTCGTAGTACTGCTCGCTCTCACGGGTGACGAATTTGCCCTCGTCGTAGAGCTTGCGGAAAAACTCCGATGCGCCCTCGGCGTGCACGGCGGACGACGTGCGTCCGTAGATGTCGAAGTTGATGCCCAGGCCCGTGAAGGAGTCCTTGATCATCCTGTGGTAGCGGTCCACGATGTCCTGCGGGGTGCAGCCCTGCTCGCGGGCCTTGATGGTTATGGGGACTCCGTGCTCGTCGGAGCCGCAGACGTACAGCACGTCACGGCCCCGCATGCGGAGGTAGCGGACATAGATGTCGGCGGGCACGTAAACGCCCGCAAGATGGCCGATGTGCACAGGGCCGTTGGCGTACGGCAGTGCGCAGGTTACAAGTGTTCTGCTCATTTCTTATTATCTGTTTTTTCTCTTCCTATCATTTGGTTTATCCGGCGCTGGGCGGCCTGCAGCTTGAGCATCTCCTGCATTATGGGAGTCTGTTCCGAGGGCGCTGCGGCGGCGAGCTGCCGGCGGAGGCCGTCGAGCCTGTCCTGTACGCGGCGTTCGGCATAGACCATGATGGCCTTGGGCACGCCCACGACGAGGAAGGTGGTGCGGCTGGTGAGCGCGGCCTCGAACGCTCCTACCGTAAGCTGGTACTTTTCGGTGGAAAAACGGGCCGTGAGGTCTGCCAGGGCGCGGTCCTCGCCGTCGAGGAGGCTCTTGACGATGGCCTGCTGGCCGAGGCCGGAGTCGTACAGGGACATATATGCGTCGTACAGTCTGCGGTATGCTGAATTGGCAAATACGGTGCCGTCGTCGTCGAGGGCCTCCCGTATGAACTGTGCCACCGTGGGCTTTTCGTCTTCGCTGCCGGAGTAATACGGGGAGTCGGTCTCGAAGTCGAGGGGGTCGCGGCCGAAGGTCAGCAGGAAATACAGCAAATCCCTTTCCGCCGGCGCCAGGGTGCGGTTCTCGATGTAGCTGTCTTCCGGGAGTACCACCGCCGGGGTGACCTCTACCGTGGGCTCCCGGGAAGGTGCCTCGACCCTGTTGTTCCTGTTCCTTTCGCGAAGGGCTTCTTCCGTCTTCTTGCGGCGTACTCCGTTTATCCTGTTGAAGAGGATGGAGGATTCGATGCCGAAGCGAAGGGATACGGTGTCCACGTATACCGAACGCTTTACCGGGTCTGGTATCTGGGCGATGGTGTCGGCGATGTCGTTGATGAGTTCGGCCTTCTTGAGGGGGTCGCTGCCGGCCTCCCTCAGCAGCAGGTCGGTCTTGAACTCGATGAAGTCCCGTTCGCCGGAGGCGATGTAGTCCTGTACCTCCTGCAGCGTGTGTTTGCGGCCGAAGGAATCGGGGTCCTCGCCCTCGGGAAGGGTGACTATCTTGACGTTGAGGCCCTCCTGCAGCACCAGCCCGAGCCCGCGGATTGCGGCGTGGATGCCGGCGCTGTCGCCGTCGTACATTATGGTGACGTTCTCCGTGAATTTGTGGATGAGGCGGATCTGCTCGACGGTGAGCGATGTGCCAAGCGAGGCCACGACGTTCGTGATGCCGAGCTGATGGAGGGTGACCATATCGACATTGCCCTCCACGAGTATGCATTTGCCGCTGCGGGAGATTTCGCTCTTGGCGAACCAGATTCCCAAAAGCTGGCGGCTCTTGACGTAGATTTCCGTCTCCGGGGAGTTGACGTATTTGGCGGGGTTGTCGGCGTGGAGGGTGCGGCCGCTGAAGGCCAGCACGCGTCCGCTTACGGAGTGGATGGGGAACATCACCCTTTCGCGGAACTTGTCGGCTACGGTGCCGTCTTCGCGCTGCACGGCGAGGCCGGCGGCGATGAGGTATTCGAGTTTGTAGCCGGCAGCCGTGGCGGCATCTATGAGGGCCGTGCGGCCCGACGGGGCCCATCCCAGGCCGAATTTCCTAATGGTTTCGTCCTCCAGTCCGCGGGAGCGGAGGTAGGCGTATCCGACGGCACGGCCCTCGGGCGTCTCCAGCTGGGAGGCGAAGAACTTCTGGGCGAATTCGCTCACCAGCAGCAGGCTCTCCCTGCGCTGGCGGCGTTCAATTTCCTCTGCGGATTCCTCTTCTTCGACTATGTCGATGCGGTATTTGGCAGCGAGGTAGCGGAGGGCCTCGACGTACGAGCTGTGCTCGTGTTCCATCACGAAGCCGACGGCGGAGCCGGACTTGCCGCAGCCGAAGCATTTGAAGATGCCCTTGGCGGGGGAGACATAGAACGATGGCGTCTTTTCATTATGGAAGGGACAGCAGGCCACATAGTTTGCCCCGCGGCGCTTGAGCGTCACGAAGTCTCCTACGACGTCTTCGATGCGGGCGGTGTCGAGGATGAGGTTTACTGTCTCCTGGGGGATCACGACGCTATCTCGCAGAGGAATTTGATGCGGACGAGGCGGATTTCCATTTCATCGTAGTCGTTCCCGAGGGCTTCCATGGCGTCGGAGACGGAGTCGGACGCGGCCTCGTCGCGGAAGTATTCGTAAATCTCCTGGACTATCTCTTCGTCGAAATTGGCGTCGATGTAGTAGTCGAGGTTGAGCTTGGTGCCGGTGGAGACTATGGCTTCGATTTCCGTCATGAGTTCCTCCATGTCGAGGCCCTTGGCGTCGGCGATGTCTTCCAGGGACATGCCCTTGTCTATGCTCTGGATGATGAAAATCTTGTTCGCACCCTTGCTGGGGACGGATTTGACGACGAAATCGTCGGGGCGGATGATTTCGTTCTCGTCGACGTACTTGCGGATGAGGTCGACGAATTCGGCGCCGAATTTCTTAGCCTTGCCCTCGCCTACGCCCTGGCAGCCGCGGAGTTCCTCCAGGGTAATGGGGTAGAGGATGGACATGTCTTCCAGGGCGGGGTCGCCGAAGAGGATCCAGGGCTGGAGGCCGAGCTTGCGGGCGCGGTCGCGGCGCAGGTCCTTGAGCATCGACAGCAGGACAGGGTCTCCTGCGCCGCCGCCTTTCATCACTGCGGACGCTGCGGCCGCCGCCTCTTCGTCCTCTTCGTCGTCGGGGCCGCCGGTGCCGGAGAAGACGCGGTCTTCCACCATGATGAGCTCGTGCGGGTGCTTGAGGAATTCGCGGCCGGCGTCGGTGACGTCGATGTGGCCGTAGCTTTCTATCTCTTTCTCAAGCAGGTGGAGTATGAGACCCTGATGGATGACGGTGCACCAGAACTTGTCGCTGTGGGCCTTTCCGGCGCCGAACAGCGGCAGGGTGTCGTGCTTGTAGGACTTGATCATGGCGTTGGAAACGCCGGCAAGTATGCAGGCCAGGTGCTCTATCTTGAAGTGCTCGGGGAGCATCTCGATGAGCTCGATGACCATGCGCATCTCCCTCCAGCCGTCGAAGGTGGGCTTGGGGTGGATGCAATTGTCGCAGGAACCGCAGTTGTCGCCGGGGTAGTCCTCGCCGAAGTAGTTGAGGAGGAGCTTGCGGCGGCACTGGTTGGACTCGGCGTAGGCGACGACCTCGCCGAGCAGCTGGCGGTTGATCTCCTGCTCGGAGATGGGCTTGCCCTGCATGAACTTTTCCAGTTTCTGGATGTCCTTGTAGCTGTAGTAGGCGATGCAGTTGCCCTCCTTGCCGTCGCGGCCGCTGCGGCCGGTCTCCTGGTAGTAACTTTCTATGCTCTTGGGGATGTCGTAGTGGAGGACGAAGCGGACGTCGGGCTTGTCGATGCCCATTCCGAAGGCTATGGTGGCCACTATGACGTTGATGTCTTCCCGCAGGAAGGCGTCCTGGTTCTCGGCGCGGGTCTTGGCGTCGAGACCGGCGTGGTAGGGGCGCGCCTTGATGCCGTTGATGCACAGCAGCTGGGCGATTTCCTCCACCTTTTTGCGCGACAGGCAGTAAACGATGCCGGACTTGCCGGGGTTCTGCTTGATGTATTTGATCATGTCCTTCTCGACGTCCTGTTTGTCGCGCACTTCGTAGTAGAGGTTGGGGCGGTTGAAGGATGATTTGAACACTGCGGCGTGCTGGATGCCGAGGTTCTTGAGTATGTCGCTCTGGACCTTTGGGGTGGCCGTGGCTGTGAGCGCTATGATGGGCAGGCGGCCGATTTCGTCGACAAGGAAGCGGATGCGGCGGTATTCCGGACGGAAGTCGTGGCCCCATTCGGAAATACAGTGGGCCTCGTCCACGGCGTAGAAGGATATCGTGACGCCGCGCAGCAGCGATACGTTCTCTTCCTTGGTGAGGGATTCCGGGGCTACGTAGAGGATTTTGGTCTTGCCGCTGAGCAGGTCGGCGCGGACGGCGTCTATCTGCATCTTGCTCAGGGACGAGTTGAGGAAATGGGCGATGCTGCCCTCGCCGGCCTCGAATCCGCGGAGAAGGTCCACCTGGTTCTTCATGAGGGCGATGAGGGGCGAAATCACTATCGCAGTGCCTTCCATGAGGAGGGCGGGGAGCTGGTAGCAGAGGGATTTGCCGCCGCCGGTGGGCATAAGCACGAAGGCATCCCCGCCACCGATGAGGTGGCGGATGATGCGTTCCTGGTCGCCCTTGAAGGTGTCGTATCCGAAGAAATCCTTTAGGGTCTTGTGTATAGTCGCGGAATCGATCTCCATCAGGCCTTAGTCTAGGGTGTGAATTGCGAGTCCTGAGCGTAACTTGGGTTCGAACCAAGTGGTTTTAGGGGGCATGATCATACCGCTGTCGGCGATATTGAGGAGCTGCTTCATGGAGACGGGGTAGAGGGCGAATGCGACCTTCATGCCTGTCTGGTCCACGCGGCGGACGAGTTCGCCGAGGCCGCGGATGCCGCCGACGAAGTCGATGCGCTTGTCGGTGCGGAGGTCCTTGATGCCGAGTATCCTGTCGAGCACGAGGCGGGAGAGGATGTCGACGTCGAGGACGCCTATCGGGTCGGTGTCGTCGTAGCGGCCTGGCTTTGCGGTGAGCGAGTACCAGCGGCCGGCGAGGTACATGCTGAAATTGTGGAGGCCCTTGGGCTTGACGGGCTCCGCTCCTGCAGGCTCTACGGTGAAATCTTCCTCGAGGGCCTTGAGGAACTGCTCGTCGCTAAGGCCGTTGAGGTCCTTGACCACGCGGTTGTAGTCTATGATGTGGAGCTGGCTTTCCGGGAAGCAGACGGCCATGAAGTAGTTGTACTCTTCGTTGCCGGTGTGGTGGGGGTTCTGGGCCCTCTTCTCTGCGCCGACGCGGGCCGCGGCAGCCGTACGGTGATGGCCGTCGGCGACGTAGAAGGCGCCTATGCGGGTGGTGAAGATGGCGGTGATGCGGGCTATGGTGGCAGGGTCGCTGATCACCCAGAACTCGTGGCCGAAGCCGTTCTCGCAGGTGAAGGAATATTCGGCGGGCTGCTTGACGGTCTCCGCCACTATTTCGTTGAGTTCGCTGTCGTCGCGGTAGGAGAAGAAGACGGGCTCGATGTTGGCGTTCTGGATGCGGACGTGGATCATGCGGTCGTCTTCCTTGTCCTTGCGGGTGAGCTCGTGCTTCTTGATGATGCCTTTCTCATAGTCTTCCGTGTGGGCGCAGAGGACGAGGCCGTACTGGGTGCGGCCGTCCATCGTCTGGGCGTAAACGTAGTAGCAGGGGGCACTGTCCCTTACCAGCCAGCCGCGCTCCTGCCAGAGGCGGAAGTTCTCTACGGCCTTGTCGTAGACGCGTGGGTCGTGGTCTTCGAGGATGGGGTTGAAGTCGATCTCCGGCTTGGTGATGTGCAGGAGGGACTTCTCTCCTGCCATCTTGCTGGCTTCCAGGGAGTTAAGGACATCGTAGGGGGGCGCAGCCACTTCCGTGACCATGGATCTGGGGGGCCTGAGGGCTGCAAAAGGTTTTACTCGTACCATAAGGAAACAGATTTAGTGTTTCCGAAGATACGGATTTATTTTGGGAATTGCAAACAAACTTTGGCGACGGCCAATCCTCAGAACTCGATCTCCCCGCTCCGGTAGAAGTCGAGGAGGCGGGTCTGGTAGAGGCACTGGAAGCGGGCCTGGATGTGGTCGGATTCGGCCCGGAGCCAGTTGTTGCGGGCGTCGTTGTATTCGGCTATGCCGGCCTTGCCCACCTTATACTTCTCTTCAGTGAGTTCGTAGTGCTCGCGGGCGCTGGCGGCTGTCTCGCGGCTGCCGTTGTAGCGGGCCTGGGAGTTTACCGCGTTGTAGTAGGCCTGCTGGATTTCCTTGTACAGCGCCTTCTTGACGCTTTCCAGCTGTATTTCCTGCCCGCGGAGGCTGATCTGTGCCGAACGGACCTGGTTGCGGGTGGCGAAGCGCTGGAAGATGGGAACGCTGAGCGACAGGCCGACGTACTGGCTGAAGTTGTTCTTGATCTGGTCGAAGAACGGAGCGGACGTTACCTTGGAGTTGGTGTAGTAGTTGGTGCCGAGTCCGCCGCTGAGGGACAGCGAGGGGAGGAATGCTCCCTTGGCGCGGTCGATGGCGACCTTTGCGTACTTAAGGTTGAGTTTGGCGGCCTCCACTGCGGGGCGGGTCTCCACCGCTTCCTCGTAGATGGCCTCGGGACGCATCAGGAGTATGGCGGATACGTCTCCCACCTCCGGGGTGACGATGCTGAATCCTTCAGGGGACTGAAGCTCAAGCAGCTGGGTGAGCTCCAGCAGGGAGATGCTGAGGTTGCCCTCCGCCTGAATCTCGCTCTGGCGGCTCTGGGCGAGGGTGGCCTGCTGGGCGGAGACATTGGCGGCGCTCACCTTGCCGGCGGAAAGACGCTCCTTGACCTGTTCGAGCAGCTCCGCGTCGTGAGCGCTCTGCTCCTTCGCCACCCGCAGCACTTCCTGGTTGTACAGTATCTGGACGAACGCCTGCGCGACGGCGACCCTTATGTCGTCCCGTGCCTTCTCAAGTTCGGCGGTGGCGGCGGCAAGGTTGAGCTTGCTGAGCTTGATGCCGTTGGTGATGTCGAATCCGTGGAAGATGGGGACGTCGGTGCCGAGGCTGAAGGACGTGCTGGACGTATTGGAATTGGAGTAAGTGTTGTCTGCGGTGAGTCCGCGGCCGAACGACAGGTTCTCGCTGGCCCCGGCGCTGAGCGACGGCAGCCTGCGTCCCTTCGCCGTGCTGAGGTCCACCTCGCGCTGCTCCACGGTGAGGCTGCTCTGCTTGACGGTAAGGTTGTTCTTCAGGGCGTAGTCGATGCAGTCCTGCAGGCTCCACGGCCCGTGCTGGGCGCTCGCTCCGGCGCACGCAAGCGCGGCCAGCAGCGTCAGTGCTAAACGTTTCATTTCCCGAAGCCCTCCTTGCCTATCTTGATGATCTTTGAACCGCGTACGACGTCACCTTCGGCAAGGCCGCTGCGCACCTCTATGTTGAGGCCGTCGGACAGGCCGGTGGTGACGGGGGTCCTGGTATATTCGCCGTCCTCTCCCTTGACGAAGACGAAGGTGCCGGTGCCTTCGAATTCGAGAGTGCTCTCCGGATTGACGAGGACGCTGTCGGCGTGCTCGAGCACGATTTCCGCATTGGCGCTGTAGCCGGAGCGGATGGTGCGGCCGCCATCGGACTTCACCGCGGCCTTGATTTCGAACTGGTTGGCGCCGTTGTTCTCGACCGCCTTGGGAGAAATGTACTCCAGGGCGGCCTGGGTGCTGTAGTCGGCGATGGCACCGATGCTGATCTTCATCGGCATGCCTTCCACCAGCGAGCCTACCTCTGTCTCGTCGATATTGCCGTCGAAGATGAGGTCGGACATGTTGGCGACCGTGGCCACCGTGGTGCCGTCATTCATGGTATTGGCCTGGATGACGGAGTTGCCCACCTTGACAGGGATGTCGAGTATCAGGCCCGATATGGTTGAACGCACGAGCGTGGAACTGCCGGTGGCGTTGCTCTTGGAGACGCCGTCGCGTATGACCTCCAGGGACTCCTGGGCGGCGTTCTTTTCCTCCTTGGCCTGATTGTAGGCCTGCAGCACCTGGTCGTACTCTTCGGCGCTTACCAGCTGTTTGTCGTACAGGGCCTTTTCGCGGTCGTAGTTGGTCTTGGCCTGCTTGAGGTTGATTTCTGCAAGCCTCACGCGGGACTGGGCGGAACTGAGCGAATTCATGTCGGGGATGACGCGCAGCTTGGCGATGACCTCGCCCTCCTTGACCTGCTGGCCGGCCTCCTTGTAGAGCTCGGAGATGATGCCGTTGATCTGCGGCTTGATGTTGACCTCGTTGCGCGGCTCGATCTTGCCGGTGACGACAGTGGTGCGGCTGATGTTGCCGACGGATACCGTGTGCTCGTTGAATTCGGTCTTCTCGGGGCGGGAGTTCTTGAACAGGAATACGAACGTTCCTATGAACAGGACCGCGATCAGCGCGAAAATGATGTACTTCAGTGCTCGTTTCATTATGGTTGCGTTTTATTATTATTCGTCTCTCATTGCGTCCACCGGCTTGATTGCCATCGCCCTGGACGCAGGGGCGAGGCCCGCCACCACTCCCAGTACGGTGAGCAGCGCGGCTGCCGCCACGGCCGTCCAGAAGCTGATCTGAAATTCCGCGGACATGTTGGGTATGTTGTTTACGATAGTCTGGGTTAGCCTTAGCATCTGCACGGCGAAGACGATTCCGAAGGAGCCTGCGACGAGCGTGAGGGCGATGCTCTCGAGGATGATCTGGCTGAGGATGTCGCGGGGGGTGGCCCCGATGGCGCGGCGTATGCCGATTTCCGTGGTGCGCTCGCGGACCGTCACCATCATGATGTTGCTGACGCCGATGATGCCTGCGAGTATGGTCCCGAGGCCGACCAGCCACACCAGGAAGTTGAGGCCGTTGAACAGGTTGTCCATCAGGGAGAACATCTGTTCGGTGTTGAGCATGAAGACCGCCTGCTTGTCGGAGGGGTCGAAACTGTGCTGGCGCGCGAGGATCTGGCGCATCCTGTTGTCAAGTGACGACATCACCACTCCGCTGTGTCCGGTGACGCACAGAAGGTCGATGTTGTTGCCGCGGTGGTAAAGTTTCTGGCCAACGGAAAGGGGGATGCTGACGGCTTCGTCGGCACGCCCGTTGATGCTGATGTTTCCGGAGTTGTAGTCGACTCCGATGACCTGGTAATATACGGACCCGACGCGGATGAAGGTGCCGCACGGGTCGCCCCCTTCGGGGAATATGCCTTCGTAGACGCGCCTGCCGATGACGCAGACCTTGCGTTCCTGGATGATGTCGGACTCGTTGAGATAGCGCCCGTAGCGTATCCTGGGCTCCTCTATCCTGGCATAGTCCGCTTCCACGCACTTGACGTTGGCGTTGACGCTGTTGGTCCCGTTGACCGCGCTCTGGCCCCATTGGCTGATGACCGGCGTGACGGTCTCCAGCTCGGGAACCATCTGCTTCATGCGGTCGATGTCTGTGTACGTGAGGTTCCAGCGCCGACCCTTCCTGAAGCCCTGCCAGGGCTTTGTGGTGGTGCTGGAAAACATTATGGTGGTGTTGGTGGCGAAGCCCTCGAAGTTCTTGGTGACCAGTTGCTTGAGGCCCTGGCCGCCGCCTATCAGGAACAGCAGCATGAAGATGCCCCAGAAGACGCCGAAGCCCGTAAGGAGGCTGCGGCTGCGGTTGCGCACCAGGGAATCGGCTATCTCGCGGTATGAATCAATGTCGAATCTCATTCTGCCCTCAGTGCTTCAATTGGTCTGACTTTGGAGGCTTTGCGGGCGGGGAAGAGCCCTGCAAGCGAGCCTGCGATGATAAGGACCAGGGTGGCCTCGATGGCTACGTCCAGTCCGACGGTGGGGTTGACGAGCATTGCAATCTGTTCGTCCATTACGGCGACCTTGGCCTGGCCGACGGTCTTGTCCAGTATCTGGCAGGCCAGCATGCCGAGGAACATCCCTATGTATCCGAAGACCGCCGTGATGGTGACGCTCTCCGCCAGGATCAGCTTGGTGATGTCCCATGGCCTGGCGCCGATAGCCTTGCGTATGCCGAATTCGTGCGTGCGCTCCTTGACGGTGATGAGCATGATGTTGCTGACGCCGACTATGCCGCCGAGCAGCGTGAAGAGGCCGATTATCCACAGGGCGACGTTGAGGATGGAGCCTACGGTGCTCATCTGTAGGTTCTGGGTGAAACGGTTCCAGATCCAGAGGGCGCGGTTGTCGTCCGGGGCGGCGCGGTGGCGCAGGTTGATGGCGGCGCGGAGTTTCGTTTCGAATTCCTCGTTTGCCTTTTCGGTGTCGAGGCCGTGGAAGGAGAAGGTCACGTCGTCGACGTCCTCTCCCTTGTTGTAGATTTCCTTTACGGTGGTGAACGGGGCGGCTATCTGTTCGTTGCCGCGCATGCGGTCGGTCTTGTTGACACCTACTACGAGCCAGGAAAAGTTGCCGACGCGGATGTGCTTGCCTATGATGTCTTCAAGGGGGGCGTTGTCCGGAAGGAGGCCTTCCGCGGCGCTTTGCGGGAGGACGACCACCTTGCGCCGGTCCTTGATGTCCTTGTCGTTGATGTAGCGGCCGTGGAGGATTTCGATCTTCTCCATCGAGGCCCTTTCGGGGTAATTGCCTTCTATATAGACGGACAGGCTCTTCTTGCCGTAGGAGGCCGTGCCGTTGACGCCCACGGTGGCTATTACATTGTCGACGTTGTCGGAGAATGCGTCGCTGCCGGTGAGCAGTATGTCCTTCTCGTCGAGGCGGATGCGGCGTCCTTCCCTGAGGCCGTCGTAGGGCTTGGAGGTCCAGCCGCCGCCGAACATCATGGTGTTGCTGGCGAAGCGGTCGCCGCCCTTGAAGAAGGAGTTCTGCAGGCCGTTGCCGGCTCCCAGGAGGACGATCAGCATGAAAATGCCCCACGAAACCGCGAACCCGGTGAGGCTTGTGCGGAGCTTGTTGCGCCGTACGCTCTCCCATATTTCTGTAAAGACGTCGCGCATACTATTTCATTATGGTGGCTGTGCCGAAGGCGGAGGCGTTGTGCTCGCGGTTGTCTTCGATGCGGCCGATGATGCCGTCCTTGATGTGGACTATCTTGTCGGTGCAGTTGGCGACGCCGCTTTCGTGGGTGACGACGATGATGGTGACGCCTTCTTCGCGGTTGAGGCGGCTGAGGAGCTGCATCACTTCTTCGCTGGTCTTGGAGTCGAGGGCGCCGGTGGGCTCGTCGGCGAGGAGGATTTTGGGCCCGGTGATGAGGGCGCGGGCGATGGCGACACGCTGCTTCTGGCCGCCGGACATCTCGTTGGGGTAATGGCCGGCCCAGTCGGCAAGGCCGAGGCGGTCGAGGTATTGCATCGCAAGCTCATGGCGCTTGTGGCGGCTGACGCCCTGGTAGAAAAGGGGAAGTTCCACGTTCTCTACGGCGGTCTTGAAGCCTATGAGGTTGAAGGACTGGAAGATGAAGCCGATGAGGCGGTTGCGGTATTCGGCAGCCTGCTTCTCGGTGAGGCCCTTGATGAGACGGCCGTCGATATAGTATTCGCCGGTATCGTAGTTGTCGAGTATGCCGAGTATGTTGAGCAGGGTGGACTTGCCGGAGCCCGACGCCCCCATAATGGAGACGAATTCACCCTTGTCGATGGACAGGTTGATGCCCTTCAGCACGTGCAGCGGCTGACCGTTGTTGTATGTCTTGTTGACGTCCTTTAATTCTATAAGCATAGCCCGCGGATTATGCAAAAATCGGTCCAACTGAATAGTTCCACCAATCAAACATTGCTTTTATTGTTTTTTGGCTTTTTCTTTCGCAAAGAAAATAATTATTTATCGAAAAACAAAAAATTTTTCGGTTTTTTTGCGTGCGACCGATTTCGCTGCCTTTCATTGGCCGTCTGCCGGTACCGCGAAGACAAAGTCAGCATTCACACTTACGACGGGATTCCGGGAGCCGTTATTCGCGAAGGATTTGTTATCTTTGCAACGAGATGGATAAAAAGATCGTTACTTTCGGAGAGATCCTTCAGCGGTGGTCGCCGCAGGGGGCATGGCGCATCGGCCAGAGGGATATGTGGGAAGGCCAGTTCGGCGGGTCCGAGGCCAACGTGGCGGTTTCGCTTGCAATACTCGGAAATCCAGTAAGTTACGTTTCCCGCATTCCGCAAAACGTAGTGGGCGATGCCTGTCTCCGCAGGCTAAAGTATTATGGCATAGATGTTTCGGATGTAGTTCGCGGCGGGGAGCGCCTTGGCACATACTACTTCGAGAGGGCGGCGGACCTGCGGCGTTCGCTGGTGGTCTACGACAGGCAGGGCTCGTCTTTTTGGTCCTGCGCGCCGGGGATGTTCCCGTGGGAGGAGATATTCAGCCGTGCTTCGCTGTTCCATTGTTCCGGAATAACATGCGCCGTATCCCAGTCTGCCGCGGACGCCACATTCGAGGCCGTACGTGCAGCGCGCGCCGCCGGCCTCCGCGTTACCTGCGACATAAATTACCGCCGCAATCTATGGAAATACGAGGGCGCCGATGCCCACTCTACGCTCAACGCTCTCATGCAGTACAGCGACTACATCTTCGGCGACCAGGACGAATGGGCTGTCGCGACCGGCGTTCCCAAAATTCCGGAAGACGGAATGATGGCCGATTCCGAGCTCGACCTGGAGGCCTACGGACGCTACTTCGACGAGATGCACCGCCAGTTCCCGGGATGCAGCGAGATGATGCTCGGCCTCCGTAACCAGCTGACTACCAACCACCATACCCTTACCGCGCTACTGTGGTACAAGGGCACGATCTACAAAACCCGGATATTCGACATCCAAGGCATAGTTGATTCCGTCGGAGTCGGCGACGCCTTCGTGGCGGCATACATCCACGCTGCCGGCAAGTGGCCCGGCGACCCCCAGCGCTGCCTGGACTTCTGCGTTACGGCCGCTATGCTCAAAAATTCCGTCGTCGGCGACTTCAACCTTGTAACTGAAGAGGAAATCCTCGCCTGCCTGAAGTAGATACCTTCTTCTCTGCGAACCCCGCCATTATTGTTCGCGAAGACGATTTGAAAAGAAGAGGCCGCTGAAAAATTTGGGTGCCTCCTCCTGAAACCTTTGGTCGCCCGTGACCATGAACGGGAGGGGCCCGCGCCGCCAGGCGTGGGAGGGGCGGAGGCCG
>CACZEU010000025.1:35192-54875 GCA_902780175.1 uncultured Bacteroidia bacterium
GGCCGAAGGCCGGAGGGTTTCAGGAGGAGGCACCCAAATTTTTCAGCGGCCTCGAAAAGGAAACGTTGTATTCGCCGAATCCTTTGGATTTACCGATAAAATCCGTATCTTTGAGCAGACCAACCAAAGGAGGGTAACCACCACAGTCCCTCCTGCACTGAAACTTAATAATTATGGCTCAAAAACAACTCCTCCTGGGAGATGAGGCCTTGGCGCTGGGTGCCTTGCACGCCGGCCTCAGCGGCGTCTATGCCTATCCCGGGACCCCATCAACCGAAATCACCGAATTCATCCAGGCGCATCCGCTCACCAGGGACCGCAAGGTTCACTGCGCCTGGTCGGCCAACGAAAAAACGGCAATGGAGGAAGCCCTTGGCATGTCCTTCGCCGGCAAACGCACGCTCGTCTGCATGAAGCACGTCGGCATGAACGTCTGCGCCGACCCGTTCATGGGCTCCGCCACCACCGGAGCGAACGGCGGCCTCGTCGTCGCCGCCTGCGACGACCCGTCCATGCACAGCTCGCAGAACGAGCAGGACTCCCGCTTCTGGGGCACCTTCGCCCTGGTTCCCGTCTTCGAACCCTCCAGCCAGCAGGAGGCCTATGAGATGATGCGCAGCGCATTCGAATACTCCGAGTCCCGCGGCATCCCGGTGCTTATGCGCCTCACCACCCGCCTGTCCCACTCCCGCGCCGCCGTACAGTGTGCCGACGACTCCGACGCCCTTCCCCAGAACGCATTGAAACTCCCGAAGGACGAACGCCAGTGGTGCACCCTCCCCGCCAACGCCCGCGTCCGTTACAGGCAGCTCGTCCAGGATTACGCCCGCTTCGAGCAGGATGCCGCAGAGTCCCCGTACAACCGTCTCCAGGACGGCCCCGACCGCTCCCTCGGCATCATCGCCTGCGGCATCGCCTACAACTACCTTATGGAGAATTATCCCGACGGCTGCCCGCACCCCGTCCTCAAGATTTCCCAGTATCCGTTCCCCAAGGAGCTGATAGTCAAACTCTCCGGAATGTGCGACCGCATCCTCGTGCTGGAGGAAGGCCAGCCCCTGCTGGAAGAACGCATGCACGGCGTCTTCGCCACCGGCGTCAGGGTCTCCGGCCGTCTTGACGGCTCCCTGCCCCGCACCGGCGAACTCTCTCCCGACTGCGTACGGCAGGCCCTCGGACTTCCTGCGAACAAGGAATTCCCCGCATCCGCCGTCGTCGCCCCCAGGCCCCCGGCACTCTGCAAGGGCTGCGGCCACCGGGACCTCTTCACGGCACTCAACGCCGTAATGAAGAAAGACTACCCGCAGGGCCGGGCCTTCAGCGACATCGGCTGCTACACCCTCGGCTGGCTGCCCCCGTTCGAGGCAATCCAGACCTGCGTCGAAATGGGCGCATCCATCACCATGGCACAGGGAGCAGCATACAGCGGACTCTGGCCGGCCGTAGCCGTCATCGGCGATTCCACCTTCACGCACAGCGGCATGACGGGCCTGCTCGACGCCGTCAATGAAAAGTCCGACATCACCGTCTGCATCTCCGACAACCTCACCACCGGAATGACCGGTGGCCAGGACTCCGCAGGCACCGGCCGCCTGGAGGCCATCTGCGAGGCCCTCGGAGTCGATCCCGCCCATATCCGCACCTTCGAGCCCCTTCCCGCCAATTATCCCGAAATGGAAAGGATACTCCGGGAAGAGATCGAATACCACGGAGTTTCCGTCATCATCAGCAGGCGCGAATGCCTCCAAACCCTCAGAAGACACGCAAAGAAATGAAACAGGATATCATACTTGCAGGCGTAGGAGGACAGGGAATCCTCTCCATCGCCACCGTCATAGGATCGGCGGCCCTCAGCCAGGGCCTGTACATCAAGCAGGCGGAGGTCCACGGAATGAGCCAGAGGGGAGGCGACGTCCAGTCCCACCTCCGCCTCTCTTCGGACCCCATCCACTCCGACCTCATCCCCCACGGTGCGGCCGACATGATAGTCTCCCTGGAGCCTATGGAGGCGCTCCGTTACCTCCCGTATCTCTCCCCGGAAGGCTGGATAGTCACCAACACCGTCCCGTTCCAGAATATTCCAAATTACCCTGATATTGACAAGGTACTCTCCGAACTGCAGCGCCTCCCGAGGGCAATAACGCTCGACGTGGAAGCCGCGGCAAAGGAGGTGATGTCCCCCCGCAGCGCCAACATGGTGCTCCTCGGCGCCGCCTCATCCGTAATGGGGATTCTCGATCCCGCCAAGCTCCGCGACGGCATCCGCCGTATCTTCTCCCGCAAGGGCGACGCCATCGTCGACGCCAACATCAAGGCATTCGACGCAGGACTTAAACTGTCAGGGCAATGCAGGAAATAGTATCCGAAGAAAAACTCCGCGCCAGGCTCAGGGAGATGGGCATCGACGACATCTCCCGCACCACCATCCGCCAGTGCTCGATGCTCGGAAGCTCCCTGGAGGCCGACTCCGGCGAGCCCTTTTCCCACCTGGAATTCGGCGTTCCCGGCATCCCCGCCTGCCGCATAGGCATCGAGGCCCAGAAGAAGGCGCTCGACTCCGGCGTCCCCTCCAGCTACCCGTCGGTGCAGGGCATACCGGAACTCAAGACCAACGCAGCCCGTTTCATCAAGGCCTTCATCGACATCGACATCGATCCCAAAGGCATTGTACCTACGGTAGGTTCGATGCAGGGCAGCATGACCTGTATCCTGGAGTGCTCCCAGCTGCAGAAGGGCAAGGACACCATACTGTATATCTGCCCCGGCTTCTCCGCCCACGGCCGCCAGCCCGACCTGCTGGGCATCAAGAACATCTTCTTCGACATCTACGAGTACCGCGCTGAAAGGCTCCGCGACAAGCTGGAGTCCTACTTCTCGCAGGGCAACATCGCCGCCATCCTCTATTCCAACCCCAACAATCCCGCCTGGATCTGCCTTACAGAGGAGGAACTGCAGATAATCGGCGAACTCGCTACCAAGTACGACGTCGTGGTCCTGGAAGACATGGCCTACCTCTGCATGGACTTCCGCAAGGACCTCTCGGTCCCTTTCGAACCCCCGTTCCAGAGCACCGTCGCCAGGTACACCGACAATTACATCATCCTGCTGTCCGGCTCCAAGATATTCAGCTACGCCGGCGAGCGCATCGCCATCGCAGCAATATCGGACAAACTGTACCGCCGGGAGTATCCGCTTCTCAAGGAGAAATGGGGCATCGCCCGCTTCGGTGACAACTTCATACTCAACTACCTGTACGTCAACACCTCCGGCGTGTCGCACTCGGCCCAGTACGCCCTGTCCGCAATGTTCGAGGCTTCCGTGGACGGCAGGTACGATTTCGTTAAGGAACTCCGCAATTACGGCCTGCGGGCGCACCGTTCGCGCCATATTTTCGAGGCCAACGGCTTCCACCTGGTGTACGACAAGGACATGGAGCAGACCATCAGCGACGGCTTCTTCTACACCGTAACCTACAAGAACCTCAACAACAGCGAACTGCTTGAGGCCCTGCTGCGCTGCGGCATCATCGCCATACCCCTCAACACCACCGGAAGCGGCCAGTGTGGCATACGCGTATGCGTGTCGCGCCTGCTCAGCGACGAAGACTTCGAATTGCTTGACCGCCACCTCAAAATGTTCGTCCAATTGGTAGAGAAATGAAATATGTAACAGCCGACGAAGCCGTCAGACTTGTAAGGAGCGGCGACACCATATGCTGCCAGGGCGGGGCCTCCGTCCCGGTGCTTCTCCAGGAAGCGCTTGCACGGCGCCACGCGGAGCTGCGCGACGTCACCATCACCTCAGGATTCAACGTCCACAAGGAGCCTGCACCCTTCTGCAAGCCGGAATACAAGGACTCCTTCCTGGTGGACAGCATCTTCATCAGCGCCGACCAGCGTGCCCACGTCGCCGCCGGATACGGCTCGATGACGCCCCTCTTCCTCGGAGAGGTCCCCGGAATGTTCCGCCGCGGCGAGTTCCCGGTCGACGTGGCCTTCATCACCTGCTCCCTGCCTGACGAGAACGGATACTGCAGCATCGGCATTTCTGCCGATATCGCCGTATCCGCCGCCGAGGTGGCGCGGGTGGTCATCGCCGAGGTAAGCCCCAACATACCGTATCTGTACGGCGGCTGCCTCATCCACGAGAGCAAAATCACGGCCGCGGTGCTGTGCGACGTCGCTCCGGTTGCCATGCAGTTCGGGGAGCCCACTCCCGTCGAGTCCGCCATCGGCGCCAATGTGGCGTCGGAGATTCCGGACGGCGCGTGCCTGCAGATAGGCGTGGGAGGCATTCCCAACGCCGTCCTGAACGGCATCAAGCACCATAAGCACCTGGGACTGCATACTGAGGCGATGACCGACGGCGTCATCCGCCTTGTCAAGGAAGGCGTAATCGACAATTCGCTGAAGAAAGTCCACCCGGGCGTGAGCGTGGCGGCTCTCGCGATAGGGTCGAAGGAGATGTACGGATACATCGACCACAATCGCAGCATGGAATTCTACGACGTGGCCTATACCAACAATCCCTTCCTCATCGCACAGAACCCGCGTGCCTGCGCCATCAATTCGGCCATAGAGATCGACCTCACGGGGCAGATATGCGCCGACTCCATCGGCACCGCCATCTTCTCCAGCGTGGGCGGCCAGCACGACTTCATGTACGGCTGTTCGCTTGCCGAGGGCGGCAAAACCTTCATCGCAATGCCGTCACGTACGGCCAGGGGAAAAGCGAAGATTGTGCCGACACTCACTCCCGGGGCGGGGGTTGTGACCACCCGTTTCCAGACTCAGTACGTTGCTACCGAGTACGGGATTGTGTACCTGCACAATCTCAATCTTGCAAAGAGGGCCAAAGCGCTCATATCGATTGCCCATCCCGACGACCGTGAGGCCCTGGAGAAGGCCGCCTGTGAGCGCTTCGGCTACAGTTTCCTCAGACTTCGCGTATAATATCCATTCCGAGGCGGATGGCGTCTTCGTTCATCGGGATGAGGTGATGGTGCCTTTCGGGAAGGGTCTTGCGGAGGGCCTTGAGCACGCTATCCACGGAGACGATGGGGTGGATCTTCAGCAGTCCGCCGAGGACCATCATGTTGAATACCTTGATCATGTTCATCTCGGCAGCCTTGTCCATGGCGTCTATCCTGTAGACGTGGATGTCCTTGCGGGTGGGGGGATTGCTGATGCCGTATCCGTCGTAGATCAGCGAACCGCCGGGCTTCACCTTGCTCTCGAACTTCTCGAGCGAGGGCTGGTTGAGGACGATGGCGGTGTCGTAGGAGCTCAGGATGGGGGACGAGACGGGCTCGTCGCTGACGATGACGGTAACGTTTGCCGTACCGCCGCGCTGCTCGGGGCCGTACGCGGGCATCCAGGTCACTTCCTTGTCTTCCATTAGGCCGGAGTAGGCGAGTATCTTGCCCATCGACAGGACTCCCTGCCCTCCGAATCCGGATATGATGATTTCGTGTGTCATATTGCCTTTATTTACCGTTGTCTTTGAGGTCTCCGAGGGGGTAGTAGGGGACCATGTTCTCTTCCATCCACTGGTTGGCCTTCACGGGGGACATCTTCCAGTTGGTGTTGCAGGTTGATACTATCTCCACGAGGTTGGAGCCCTTGCCCTGCATGGAATACTCGAAAGCCTTGCGGATGGCCTTCTTGGCCTTGTTGATGGCGGCTACGCTGTGTACGCTCTGGCGGGTGACGTAGCAGGTGCCCTCCAGTCCGGCGGCGATGTCGGCCATCTTGAGGGGGTAACCGTGGAGCTTGGGGTCGCGTCCGTAGGGGCAGGTGACGGTCTTCATGCCGATGAGCGTGGTGGGGGCCATCTGGCCGCCGGTCATGCCGTATATGGCGTTGTTGATGAAGATGATGGTGATGTTCTCGCCGCGGTTGAGGGCGTGGATGGTTTCGGCGGTGCCGATGCAGGCGAGGTCGCCGTCGCCCTGGTAGGTGAAGACCAGGCGGTCGGGCCACAGGCGCTTGACGGCGGATGCAAGTGCCGGGGCGCGTCCGTGGGCGGCTTCCTGCCAGTCCACGTCGATGTATTTGTAGGCGAACACTGCGCAACCCACAGGCGAGATTGCGATGGTCTTGTCGGCCATGCCCATTTCGGCTATGACTTCGGATACCAGTTTATGGACTACGCCGTGGCTGCAGCCGGGGCAGTAGTGCATGGGAACGTCGTTGAGCAGTTCCGGCTTCTTGTAGACCAGGTTCTCTGCCTGGATTATTTCTTCTCTTGTCATAACATTTTCTTGATTTCGTCCACAACTTCTTCCGGTTCGGGAATGATGCCGCCGAGACGGCCGTACCATCTTACCGGCACGGAGCACTCAACCGCCAGGCGGATGTCTTCAATCATCTGGCCGGCGTTGATTTCCAGGGAGAGTATGCCTTTCATCCGCTTGCCCAGCTGTGCAATCTTCTTCGTGGGGAAAGGCCAGAGGGTGATGGGACGCAGGAGGCCGACCTTGATGCCCTGCTCACGGGCAATCGCGATGACCTTCTTTGCGATGCGGGCGGCGCTGCCGAAGGCCACGATGAGGTATTCGGCGTCTTCCGTCCTGTATTCTTCGTAACGTACCTCTTTCTCCTCTATGACCTTGTACTTGGCCTGGATGCGGAGGTTGTTCTGCTCCATCTCCTCGGAACGGAGTTCAAGTGAGGTGATGACGTTGGGCTTGCGCATGCCGATGCGGCCGGTGGTGGCCCAGGGGCACTCGCGGGCGATTTCCTCCTCGGTGCGGCGGGGCTTGAAAGGAGGAAGGACGACCTTTTCCATCATCTGGCCGATGGCGCCGTCGCTCAGTATCATCGCCGGGTTGCGGTAGCGGAACGCGAGCTCGAAGGCAAGGTCGACGAAATCGGCCATTTCCTGTACCGAAGCCGGCGCAAGGGTGATGAGACGGTAGTCTCCGTGGCCTCCGCCCTTGACGGTCTGGAAGTAGTCGGCCTGGCTTGGCTGGATGGTCCCAAGGCCGGGGCCGCCGCGGGAAACGTTGACTATGAGGGCCGGAAGCTCGGCACCGGCCATATAGGAGATGCCCTCCTGCATAAGGCTGATTCCCGGGCTGGACGATGACGTCATCACCTTCTTGCCGGTGGCGGCGCCTCCATAGACCATGTTGATGGACGCCACTTCGCTCTCGGCCTGCAGCACCACCATGCCGGTGGTCTCCCAGGGCTTTTCGGCCGCGAGGGTCTCCAGGACCTCGGACTGGGGAGTGATGGGGTATCCGAAATAGCCGTCGCATCCGCAGCGGATGGCGGCGTGGGCAATGGCCTCATTGCCTTTCATCAAGGTAACTTCTTTGTCTGCCATAGCTATTCCTCCTTTTTGCGATAAACCGTAATACATCCGTCGGGGCAGACGATTGCGCAGGATGTGCATCCGGTGCAGGTGTCTTCCAGGACGGTCTCAGCGTAGTTGTAGCCCTTCTGGTTCACGTTTTTCGTGGTCAGGGCAAGGACCTTGAGCGGACAGGCCACCACGCACAGGCCGCAGCCCTTGCAGCGTTCGATGTCCACTATCGTAGCTCCTCTCATTTTAGCCATATCGGTATTGTTTATTGGTTGTACATGTCCTTGTTGTGGAATTCCAGTATCTCGCCGGCAATTTCCAGGGCCTGCTTTGCGGGGCTGTCCGGGTTGAGGTGGATGGCTTCCAGGTAGTTGTTCATGGCCATCTGCCAGTCGCCTTTCTTGCGCCAGGCGTTGCCCAGAAGGTAGAACAGGGTGTCGTCCATCGGCCCGCCGCCGGTGCGGTAGCCCTCGAGCAGGGAGATGGCTTCGTCGATCTCGTATGCGTCCAGCAGCGCTTGTACTCTGTCTCTCATTGCTGCTTCTCGTTTACGAACATACACCAGCCGTAGGTGTCTTCTTCAGTTCCCCTCTGGATGCCGACGAGCCTGTTGTACAGTTTCTGGCTGTAGGGACCGCAGACATCGGGATACTTGTATTCGCGGGTGATGGTGCCGCTCTCCAGGGTGACCTTGTCGTCGATGCGGCAGATGGGGGTGATGACAACCGCTGTGCCGCAGGAGTTGACCTCCTCGAAGGTCTCCAGCTCGTCCACGAAGATGGTGCGGCGCTCGACCTTCAGGCCGAGTTCCTCTGCCACCTTGCGAAGCGACTTGTTGGTGATGGAGGGAAGGACGCTGGGCGAGTTGGGGGTGATGTAGCAGCCGTGCTTGATGGCGAAGAAGTTGGAAGAACCGAATTCCTCGATGTGCGAATGGGTGGCGCTGTCGAGGAAGAGGAGCTCGCGGTAGCCCATCCTGTGCGCCAGGTTGTAGGCGTGCAGCGACTGGGCGTAGTTGGCTCCCAGCTTGTATCCGCCGGCGCCGTAGGTGGCGGCGCGGTCGTAGTTGCGCGAGAGGACGGCGGTGCCGGGCACGAGGCTCTTTGCGCCCGAATAGGTGCCGACGCCGGAAGCCATCACTGCGAACATCACGTCCTTGGACGAATTGATGCCGAGCTGGGGGTTGATGCCGATGAGGACGGGCCTCAGGTAGAGCGACGCGCCGCTCTCATAGGGAGGGATGTAGTCCCAGTTGACCTGTACGCAGAGGGTGCAGAGGTCGAGGAACATCTCCATGGTGGGGGCGGGCATGTCCAGGTACTGGGCGCTGCTGATCATGCGCTTTGCGTTCTCGTCGGGACGGAACATGCGGACGCGCCCGTCGGCGCCGCGGTAGGCCTTGAGGCCTTCGAAGCAGGAGGGCGCGTAGTGGAAGATACCGGCAAAGCAGTGGAGCGAGAAGTTGAAGTCGTTGGTGACTACCGGTTTGCTCCACCGGCCGTCGATGCACTTCGTGTACACTATCGAATCTGTGGGATAGTAGTTGAAGGACCGTTTGGAATAGTCGATTTCTGCCATAGTTTCAGTCTTCAATTATGTGGTCTTTGTTGTAAGTGTGAATCTTGGTCTTGCCTTCGAGTATCATTTCGCCGTTTTCCGCGAGGGAGGCGAGTTCGTTCTCGCCGGGGTAAACCACGACGGGGGCGAGCCAGCTGACCTTTTTGGTGATGGCGTCGGTGATGTCGGTGCTGTAGGCGACGCCTCCGGTGAGGATGATGACGTCCACCTTGCCGTCCACCACCGCGCCCTGGGCGACGATGTACTTGGCTATGTTGAGCACGAATGCCTTCATGAACAGGACGTACTCGGGTTTGCCTTCCTTGGCGCCCCGGACAATCTCACGCATGTCATTGGTGCCGAAGTATGCTACGGCTCCGCCCTGTCCTATGAGTTTGCGCTTGATTTCCTGCTTGGTGTACTTGCCGCTGAAGCACATGTCAATCAGGGGGTAAGGAGGGCAGCAGCCGGCGCGTTCCGGGGTGATGGGGCCGTCGCCGCCGAGGCCGTGGGAGGTGTCGATGACCCTGCCGTCGCGGTGCGTGGATATGGTGACGCCGCCGCCCATATGGCATATGATGGCGGTGGTGTCCTCCGCCTTGCGGCCGCTGTCGCGGAGGTAGCGGCGCATAATGGCGCGGGTGTTCAGCGCGTGGAAGAGCGTCCTGCGGGGGAATTCCGGGATGCCGCCCACGTGGCACTCCGGCAGCATTTCATCCGCCATCGGAGGGTCGGCCACGTATGCGACGCATGGGCCGAAGGGGCCGTCCTTGCCGCGGAGTTCGTTGATTGTATGCGCGATGTTGTCGCCTATGAGGGCGCTGAGGTTGCATGCGTGATTGCCCTCGCGGCTCGTGGAGAGGACCTCGCGCATATCGGCGTTGACATTGTAAACTCCGGTGATGCAGGGGGTGAAGAGGCCGCCGCGGCACATCACTATGTCTATGTCTTCCAGGCGGATGTTCTGTTTGCCGAGGGCGCTGATGATGGCGTCGGTGCGCATGCGGTCCTGGTCCATCACGTCGGCGAACTTCGACAGTTCGGCCACGGTATGCTCCAGTTTCTGCTCCAGTATGCAGGCGCCGTCCCTGTACACGGCGAACTTGGTGGTAATGGAGCCGGTGTTGACTACGAGGATGGTTCCCATGGCTACACCACGAATGCGACCGCCTCGGCGATCGAATTGAGCTTGACTTCTACGGAATCGGCACGGGAGGCGAGCACGCAGGGGACCTTGGTGCCCACGAGCATGCCGGCCTGGCCTACGCCATCCACCAGTTTGGTGTTGGTCTTCCAGAAGACGTTGGCGGATTCGATGTTGGGGAACACCAGGCAGTCGGCGTCTCCCGCAACGGGGCTGGAGAGCTTCTTGATCTGTGCCGACTCTTTGTCGATGGCGACGTCGAGCGCAAGGGGGCCGTCGCCGGTGCAGCCGGGAATCTGGCCGCGGTCGCACATCTTGGCGAGCATCGCTCCCTCCATGCAGGCGGGCATGCTGTCGAGCATTTGCTCGGACGCCGCGATGAAGGCCACCTTGGGCTTTTCGATGCCGAAGGCCCTTGCGACGGAGTTGATGTATCCCGTTATCTTGACTTTCTGGCGGAAGTCGGGCTGGGGGATGACTGCCATGTCGCCCATGAAGATCAGCTTGTGGTAATGGGGGCTTTCCAGTACGCCAACGTGGCTCAGGAGGCCCTTGGGAGGCAGCAGGCCGGTCTCCTTGTTGAGGATGGCGCGGAGGAATTTGTCGGTGGAGCACAGGCCCTTCATGAGGACGTCGCCCTCGCCGTCGTGGACCATCCTGACTGCGTGCGCAACGGCCTTGAGTTCGTCCTTTATGTCCACCGTACGGAATTTGGCGATGTCGATGCCGCACTCGCTGCAGACCCTGGCAATCTGGTCCCGGTCTCCCACAAGGGTGACTTCCACGAAACCGAGGTCCGTGGCCCTGGATGCCGCCTCTATGGTATGGCTGTCCACCGCCCAGGCTGCCACCATGTGCTTGTGGACACCCTTCGCCTTAAGGGTGGCGAAGAGGTCATTGAAAGAAGTAATCATTAAGAATAAAGTGGTTAATGGTTATTAGTGTTTTGGCGTTTAAAGGTAAAAATTATTTACCATAAAACCTAAAGATTGTTAATCTTTTTTAGTTGCCAGGCGGCAGCATCCGATTGCAAGCAGGCACTGGGCGACGAGGTATGTGGACATGACGCCGAAGCCGTCCAGAAACTTGCTCAGGGTGCCGAAATTGCGGATGGCGATGAGGGAGTCGGAGAAGGTGAACAGCAGCGCGCCTGCGAGCAGGATCCACCATGTGGCGCCGCCTTTGCGGAGCACTCCGGCCCACGCCGTAAGGATGAGGATGGAAAGCGTGAAGCCGTAAACGCCCATGGGGCCGAGCAGGGTGCCTTTGACACCGATGGCCAGAATGAGGGATAAGGTGATGCAGCAGCCCAGGACTATGCCAAGCACCCACTGCCAGGCCTTGAGCCCCTTGAGGGAATGGCCGCCGTAGAGCGTGATGTAGAAGATGTGTCCGATGAGAAACATGACGATGCCGCCGGCGAAAAACAGGAATCCTTCGCCGATGAGCATGGTGTCTCCGGCGAAGCCGAAGAGCTGAGCCGCCATCAGGAGGGCGGTCTCGCGGGGACGGGGCGACCGGGGAAGCAGCCAGGCTGCCGTTGTGAGTGCCAGGAGCGGCAGCAGGGCGGGTTTGACGGTGCGTTCGAGGGTGGAGTCTGCGTAGTTGAGACATCCTGCAAGATTGAGTCCGCAGCAGACGAGGAAGAATGCCAGCGGAACAAGCCAAAGACGATAATTCTTACTCATAGTTACAAAAATAAGAAAGAAATCGTTATTTTTGCAACCTATGGCACTATTTAATTTTTTCGGTGACGGCGAGCACCGGGTTTTCAACTACAAGCCCATCTACTACGACCCCGAGGAGGAAAAACGCCGGCAGATGTTCGGCTCCGTCGACGGCACCGTCGACAAGGAAAAGCAGAAAGGGACCTATGTGCCTGGTTCCTATATCAAAGGCTCCCTGCGCGACGGCGCATACAGCCGCACCCGTTCGCACCTCGGCAAGACGCACGCCATCATCGGCATCATCTCCCTCCTGCTGATAGTCGCCGTCCTGTACTTCATCGCCAAATTCTATTCGATGCTCTGATGGGACGCCTCAAAGTACTTCCTGCAAGCATCTCCAACATGATTGCCGCCGGCGAGGTAGTCCAGCGGCCCGGTTCCGTCGTCAAGGAACTGATGGAAAATGCGGTTGACGCCGGAGCGGAAAACATCGACGTAGTCATTACGGATTCCGGCCGCACGCTCATCCAGGTCATAGACGACGGCTGCGGGATGAGCCCGTCCGACGCCGTCCTCTGCTGGGAGCGTCACGCCACCTCCAAGATAGCCACCGCTGCCGACCTCGAGCGCATCATGACCTACGGTTTCCGCGGGGAGGCTCTCGCCAGCATCGCCGCCGTGTCCGAGGTCACGCTCCGCACCCGCCGCGAGGAGGACCAGACCGCCACCCGCGTCGTCATCAGCGGCGGCGAACTCAAGACCTCTTCCGTATCGGGCCCCAAGGGCTCCAGCTTCGCAGTCCGCAACCTGTTCTACAACACCCCGGCCCGGCGCAAGTTCCTCAAGAGCGACAATGTGGAATTCAAGCACATAGTGGAGGAATTCACCCGCGTCGCCCTTCCCCGTCCCGAGATCTCGTTCACCCTCAGCCACAACGGGCGCGAGGTGCTTGTCCTCCGCAAGGCCAAGTCCCTCAAATACAGGATACTCGATGTGGTCGGACGCCACGTGGCTGGGGATATCATCGACCTTTCGGCAGAGACGTCCGTAGTGCGCATAAGCGGATTCGCCGGCCGTCCCGAGAGCGCCCGCAAGGCCCTCGGCAACCAGTATTTCTTCGTCGGCGGACGCTACTTCCGCAGCCCTTACCTGCACAAGGCCGTCATGAAGGCCTACGAGGAATTCGTCCCCGACGGCCTCACCCCTTCGTACTTCATCTTCCTGGAGGTGGACCCCACGGCGGTCGACGTCAACATCCATCCCACCAAGACGGAAATCAAGTTCGAAGACGACAACGTCATCTTCCAGATCCTCTACGCCTGCGTGCGGGAGGCCCTCGGCAAGGGGAGCTTCAACGCGAAGATAGACTTCGAGACCGAAGGCACCGTCAAGTATCCTTCCTTCGGCACCAATTTCAGCGAATACAAGCCCGTCACGGAGCCGTCGGTCAGGCTGGATCCTACGTTCAACTTCCCCGACAGCCCGCAGCCGGACGCCGTTTCGCCCTCGTACAGTCCCGACAGGCACTCCGGGCACCGGGAAGACTACGGCGTGCTCTTCGAGAACGACCCCCACGTTCCCGATTCATTCACCGTCCAGGGCCGTTACATCGTCACCCGTTCCGCATCGGGCCTGATGATTGTCAACATACGCCGCGCCTGGGAGCGCATCATCTACGAGCAGTCCCTTGCCTCCCTTTCCGGTACCGGGCACGTCAGCCAGACGGCGCTTTTCCCGGTGCAGATACAGGTCGGAGTGGCCCAGAGGACACTTTTCGACGAGAATTCGGAACTCCTCCGCAGCCTCGGCTTCGACATCGCACCGGCGGGGGAGGACAGCATCCTCGTCAGCGGCGTTCCAGAGGGCTACAGCTGCGAACCCGGCAAACTGGAGCAGCTTGCGGGCGACCTGCTGCTCATCCTGTCAGACAATTCCCGCGAGCTTGAGGAGGTGATGCGCCAGAAGACCGCCGCCAAATTCGCAATGCTTGCGTCCGCAAACTGCGAGGCGCCCGCCACGCCCGGCGCCGCCGCCCGCCTTCTCGACACCCTCTTCGCCAGCGACAATGCGGAATTCACTCCCAACGGCAAGCGCATCATCCTCGTGATGGGCGCCGATGAGTTGGACAAACGTTTTTAGCCATGTCTTACTACTATCAGGAAAACCGCGGGGGCTTCCTTTCCAGCATCCCCAAAGTCACCAAGAACCTCATAATAATCAACGTCATCGTTTTCATCGCCACCCTTATCAACGAGAACTTCATGATAGGGGCGTTCGGCCTGTTCTATCCCAGTTCGCAGTTCTTCCACTGGTGGCAGGTCATTACGCATATGTTCATGCACGGAGGCTTCTGGCACATATTCTTCAATATGTACACCCTCTTCATCTTCGGCGTGGTGGTGGAACGGATAATCGGCAGCAAGAAGTTCCTTGCGTTCTACTTTATCTGCGGACTCGGCGCCGCCGGCCTGCAGATATTCACGCAGTACATCGAGATGCAGGCGTTCCTGAACGCCGGCACGCAGTCTGCGCTGGAGTCCATCGCCGCCCTCAAGATGACGCCCACCGTGGGCGCATCCGGAGCCATCTACGGCGTGCTGATCGGATACGCGATGCTCTTCCCCGATTCCAAGATGACGCTCCTCTTCCCTCCCGTCACCCTCAGCGCCAAGTGGATGGTGGTGATTTTCGCCGGCATCGAGCTCTTCACCGGAATTGTTGGATGGGTTGACGGAGTGGCCCACTTCGCGCACCTCGGCGGCATGCTGATCGGCTGGCTGATGATACGCTGGTGGCGCCGCCGCGGAGTCCTTTTCGATCGCGACCGCCTATGAAAGAAGCCATAGAAGAAGCCGTCCGGGTACTCAGGTCCGGCGGCGTAATCCTTTATCCCACCGATACTGTGTGGGGAATCGGCTGCGACGCCACCAATCCGGAGGCCGTGGCCAGAGTGTTTGAAATCAAACGCCGCAGCGAGGCCAAGTCGCTGGTGCTGCTTGCGTGCGACCTCGATATGGTTGCGCGCTACATACGCGAGATTCCCTCCATTGCGATCGACCTTGTTGAGGTCAACGACACCCCGATGACGATAGTCTATCCCGGGGCGCAGGGGCTTGCTCCCTCCGTGGTGGCCGAAGACGGCTCCGTCGGCATCAGGATACCGCTGAACGAGTTCTGCTTGCAGCTGGTGCGCCGCCTGCGTGTGCCCCTGGTGTCCACGTCGGCCAATATTTCCGGCAATCCTGCGCCTGTGCGTTTCTCGGAAATCGACCCTGCCATCGTCTCTGCGGTGGACTGGGTGGCTCCCAAGAAGTTCGACGCAGGCGCCACCGGGCGTCCGTCCCAGATAATCAAGCTCGGACTCCGCGGCGAGGTTGAAATCATCCGTGCCTGATGTATATAGGCCTTATATCCGACACCCACGGCGTGTTCAGCGACGCCTTCCGGGAGTTCCTCGCTCCCGTCGACGTAGTGTGGCACGCAGGTGACTGGGGCGGGGGAGAATCGTTCATCCGCAGCATCACCGACTTCAAGCCTGTCGTTGGCGTGTACGGCAACTGCGACGGCTTCGAGGCCCGTCATCTTTATCCTGAGTACCAGCTGCTTAAGGTGCAGGGGCTGACTGTCCTCATGACCCATATCGGCGGCTCGCCGGGGCATTATTATCCGTCGGCGAGGGCCCTTATAGAGAAATTCAAGCCCGACGTCTTCATCTGCGGGCACTCCCATATCCTCAAGGTCATGCGCGATTCCAGGTACAACCTGCTGTATGTCAATCCGGGTGCCGCTGGCATCCAGGGATGGCAGCTGGTGCGCACTGCGCTGCGTTTCCGTATAGACTCCGGAGAAGTCAAGGATATGGAAGTTTTTGAATTTCCAAAAAATAATGCTACCTTTGCCGACTGATTTTTAAATTATTAACGTTATGAAGAATTTGTTCATTTCCGTTGCAATCGCCGCTCTTTGCTTCTGCTCATGCTGCTGCAACAACAATAACGGCACCAAGCAGACCGAAGGCGAGCAGGCCGAGTGCTGCGAGACCAAGTGCGAAGCCAAGTGCGAGTGCGAGAATTGCGCAGAGACCTGCGGTGAGAACTGCGAGTGCGCAAAGGCTTGCGAGAAAGCTTGCTGCGAGAAGCAGTGCGCCGAGAAGCAGTGCGCCGAAGGCGAGCATTGCGGCAATTGCGAGAAGGCTGAATAAGATTCAGGCTTCTTTTTTTTAAGACGCGAGGTCATCCCGCGCCTTTTTTTGTATATTTGCGGATATGAAAAGAATCCTTCTGCTTATTGCCGCCGCCCTTATGCTGCAGGCATGTTTCAACGAATACGGCCTTGCGGTCAAGCTGCCCGACTCCATGCAGCGCCAGTGGCTCGGCGAGGACCACCTGCCCGACGGCACGGTCTATCAGTATCAGGTATGGGATTTCCTGTCCAACAAAGACAGGCTGTCCATAGTGCGCTTCTCTTCGATGGAAGACGCCAAGACGATACCCACATACAATCTTCCCCAGAAGTATATCTTCAGTTACGACTGCCGCCTGAAAAACGGTATTTACACAATTACCATCAACGACTCCAACAATACAAGGGTGTATCTGTCGGAAATCAAGAAGGATTCGATGATCCTTACGTTTGAAGACGGTTTCACGATGAATATGACCCTCCTGCCCTTCAGGCTTACCGCCGTTCCGGTAGACTACTGAAAGGCATAGACCGTCGCCGCCGCCACCACTGCCGCAGTTTCCGTGCGCAGGCGGCTGTTCCCAAGGGAAACCGGGAGCCATCCCAGCTCCTCAGCCAGGGCGATCTCCTGGCCGGAAAAGTCCCCTTCGGGGCCTATCAGAATGTATATTTCCTTGCCGGGGGCGCTCTTCAGGGCGTCCCTCAATTCAATCCTTCTGCCCTCCGCGCAGTGGCAGATGAGCCGCAGCGCGTCCGTCGGTGCGGCCCGCAGCAGTTCGCTCACGCTCACCGGCTCCGGCACCTGCGGCACGGCGCCTTTGAGCGACTGCTTGGCGGCAGAAAGCACTATGCGCCTGATGCGCTCGGTCTTGAGGACGCGGCGCTCCGAGCGGTCGCCTATCACGGCTGCAATGGTATCTACGCCTATTTCCGTCGCTTTTTCCGCAAACCATTCGAAGCGGTCGATGTTCTTGGTGGGACAGACGGCCATGGTGAGGAGGTAGGGGTGCGACCCGAAGCCGGGAACGGCCTCCAGTATCCTTGCGGTGGCGCCTTTGGGGCCGGCGTCGGCAAGTTCGCAGACGTACATCGTGCCGCTGCCGTCGATGACGTTGACGGTGTCGCCCGGGCGGTGGCGCATCACCCGCGTGCAGTGGGTCGCTTCTTCGCTGCCCAGGATAACCAGGCCGTCGCCGGAAAGTGTGCCGTAGAACAGTTCCATACATTGCAAATTTGGCAAAAATCGTATATTTGTGCAAATCTTCTTGACGTATGAGACTATTCACCCTCACCTCCGACCTGCACGGCGAACTTGCCCGCAGCGCTCACAACGAGCAGTTTATCAAAGATATCGAGGCGGTGCTCGGGCAGCCTTTCGACTACCGTGAGGCCGATTTTTCCGATTACGGCGCCGCCGGCGACATCATCTACGTACGGACGGGAGGCACAGAGGCCATATTCAAGGAGGTATTCGCCGGCCACGAGGGTGCGCGCGTACGTCTGCTCACCAGCGGCCAGAGCAATTCGCTCGCCGCATCCATGGAGATTCTTTCCTGGCTTCGCCTGCAGGGCCTCGACGGCGAGATCATCCACGGTACGGTTGAAGAAGCAGCCTCCGAGCTGCTCCGCTATTATCCCCGCCGCCCCCGTGAGGTTTCATCCCTTGTCCACCCTTTCGCCGACCTCGGAATACTCGACGGCAAGCGCTACGGCGTCGTCGGCCATCCTTCCGACTGGCTGATCAGCAGCGACGTGGATTACGCCCAGGTGCGGGAGGTCCTCGGGTCACAGCTGATAGACATTCCCATCTCGGAACTGGTGGAACTCGTGAAGGCCGGCAAGGGCGAGGGGCGCGGAGCCGTCAGTCTCAAGCCTCTTAACGAGCCACGTTACGGCAAGCCCATCACCGGGGCCGGATTCGACGAATCCCTTGCCATCTACCGTGCCCTCCGCCAGATAATCAGCACCTACAGGCTCGACGGCCTCACCCTGCGCTGCTTCGACCTGCTTACCGCGCTCGGCAACACCGGCTGCCTGTCTCTCGCCATGCTCAATGCCGAGGGGTTCGTGGCCACCTGCGAGGGCGACATTCCCGCGATGCTGTCCATGGCCGTCGTGCGCCAGCGCTTCGGCAAATCGGGCTTCCAGGTCAACCTGTCGCGTATTGCCGGCGGCAGTTTCCTGTTCGCACACTGCACCGTTCCGCTTGACATGGTCACCGATTACTGCTACGACACCCACTTCGAATCCGGCATCGGCGTGGCCATCCACGGCGAGCTCCCCATCGGCGGCGCACGGATATACAAGATAAGCGCCGACCTGCAGAGCTGCATCGACGAAGAAGTGGAACTCTATGCCAATTGCTACGAGGACAACCTGTGCAGGACGCAGGTGCTCGTGAGCCCGTCCGGTCATTCGGCCAAGGAGCTCAAGCGCTATTTCCTGCGCTCGCCCCTCGGCAACCATCATATCCTGGTTATTTGAACAGGGCCTTCACCAGCTCCGGCACGTCGGCTACCTTGACGACTTTGATCTTGCCGGCGGGAGCGCCGTCCATCGAGCTGTAGGAACTTACGAATATCTTTTTGAACCCCAGGCGTGCGGCCTCCCCGATGCGCCTGTCCACCTGCGCTACCGGGCGGATTTCTCCGCTCAGGCCCACCTCCGCGGCAAAGCATACGTCGGGAGGGATGGGGTAGTCGAAGTTGGACGACAGGACCGCGCAGATGACCGCAAGGTCGCATGCGGGGTCGCTTACGCGCAGGCCGCCGGCCATGTTGAGGAAGACGTCCTTGGCACTCAGACGGAAGCCGGCGCGCTTTTCCAGTACCGCCAGAAGCATGTTGAGGCGGCGGGTGTCGAAGCCCGTGGCGCTGCGCTGCGCCGTGCCGTATGCGGCGGAGGATACAAGGGCCTGGACCTCGAAGAGCAGGGGACGGGTGCCGTCCATCATGGCGGCGATGGCTGTGCCGCTCAGGCCTTCCTCGTGCATCGGAATCAGCATTTCCGAAGGGTTCTCCACCTGGCGCAGGCCGGTGCCGGTCATCTCGAAGACGGCGAGTTCGGCGGTGCTGCCGAAGCGGTTCTTGATGCTGCGCAGGATGCGGTACGAGCCGCGGTTCTCGCCCTCGAACTGCAGTACGGCATCCACGATGTGCTCCAGTATCTTGGGACCGGCGATGTAGCCGTCCTTGGTGATGTGGCCGATGAGTATGACGGGGATTCCGCTTTCCTTGGCGAAACGAAGGAGCCTGGCGGCTACTTCCTTTATCTGGCTGACGGAACCCGGAGTGGACTCGACGGCGTCGGTGTACATCGTCTGGACGGAATCGACGATCATGAGGTCCGGAGCCACGGTGGCAGCCTGCTCCAGGATATCCTCGATGCGTGTTTCGCAGTAGATGAGGCAGCCGTCGGGGGTGCCGTCGGGAGAGAGGCGGGCCGCACGCATGCCGACCTGCTTCTCGCTCTCCTCGCCTGTGACGTACAGGGTCTTGAGCTCCGGACAGCCGAGGGGGATCTGAAGGCTGAGGGTCGATTTGCCTATGCCGGGCTCGCCGCCGATGAGGATGAGGGAACCGGGTACGATGCCGCCGCCCAGCAGGCGGTCGAGTTCGCCTATGCCGAGCTGGATGCGGGCCTCGCCGGAGCGGTCTATGTCTTTGAGCCTGCGGGGCTTGCGCTCGCTTTTTTCCTTTCTGGCGGCGGTGCTGCCGCGGGCGGGCTCTGCGGGAGCTTCCACGAAGGTGTTCCACTCGCCGCAGGCAGGGCAGCGTCCGAGCCACTTGGGGCTCTCGTTGCCGCAGCTGCTGCAGAACCAGACGG
>CACZEU010000025.1:54938-57204 GCA_902780175.1 uncultured Bacteroidia bacterium
CCTGAAGTAATAAGGGTCCTGGGAGAGGAACTTGACGCCGTTGCTTTCGTATCCAAGGATGCGTACGGCGCCGATGGGCTCGCGGCCGTAAACCTCAAGAGTCTCTATCTTGACCTTCTTGGATGAATGGACGATGACACGGTCGCCGGCATAAAGTGCCACGTGGGTGACTCGGAAGGGGTCTTTGCTGCCGAAGAAGAGGAGGTCGCCGGGCTGCCATTCTTCATTAAGGACGTTCTTTCCGCACTTTATCTGCTGGCTGGCGTTGCGGGGCAGGACGAGGCCGTTCATGTAGTAGCAGAACTTGACGAGTCCGCTGCAGTCGAAGTGCTTGATGGAGTTGCCTCCCCACATGTACGGCGTGCCGGCGAAACTGCGGGCGAGCTTGAGGATATCGGCGGCGTTGGGCCTGAGGGCCGCGGTGCGCTTGCCGAAGTCGGAGATGTCTTTGGTGGGTACCCAGCCTTCGCGGCCGTCGGGGAGAAGGACCTTGGTCCAGCATCCGCAGGAGCAGGTTTCGCCGGTCTGGCGAACCAGGTCGCCCATGGTGAAGTCACAGATGGGGTCGCTGTCCTTGCCGGGCTTCTCCCTGATGCGGGAGTACTCGGCGGTGCATATCCATTTGGGAGCGGCGAGCCAGGCGTCTTTCTCGCTGTCGGTGAGTTCGTGGATGGCCAGGTCTGTGACCCAGCCGGTATAGTCCTCGGCGCGGACCTTGACCCAGTAGCGGTCGGTCTCGCCGAGCGTCTCCACAAGTGCGCCCATAAGCATCTGGTTCTCAAGAGGGGCCTCGTAATCCGGGCTCTGCCTCATAAAAGCGGACGACAGGGTGACCACCGCCCAGCTGAGTAAAGTAACAAGCGTCATAGTGGGACAAAAATAGCAAAAAAAACATTACCTTTGGACATATGAAAAAGATAATCATTTCTCTGCTCGCATTAGCGCTGAGCTCATTTACCTTCACCTATGCGCAGGGCATCCGTGTGGGAGACCGTTTTTTTGACGGGGGTGTAGTCTATACCGTAAAGGAAGTCCGTATGGGCACCATCGTCTATATGACGGATGCACTCGGGGATGAGGAACTGACCCTGGAACAGTGGGGCTCGACGCCGGATGTGTTCAGGCTGCGGCCCAGCCGCAATGCCGAAGAGCCCAAGTACGGCGCCGAATTCGGCTGCCGCGTCAACTTTGTCAGCCGTCCGGACAACAGCTACCTGGAGGTCATAGGGGACAACGATATGGTTCTCAAGGTGCTGCCGCTCGTAAAGCCTGTGGACGCATTGGATGATGGCAGTTTCTGGCACGGTGATGCGCTGGTCTATACAGCCCATACTTTCGAGGATGTCAGCGTTCTTATGAAAGCTATGGCTGAAGGTGAGGAGCACGAGTTTGTGCTTACCCCGGTAACTGAAGGGGGCGACCTGTACTCCGTTTCGGACGGGCCGGATGACGGGGTGAACCAGTTCGGGGCTGCCGGCTATGCCCGGCGCGTCAGGCAGGGAAGCCTCGATGTGCTGTGCTTTTACGGTAAAAAGGATAATCTGCTGATGGATGCGTTGGAGGCAACGAAAGTCTCGGACGCCCAGCAACTTAATGTCAGAAAGTGGATTGAGATGATAATGGGCGATTACTGCACCGAAAGCGGCTCCCAGGTCAAGATATGGAGCGATCAGGGGTCATATAAGGGAAAGGATATGCATTTTTCGCCGGTCACCTTCAACGGTATGGTTACGGGCGTTCTCGATTTCGGCAGCGGGGGGCCGTTCTTTGTGGGTAAGGTGGAAGCTGTGCCCACTCCGAAAGGCCTTCTTATGACCGAAGTCAAGATGAACGAGGGGGAACCCTGGTATGAGAAGACCGTCTCCAGTTATGAGCTCGAGTGGACAGGAAGGGAAAGCCGTTTCGACTTTGCAAGCCGCTCCCTGCTTAACAGCGGCCTTCGACGCCTGGACAAGCCCACGCTGCGCGTGATGCGCAACGCCATCCTCGCCGCCCACGGCTATGTTTTCAAGTCAAAGGATCTGAAGGCCTATTTCGAGGATCAACTGTGGTACACTCCTGCGCAGAGCAACGCCTCAGTCAAACTGTCCCTCCTGGAGCAGCTCAACGTTGCTTTGATACAGGCTGTCGAGAGGGGAAAATAAGGCGGGTGACTGACAGAAAAAGGGACTTGATCCCGGAAGACTGAGTTGAGCCAAACGTCCACCGGACGTTTGGCTCAACTCATCCCTCCCACTGCGCTTTCGCTTGTGGGTCCCTCCCCCTC
>CACZEU010000026.1 GCA_902780175.1 uncultured Bacteroidia bacterium
GCGGAGCTGGCCGGGGTTTCTGCCGGCACGGTCGACCGCGTGCTTCACAACAGGGGACGGGTGTCGGAAAAAGCCGTCGCTGCCATTCAGGCTGTGCTGGATACTCAATCATATAAGTACAACCTCCATACGTCCGCGGTCGCTTTCAAGAAGACCCGCAAGTCGCTGCATATCGTCATCTCCATCCCGTCGTCCGAAAAAGGGGAGTACTGGGACCTCGTCAAGTCCGGATTCGACAAGGCCTTCCAGGAGTACGGAGACATCTCCATCAGGAGCGAGTACCGCTTCTTCGACCAGTTCAATTCGCTGTCGTGCCGGGAGGTTTTTGAAGGTATCGCTTCAATGCAGTGCTCCGCGGTAGTCCTGGGCACTACGTTCGCCCAGGAAACCAGGGAACTGTGCGCTCAACTGGATGAACGGAAGATTCCTTACATCTTCGTTGACGGTATGGTTCCCGATACGAATCCCATCGCCTCATTCATGGTGAACCAGGAGACCTGCGGCCGTTTGCTTGCCAGGCTTATGGACGGGCTCACTCCCGCAGGAAAAGAACTTGCCGTTCTCCTTCCCAGGCGTATCGGTACGCAGATATCCACCAATTCCGCCTCCCGCCTGGCCGCTTTCCGCTCCTACTTCAAGGAATGTATGTCGGGGAGGACCCTCAAAGAAGGCCTCTTTTCCACGGAAAACGTTTCTATGGTGGCGCGGGAGATAGACTCTTTCCTGCAGGTCAATCCCGACGTCGGAGGCATCGCTGTCGTGATTTCCGCCGGGTATCTTGTAGCAGACGCCCTGAAGTGCTCCGGTCACGAAGACATCGTAGTCGGAGGGTTCGATGTTACCAGCGGCAATGCCCGCTGTGTGGAAGAAGGGACGATTGATTTTCTCATCAACCAGCACCCGGACCGGCAGGGTTTCAGCGCGGTGGAGTCTCTCCTGCATTATCTGCTGTATGGCGCTCCGGACAAAAACATGAAGCAATTCCTGCCGATAGACATCGTGTTTATGGAGAATCTGTCTTCGTGGGTGACGGGGGACTAAAAATTCGGTGAAATCTATTGATATTACTGAAATTGTTTATATCTTTGCAAAGTGGTGTGTGCGCACACACGATATAGGACACAGACTGTTATGGTTCGTTTAAAATACTTGCGTCCCGAGGGTGAAGTAACTGGCACAGAGTTGCTTGCAATCTTGTGTCAGAGCCTTTTCAACGGCCAGCGGCCTTTGGATCCCTTGGATGATGCTTATGGTGATTGGGACCCAATAGATTGAATATATGACACGGAGATTGTATTATTCGCCTCTTTGTGATTATCTGGCGGCAGAGCAGGAGAGCCTGCTCTGCGATAGTTATTCTACCGGGGACCGTGAGATCGACAACCTCACGGATGCCTATACTGACTGGGATTTTGTTGGATAAAAAAGATGAAACTGGATATGAATAAGTACCTTTATTGTATTGTGGCATTCTCTCTTGCCCTTGTTTCCTGCAATAAGGAGATCGCTGTCGATTCAGCCGTTCCCGGCGATGCGCCGGAGGCTGAACTCGTCCCGATGACGTTCAGGGCCAGCCCTGAGGGCCTGCAGACCAAGGCCGATATCGACGGCAACTTCGTCGTCTGGGAGGCCGGCGACGCCATAGCTGTATTCGACGGAACCCAGTTCAACAAGTTCGATTCGTCCGACATTTCCTCCGACGGAAAGACCGCCAGTTTCTCCGGTTCGGCCGGAAGCGCTGCCACATACTATGCCGTGGCTCCATATTCCGCCGCTACCAATATCAGCATTGAAAACAATCGCCTGAGTATCAAGATCCCCAGCACCCAGACCATTGTCGGCAGCCACCTCGTCGATCCGGGCGCACTGGTATCGACCGCCGTTGACGACGGTGCCGGCACTCTCATATTCACCAACCAGTTCTCGCTGATGAAGGTGAACATCACCCGCAGCGACGTCCTGTCCGTGGCCGTTTTCGGCAATTCCGACGAAAGTGTCAACGGCACCAATCATTTCTACTACGCAGGCGAAGGCGCTCCGAAGATGGACTATTCCAACGCGGCAGGCAAACAGATAAGGATTGTCTATAAGGCCTCTGAAGGTGCCTCCGAATCTGCTTTCCCGGCAGGTGAGTACTACATAGCCCTTTGGCCCAACACCTTCAAGTCAGGCTACAGCATCGTGATTTCCACTTCCGACGGCGGCAAGGCCATCAAGACCAAATCCACCGAGCAGGTCCTGGTGCGCAACGGCGGCCAGAACCTGTCCACCGTCGACGACGGCACCGTCTGCCCTCCCGTAATCACGACGGCCGCCCAGCTCAAGACCTGGCGCAGACTCGCAGCCGCAGGCCTTTATGCCGAGGGTGACGAAGTCAAGCTCGGCGCCGACATCAACCTCGGCGGCTATGCCTGGACGCCGGTCCCTACCTTCCTTGGCATTTTCGACGGCCAGGGACATAAGATTTACAATTTCACGGTAAGCAATCCCGACGACAACCGTATCGGCTTCATCCGCACCCTGGGCTCTTCCAGCGGGCAGGCGGCAGTGCTGAAAAACGTGGTTTTCGGCTCGCCTGACGGTGTTTCTCCGGACGGTACAAGCTCCATCCAGCTTTCGAATGCTACGGCCAGTTCCTGGTCATACGCCGGAGTCGTGGGTTATGCCCATAAGAACAGCCATGTCCTCAACGTGACCAATTTCATTCCTGTTACTGCCACTGCGGACGTTACCACCAGGCATGCCGTCGCCGGTATCTCCGGAGCGGCTGGAGATAACGCTATTATCGAATCCTGCACCAATAACGCGGAGATAGCGTCATATGCGTCGTGCGAAACCACTGAAGATTCTGCTGTAGGCGGCATCCTTGGCGCAACCGGTTCCGTTGACGTGAAGATTCTGTCCTGCACGAACAACGGAGAGATAAACAACCACTGCAACGGCATCTCCTGCATAGGCGGCATCGTGGCAAAATCCACCGGTACCGGTATGCTTGTAGATGGGTGCGTCAATGACGGAGCAATCAGCAACTATGCTGCATGCGTCGGTAGCACTAAGGGCAACTGGGACATAAGCGTAGGCGGTGTCATAGGCTTCATGGGCAACACCACGACCGTCAACAAATGCTCCAACAGCGCTGTCCTGTACAACCGCGGCGAGACCAACAGTGCGTACGACATGTGCTTCGGCGGTATTGTCGGTGGCACAACCAAGAACGGCTGCGTTATCAAGGGCTGTTCCAACACGGCCGAATATATGTATGCAGACAAGGTTGAATTTGCCTCATGGCTTGCTGCCGGAGGAATCCTGGGCTATTCCCGCGGTGCCATCACCATCACGAAGGCTGACGACGGTACACTTACGACCA
Organism: uncultured Bacteroidia bacterium; assembly: GCA_902780175.1. Lineage (GTDB taxonomy): Bacteria > Bacteroidota > Bacteroidia > Bacteroidales > UBA932 > Cryptobacteroides. The sequence goes on from CACZEU010000026.1 coordinate 3,368, forward strand.
ATTCCGGACAGTTCTTCCAGCGCCGTAACCATGCTCAGAATATGTATATCGGCGGCATTGCAGGCTTGATTGAAAAGCAGGCTTCTTCCGTTATCGAGTTCTGCGTCAATGAGGGCCGCATCATCGGATCGGACGTCCAGACTTCCACAAAGAGGGAATTCTATGCAGGTGGTATCTGCTGCGCCGATACCGGCATTATAAGTGATTGTGTCAACAACGGCTTCATGATTGCCCGAGACGGAGACCTCATCGCTTATTTCGGCGGAATAGCAGGCTCCAAGAGCAAGTATCCGACAAGTGTCCTGCGTTGTGTAAACAATGGCGCTTTGAGCGGCTATAATTCAAGCGGCAGCACGCGGGTGGGAGGCATCCTGGCCGTGTTCCAGCCGGATAAGACCGAGGTCCGTGACTGCATCAGCAACTGCCTCGTGACCACAGGAAACATTTACACAAACGCCTCGGGCAATACGTCAGGGGAGCCGGTATATTTCCAGAGCAAGGACTACTACAAAGGCGGTCTTTTCGGTGAGACGTTTGCACCCAAGGCTGACGTCACCGATAATGTGACCGGCTGCGTCGTCAACTGCGTCCTGAGCAACCTGAGTGCTTCCAAGGACGGCTGGACCGGACTCATCACCGGCCAGACCAAGAGCACAGCCAGCACCGCTTTCAAGCTTGTGTTCGGTACGGCATCCGACCCTGTGCTGATTGTCAACACTTCCCGGATTGAATACGGATCCAATGATAATCCTGCCACCATCACTCCCGGAGATGCCATTAATAATGAAGCCAACGCCAGGAAATGGCTGATGGGTACGGAAAGCAAACTCTACGATGCCACCGCCGGCAGCAGCAACACCGGTATCGTGGACTTCAACTTCTCAATCGCGACGCCGGCTCAGGCGGGGATTAAGTAGGATTAATCCTGCCCGATGGTGTGTTCGCACACAATACTGATAATTATTAAAGATTAAAATATTATGAAAGATTATTTGACTTATGGAAGTGGGTATTTCCCGCCGACTTGCAAAGTAATTTCGCTGATGCAGAGCGGCCGCCTCTGCGTCGTCAGCGACGGACAGAATTCCCGCGGCCAGGTGAGCGTATCCGGCATGTCCGGCAGTTGGGAAGCAGAAGACTAAAGGAGGGACTGCCATGAAAAAGTATTTGCTTATCATTCTGGCCGGTCTTCTGGCCATTGTCTCCTGCGAGAAGGAGACGCAGACCGATGTCGTGGAACCTCAGGATGGGCCTGGAGCACAGACCGATCTCGTCCCGATGACCTTCAAGGCCAGCCTTGAGGATCTGGGTACAAAATCTGACATAGCCGACGATTTCATTCTCTGGGAATCTTCGGACAAGATTGCGATTTTCGACGGGACGGCTTTTAATGAGTTCTCCGTTTCTGCTCTTTCGCCTTCCGGCAAGGGAGCGGAATTCTCCGGCAGTGCGGCTTCTGCAAGTTCGTATGTTGCTGTAGCACCCTTCAGCGCAGCGGGCAATATCAAAACCGAAGCGCAGCATTTCAGCATTACCGTTCACGGTTCACAGACAATCATTGGAAGCCACTGCGTGGACTCCGAGTCACTGGTTTCTACAGCAGTTGCCACCGGGACCACCGACCTGGCCTTCGAGAACCAGTTTGCCTTGCTGAAGGTCAAACTGGAGAGCAGCAGCATTGCCGCCGTCACGGTAAAGGGCAATAACAATGAGACAATCTCGGGCACCAACCACTTTTACTATGGCGGCGAGGGCGCTCCGAGAATGGATCTCACAAATGCAGGCGGCAAGCAGGTGACTCTGACTTACAAGGCCTCGGCCACGGCATCACCATCCGCTTTCCCTGCCGGTGAGTACTACATCGCTATCTGGCCCACGGAATTTTCCGGCGGCTATTCGGTTATCCTGACCGATATGGATGGCGCCAAGTCCATAAAGACCAATTCAACTCCCCAGTCAATAGCCCGTAACGGCGGGCAGGACCTTTCCACGATTGACGACTTTACCTTCTGCCCTTCCGTAATCACGACGGCCGCCCAGCTCAAGATGTGGCGCCGCCTTGCCAGCCACGGAGCATATGCCGAGGGTGACGAAGTCAAGCTCGGCGCCGACATCAACCTCGGCGGCTATGCCTGGACGCCCGTCCCTGAGTTCCTTGGCATTTTCGACGGCCAGGGGCATAAGATTTATAACTTCACAATTTCTTCTACCGACCAGTATGTCGGCTTCATCGGTACGCTTGGATCCAGCAATGCGGAAGAGGCGGTGTTGAAGGATGTTGTCTTTGGTTCTTCCGATGGCAGCACCTACGACGGAAGTAGTTCAATAACCATTACTGGCGCAAGGAGTGGCTGGACTTACGGTGGTGTTGTGGGCTATGCCCAGAAGAAAACCCTTGTCAGCGGTGTGACCAGTTTCATGCCTGTGACTGCAGCTGCTTCCGTAACAGGAAAGCATGGTATTGGCGGTATAGTGGGAGTAGGCGACGGCGGTTCTGGTAATGGAATCACTATTACAGGCTGCCATAATTATGGCGCTGTTACAGATAATTCTGCAAGTGAGACTACCGACAATTCCGCAATTGGCGGAATACTCGGATCCACGGACGGATCCTATACCACAGTATCCAACTGTGTCAATCACGCCGCAATTCAGAACAATTGCATCGGCGTGTCACGGTTGGGCGGAATTGTTGGGAAAGCCTGGGATTCGAATTGTGCCATAGACAATTGCTCTAATGAAGGCAACATCATAAACAATGCAGCCTCTGTAACGGATAAGACAAGTTCCTGGGATAATGCAGTAGGTGTTGGCGGTGTGCTTGGGGCTTTCACGAACAAGAGCGGCGGCCTCCTTGTTAACAAATGCTCGAATTCAGGAGCGATTTGTTTCAAGGCTGCAACCAACGGATCATACCGTCAGGCATTCGGCGGAGTCGTCGGTCTGGTTACTTACGCCGGCACCATAAAGGGTTGCTACAACTCGGGAAAGATTTATGATGATGCGTCCTGCGAGTCCCACATAGCCATGGGTGGCATTCTTGGCGTGTGTAACACGAAAAATCTCGTTGTGACGAAGGCGGACGACAATACCTACAATGTGAATGACGGTGAGATATTCCATTACAAGGCCCACACAGACTGCGATACCTATGTGGGAGGAATCGTCGGCCTCGAGAATTCTGTAACCACTCCCGTAGAATACAGTATCAACAACGGTCGACTTGTAAGTGATCCATCCGGTCAGGGAACAGCCAACTACTATACCGGAGGTATTTGTGGCTCGTCCAGCGGTGTAATCAGGCATTGCACCAATAACGGTTATATTTTTACCTGGGCGGGAAGCCTGACTGCCTGGATTGGCGGTATAAGCGGAGGAAAGGGCAGTCCGCAGGAAATATCCGACTGCACAAATAATGGCTGGTTAAGCCCTTATAATACAACCGGTTCTTCGGTATGCGGCGGTATCCTTCCCATTCTTAAACCAAATACCACCAGCGTTAGCAACTGCACCAATACCGGTATGATAACAACAGGTAATTTCTATTCAGGAGGCTCCGGAAACAATCCTAATACGGCTCTTAGAACATTCCAGTCCAAGGATTACTATATGGGTGGACTGTTCGGTTATGTGGAAGAACCTACAGCGGATGTGACGGTTGCGGAAGGGTGTATCGTTGCCTGTACATTCGGTCAGCGCACCGGCTCGGAGTCTAAAGACAGCTTCAAGGGCATCATCTGCGGCAAGACAATGAGCACATCCTCTACGGGTTACAAGGTCACTTTCGGTTCTGCGGCATCTCACGTACTGATTGTAAACACTACCAACTTCCAGTATGGTACCAACGCAACTCCTGCAGTTATTACCCAGGGAGACGTCATTACAACTACTGCGCTTGCCAACAAGTGGCTGATGGGCAGTTCCAGCTCCCTTTACAATGCCACAAACGGAAGTTCCAATACCGCAAAGGTCGATTTCAACTATTCCCTCGTCACTTCCGCCCAGGCAGGTATCGAGTAGTCCAAACGCAAGTTATTCAGTGTCTTCTCCTACTCCCGGCAGGTATTTCGTCTGCCGGGAGTTTTTCAAATGACTTTAATTAAACTGATTATTTGTTATATTTGTACTTATATCAACCAAGCATCCATAGCAGACAATGAAAGTAAGATTATTGTTATTTGCCGTTGCTTTGACAGCTGGGATGAGCATCCCTGCATCAGGGCAGCAAGTCCGTGTGGCCTGCGAACTGCAGTACAGGCCCGACGGCAAGTTCAAGATCCTGCAGCTGACGGATACTCACTACGTTTCCGGAGACTCCCGTTCCGAGCGGGCCCTGGCCAACGTCATCCGGATGTTGGATGAGGAGAAGCCCGACTTCGTGATACATACCGGAGACATAGTATTCGGAGCTCCCGCCGGCCAGTCTGCAAAAGAACTGCTGCAGCCCCTGGTGGACAGCAAAATCCCATTTGCCGTGGCCCTGGGCAACCACGACAGCGATTTCGACCTCTCCAGGACGGAAATCTTCTCTCTGATCCGTAGCATACCCGGCAACGTCAACACCCCCGACGACCTGGGCATCAGCGGCTGCTCCAACGATATCCTTACCCTTTCCGGCCCTGCCGGTGTAGAACGCGTGTTCTATCTGATAGACAGCGGCAACCGTGACTATCCCGCCGGCATCAAGAGCTGGGGATACGTCCATTCCGACCAGATAGACTGGTACAGGAAGGCGAGCAGGACTCTGGCAGAGCAGAACGGAGGCAAGCCTGTGCCCGCAATCGTCTTTCAGCACATTCCCGTACCGGAGTATAGCCAGGCTCTTTATGATTCAGGCAAGAAGGCCCGGTTTATGGTCGGCAACCTGGGCGAGGAGCCGGCGGTCCCGAATTTCAACTCCGGCGAATACACCGCAATGAGAGAGATGGGTGATGTGCAGGCAATGGTTACCGGCCACGACCACAACAACGATTTCGTGATGCTATGGCAGGGCTTTTACTTCATTTACGGTCGTTTCGGCGGATGCAGCACTGTATATAACGACCTCAAACCGAACGGAGCCCGCGTGTTTGAATTCACGGCAGGGGATCCCGGTTTCCGCACGTGGGTGCGGTTGTCGGACGGAAAAGTGGAGCAGGATATGTACCTTTATCCCGGCAGGAAGAATCTCAGCGCGGAGTAATGACGGCTTGAATTTTTTTGCTGAAATACTTGGTGGGAACAGAAAAAAACAATAAATTTGCAAAAAGTGTGTGCGCACACACAAATTGAACACATTATGAAAGGCAAGATTCTTGTGACCCTGGCCGTAGCGTTTGCGATTGCTGCGTCTTGCAGCAAAGAAGCGCTTCAGGCCCCTGAGTGCATTGAAATTACAGTTTCCTCGGAATCCGCCACCAAAACGGCCCTTGACGGCACCAGCGTGGTTTGGACAGAAGGGGACTGCATGACCGTCTTTTCTTCCGGCATCACTACGGGGAGTACTTTCCGCCTGTTGAGCGGAGCCGGCTCCAGTCTCGGAAACTTCATTGGTGCTGCTCCCGCTGAGGCAGATAACTATTTTGCCGCTTATCCTGCCAGTGCAACATACAATGGGGCCAGCACATTCAATTATACCCTACCTGCCGAGGTTCCATATACTCCAGGTACTTTCGCTCCCGGCACAAATCCTATGCTCTCAGGCACCAAGAGTGCCTTCGACGGCTCTTTCTCGATGAAGAATCTCTGCGGAGTGATGCGCCTCAAGCTCAAAGGCGCTTTCGAGGTCGCCAGGCTTGAACTTACCTTCAGTTCCAGCGTCAGCGGCGCCGGCCACTGTTCCCGGGGAGACACTTCCCTCACGATGGACGGATCTTCCGACGCCGACAAGAAGGTCGCCATGACTTTTGACAGCCCTGTCCAGCTCTCCGAAGCAGAATTCACCGAGTTCTACTTCGTGCTTCCGCCTGCAGAATATGACGGTTTCTCTATAAAGGCTATCCTCCCGAACAACAACTCCGCTACGAAGGCTGTCAGCTCCATTTTCACGATTACCCGTTCCCAGGTGACCACATTCGAGGGAGAGATGCCCGCTCCCGCACTGTCCAGCAGGCCGGAACTCACTGTATGGTCGTTCAACATAGCCTGCCAGAAAAACGACGACAATTCTTCCTGGAGCAGCAACAACTACTGGAGCAAGCGTAAAGCCGGAGTTTATGCCTTCTTCAATACCCAGAGCCCCGACATCATCGGCACTCAGGAATGCGAATACCGTCAGCGCGTCAACATACTTGACAACACCTCCGGTTATGCAGCCTACGGTCTTGGCGAAGAATACGGTATGGAGTCCAGCGGAAACAGCGGCGGAATCTCGTGGCTGCCGGGATACAAGGACTATAACACGGATTCATCAAGCTCCATCTTCTACAAGACTTCCAAGTTTACAGCTTTGGAGAAGGGAACTTTCTGGCTCTCCGACAATCCTTCCAGCGTAGGCTCTGACGATGGCCACAATTGCGCATGGATCAAATTCCAATGGAACGAGAACGGATACGTGTTTTACTTCTTCAACACACACTTCACCGCCCATTACACCGACGAGGCTTATGCCGCCCGCAAAGCCGAGGCCCGCATACTCTACGACCAGATTGCCGCCATCAACACGGAGAATCTCCCCGTTATCGTAGTCGGCGATTTCAATGCTACCGCCTCTGAATTATATAGCGAAGAAAAGGGGGATACGCGTTGGAGCAACTACTACTGGGCCCGCAACGTGGATGGCAAGACCGGCAAGTCCAGCTACCCGACCAGCTACAACAATTTCTCCACAACCTGCACAGGCTTCTCCAGCATCTACTCCAGCGGTACCTGCACCGGAGGTAACTCCAACCTGGACAGCATAGTTTACAAGAACTTCTACGAGAACGGCAAGCATGGCCTTAAAGCCGGCAGTTTCGGTACTGACTTCAATGCCTACGCCGGAGTGACCTACATCTCCGACCACTGGCCGATTACGGCAACGCTTGTTTTCGACTATCAGTAGAATGAAGCGCAAAAGGGTCATATTGCTTCTGCTGGCCTCGGTGCCGGTCTTTGCCGCCTGCGGCAAGCTGCCGCCGCGGGAACAGGCCATAAGTGCGCAGACGGAGACGATGCCCGAAGCTTCCGACGCTCCGATGGAAGAGATGCCGGATGACAATCAAGGAACAATAAAGTTTTGAATAGGAACCTTATGCTGAAGAAGATATCAAGATTCGCCCTTTCGGCTGCCATCCTGCTTCTTGCTTTCTCCTTTGCGGCGACAGCGCAGAGAACCCTGACCGGAAAGGTCACCGACACCTCCGGAACGGGTATTCCCGGAGCAGGTATCGTGGCCCGTGGAACCGCAGGAGGCACCGTCACCGACATCGACGGAAACTGGTCGCTTCCCGTGAAGGACGGTGCGGTCACGCTCGATATTTCCTGCCTTGGCTATACTTCAGCCACTGTTGACGTACCTGCCGACAGGACAACGGTGGACGTGACTCTCGCCGACGACAACCTGATGCTCGAGGAAACGGTGGTTGTAGGTTATGGAACCCAGAAGAAGGTCAACCTGACAGGTGCCGTCTCCGCAGTCAAGGGGGATGAGATCCAGAACCGCAGCTCGCATGACGTCACCAGCATGCTGCAGGGCGCCGTACCAGGCCTGAACATAACCACCTCGTCCGGTATAATGAACGAGAGCCCCGATATTAATATCAGGGGCTACACATCCATAAACGGAGCCAGCCCGATGGTCCTGATAGACGGTGCGGAGGGCGACCTGAGCCGCGTCAACCCCCACGACGTGGAGAGCATATCAGTTATCAAGGACGGTGCTGCAGCTGCGGTTTATGGCGCCAGGGCGGCGTTCGGCGTTATCCTGGTAACTACCAAAAGCGGCTCCGACAACGACGGCAAGGCCACTGTCCGCTACAGCGGCCGCTGGGGCTGGCAGTCTCCCACCACCAGCACCGACTTCGAGACCCGAGGTTACTGGAGCGTACACACCATCAACACTTTCTGGGATGCCCGTTACCCCGGCGACAAGTACCTCAAGTACAGCGATAACGATATGAACGAACTGCTGGAAAGGGTGAACGACGTGACAGAGAATCCTGCACGCCCCTGGGTGGTGGAAGAGATTGTCGGCGGAGTGAAGCAGTGGAAGTACTACGGCAATACCGACTGGTATCACACCCTTTTCTCCGATCGCAACCCTGTGCAGCAGCAGAGCGTGTCCGTGACCGGCGGCGGCAAGAACTACAAGTACTTCATCTCCGGAATGTGGGACCATCAGCAGGGTATTCTCAAAATCAACCCGGACGTACTCGACAAATACCAGCTCAGGGCGCGCTTCGAGGGCCGTATCAACAAGTATGCAACCATTTCCAACAACACTTCCTATTATGACCAGACCTACTCCTTCCTTGGTCTAGGCTCAAGCAACGTTGACCGTCTTTTCTCGATGGTCACGGCTCACGCCCTGCCGTGCTTCCCGCTTCAGAATCCCGACGGCTCCTGGGTCTATTATTCCCAGTACTTCACGAGCAGCTATGCTGTCGGAAACGGAGTCCACATAAAACTCTCCGAGGGCAAGGACAAGCACATTGAGCGCCGCAACGACTTCACGAATACCACCGAGCTCAACATAACGCCGTTCAAGCAGCTTAAGCTCACCGGCAATTTTACCATACGCCGGCGCCGGAACCACACCACCGCCCGCCAGACCAACGTTACATACAAGCAGTATCCGGATGAAGCTCCGGTTACCCGTACAAGCGGGGTAGGCCAGAACCAGCTGGACGAAAAGGCCCGCACGTATCTGTACAAGTCCGCGAACTTGTTTGCCACATACGAAGATACCTTTGCCGGGCATCACCTTACTGCCGTAGCCGGCGGCAATTACGAATCCCAGTACAGCCAGTATCTCGAGGCCATAGCATACTACCTCATTTCCGACAAACTCAACGACCTGTCGCTTGCGGGAACCGACGCCGACGGCTCATCCAAACAGTACATAGACGGGGAGCAGAGCGAATACGCCCTGCTTGGCTTCTTCGGCAGGTTCAATTACGACTACAAGGGCCGTTACCTGCTTGAACTGTCCGGCCGCTACGACGGCTCGTCCCGCTTTGCAAGCGGTCACCGCTGGGGCTTTTTCCCATCAGTGTCAGCCGGATGGCGCATCAGCGAAGAACCTTTCTTTGCTCCTGCCAAGGGAGTGGTCAACAACCTCAAGCTCCGGGCCTCCCTGAGTTCGCTCGGCAATCAGGTGGTCAGTAATTACGCGTATATCCGTAAGATATCCCTTGACGATTCCAATTATATGTTCGGCGAGGGAGCCCTTGCCAGGAGCGCATCGATTTCATCTCCGAATGCCGGCGACCTTACCTGGGAGACCGTCCAGCAGTACAACGTGGGCATCGATGCGGGGCTGCTGCAGGACCGCCTCCAGTTCACCGGTGAGGCATATATCCGCAATACCCTCGGGATGCTCGTCTCCGGCGCGGCGCTTCCTGCAGTTTACGGCGCTTCGTCTCCCAAACAGAATGCTGCGAACCTGCGTACAAGGGGATATGAGTTCTCACTCAGCTGGCGCGACCAGTTCTTGCTTGCGGGCAAGCCCTTCGGCTACGGTATTTCCGCCAATGTGAGCAACTACGACTCCTACATCACCAAGTACGACAACAATCCCAACAATCTCGTCAGCGACTATTATGTCGGCAGGCGGCTTGGTGAAATATGGGGCTTCGAGGCCAATGAACTTTTCGCCACCGACGAAGAGGCCGCCGAATATGCCTCCCTCATAGATCTCAGTTACATAACTTCCGGTATGGGTTCCGGGTGGAAGGCGGGCGACCTGAAATACGAAAACCTCGATGACGACGACGCTATCGGTATAGGTGCAAATACCGTGGACGACCCCGGAGACCGCAAGATACTGGGCAATCAGCTTCCCAGCCTCACGTATGGAACTACTTTGTCCGTGGACTGGATGGGCTTCGACGCGAGCATATTCTTCCAAGGTACGGGAGATCACTATTGGTATCCCGGCCGTTTCTGTTTCCCCTTCTGGGGACCCTACTCCAACCCTATGCAGAGTTTCATGCGAAGGGACTTCCTGAAAGACGTTTGGGATTACAACAACACCGACGCTTATTTCCCCAGGGCGAGAGGATACATCGCCGAAATCTCGGGCGGGTATCTCAACCGTGTGAATTCCCGTTACCTGCAGAACTGCCGTTATCTCCGACTGAAAAACCTTACCGTCGGATACACCGTTCCTGCGAATCTCACCAGGAAGGTGGGGCTCGAAAAGGTCCGTATCTATTTCTCCGGCGAAAACATCGCCTGCTGGTCACCTCTTTTCGACCATTGCAAATTCCTTGACCCGGAGGCCATGATGCACGACGAATCCGAGAACTATGGCCGTTCCTTCTACCCCTGGCAGAAGACATTCATGTTCGGTATTGACATCCAATTCTAATCGAGGGACGAAATGAAAAAGTTATTCCACCTGACATATGCCGCTGCGGCACTCTTCATCTTTGTCTCCTGTGAAGATGCCCTGGACAAATTCCCCCTGGACGATATCACTGAAGAGTCTTATTTCGAGACCGCCACCCAGTTGCAGCTGTTCACCAACTCCCTGTATTCGTCCCTGCTGCCTGACGCCCCGTTCGACGAGCAAAGCGACCTGATGGTTGCCAACAACCCCGCCAACACGATGCTCAACGGCACCTTCCGCACAGTCCCGTCCACCGGAGGCGGCTGGACCTGGACCAGCCTTCGCAAGATCAATACCTGCCTGGGCAACCTTTACCGCTGCAGCGATGAGTCGGTCCGCAAAGAGTATTCGGCGCTCTGCAAATTCTTCCGCGCCTGGTTCTATTTCGACAAGATACAACGTTTCGGCGATGTCCCCTGGATTGACCATGAACTCTCTTCAGACGAAAACGACGTCCTCTACAAGGCCCGCGACAGCAGGGATTACGTACTTGCCAGGATGATAGAGGATATAGATGAGGCCATAGAGGGCCTGCCTTCCGCTTACGCATCCGGCCGCACATTCAGGGCTACCAGCTGGGCAGCCCTTGCGCTCAAGGCCCGTTTCTGCCTGTTCGAAGGCACGTACCGCAAGTACCACGAAGGAGATATCACCCTGTGGACGCTCCCGGCGGATGCGCAGCCTGCGTCCTACTATCTGCAGCTTGCCGCAGATGCTGCCGAGCAACTGATTGACCTGGGGCCTCACAAGCTCTATTCCACCGGGCATCCCGATTACGACTACCAGAACCTCTTCTCGAATTATGATGCGGACGCCGGAGAATTCATCCTCGCCATCGACTACGATTACAGCTTCAAGCTCTTCCACGATGCGAGCGGAGTAGCCCTTCTGCCTGTCTGCGGCCGCAACAGCCCCACCCGCGGGTTCATCGACCATTACCTCTGTGCCGACGGCTCCCGATACTCTTCCAAGAGCGGCTGGAGCACCAGGACCTTCGCCGACCAGGTGGCCGGAAGGGACCCCCGCCTCCACCAGACAATCCGCATCCCCGGATACCAATACACCGTGCTTTCCACGAACCGTGCAATGTTCTGCGATATGGACTGCACGCTGACGGGTTATTCCCTGAATAAATACGTGATGACACCTGACAACCTGGTGATGAACAACATCAGGAGCTCTTCCTATAACGATCTTCCCGTTATCCGTCTCGCCGAGGTATATCTGGTGTTTGCCGAGGCCAAGGCGGAACTCGGCACCCTCAGCCAGGGCGACCTCGACAAGAGCGTAAACCTGCTTCGCAAGCGCGCCGGAATGCCCGCCCTGAGCCTTTCGGCGGCCAACGCGTCTCCCGACCCTTACCTTACTTCCGAAGCCACCGGCTATCCTAACGTGAGTGGCCCCAACCAGGGCGTCATCCTTGAGATACGCCGCGAAAGGGTCGTCGAACTCGCCTTCGAAGGGCTTCGTTACGCCGACTTGCTCCGCTGGGCCTGTGGAGAACGTATCACCAAGTGCCAGCAGGGCATGTATTTCCCCGGAGCCGGCGAGTACGACTGGAATAAGGACGGCACTCCCGACATCTGCCTCTACACGGGCTCCAAACCCAATTCCAAGGCTACTTTCATCTACAAGATCGGAAGCGACATCTTCCTGTCCGACGGCACCAAGGGTTACGTTCATCCGCTCCATACGTACTCCTTCGCATTCGATCCGGAGCGGGATTATCTATATCCTGTTCCCACCAACGAGAGGGTTCTCAACCATCTGCTGTTGCAGAACCCCGGCTGGAATGACGGACTTGATTTCTAAAAACCGCTGAATATGAAAAAGTTTATCCTTTTATTGATGCCGCTTGCAGTCATCTTTGCCTGCGAACCCAAGAATCCGGATGACAAGCCGGGTGGAAACGGCGGCGAAGAAACAAAACCGGCTACAGTCGTGCGCGTGGGTACGTCCACCCTCAATTTCGAGGCTGTCGGCGCTGAGCCCCAGACAGTCAAAGTGTATGCCGACGGCGCCTGGACTTCTGTCGCACCCGACTGGGTGATGGTCGATCCCGCGTCCGGAAGCGGTACGGTTACCGTAACTGTCAGTGTTTCCGACAACGAAAGCGTGGACGGCCGAATGGACAAAGTGGTGTTCGCTCCGGAACTCACATCTTCGACCAATGTGCTCACAGTCCAGCAGAAAGGTGACAACAAAGTGACCATCAAGACCGGAGCCGCTTTTGCCGAGTGGCTTTCCAATCTTACCGTGGAGTCGCTGGATGAGGCACGCATAGCGGCGGATATCGATATGTCCGGGGTTGACTTCAAGTCCGCCGAAGGCTTTGCAGGAATACTTGACGGCGGAGGTTTCGCCATCAAGAATCTCAAGTCAACAGGCCCGTTGTTCCGTGTAAACAGGGGTACGCTCAGCGGGATAGTCATCGATGCGTCCTGCTCATTCGAACCCGACACATGCGTATTCGGCGCAATCGTCGCCCGCAACGAGGGCATCGTCAAGGATTGCATCAACAAGGGTACCGTTACCCGGACGATAGCTCCGACCTCAAGCAAGAGCAACCTTATCGCCGGGGTGATAGGAATGTCCACCGTCAAGGAAGGGACAATAAGCGGATGCAAGAACTACGGAAAGGTTTCCCTCATAGTGACTGACGACGGAAAATTCACGTCGCAGGGCGTTGCAGGCGTGGTTGCGTTCGCGCTTGAACAACTGGTCGACTGCGAGAATTATGGAGAAATCAGCCTCACCGGAGGTTATCATACCAACCGCGCCTGTCCGGCCAGGGACCCCTCGGATCCCGGAAATATCGAGACCGGCGAGTTCTACAACAAGAAGGTCGGATCTTCCCTGGGTGGCGTTGCCGCGTATCCTACGGGCGGCTTGACCCGCTGCAAGAATGAGGGTAAAGTCTCCTGGACGGAGAGTAAACTTGAAGGCATGAATACGTCCCCCGCACGCATTTTCACGGGAGGCGTCGCCGGAACCTATTACGGAGAAGTGAGCGACTGTACGAATTCCGGGTCCGTGGTGGTTAAGTCCGTATCTAGCAACGGCGCCGACTACACGGGCCAGAATCACCAGCATTGCATCGGCGGCGTTTTCGGTGCCGTCAACAACCCTTCCGACGATTCTCCCAGCAAGAACCGTGGCGTAAAAATCTCCGGATGCAGCAACAGCGGAACCGTATCCGTTGAATCCAACGCCAGCAAGAGCTGGACTCATATCGGCGGCGTGGTCGGCTGGCCTGCATCGGACAACGACAACACCAATCCGAACAACTGGGGCGTAATGTCCTCCTGCACCAACAGCGGGGCTCTCACCGTCAGCGGAACGGCCAAATTCCGTTGCGGCGGAGTCGTCGGCGCTACTCCATATATGGAGAACTGTTCCAATACCGGCAGTATCAGCATCAAGGGGTCGAACCAGGCCTCGGAAGTAGGAGGTGTGGCCGGACGCCACTGGGGCTATGCCCAGACTCTGAAAAACTGTTCTTCCAAGGCCGACGTCAAGTCTGATGTCGTCCTGGAGAGTGTCTCCGGCTTCATAGGATGGATAGCAAACAACAATTCCGCCACGGTAGAGGGGGGCAGCGTTTCAGGTTCCCTGAACGCTCCTGCAGGCTCGTCGGCAGGAATGCTGGCAGGTGCCTTCGGCGGCTCTAACGTTGCCGTCACACTTGGTTCTTCCGTCTCTCCTATTGAGGTGTCTGGTACCGTCAACGGCATGGCAATTACTTCCGAGAACGCCTCCAGTCTCCTCTGGGGCGGTGGTTATGATGCAGCCGTTCATTCCGTGAATTATGTCATCAAGTAGCAAACTGTTCAGGTGCATGGCGCTGCTGCCGGCACTCTTCCTGCTGTGGGGCTGTCCCGGTAAGCCTGATGGCCCCGACACCCCGCAGAAGGAGAGCGCCGATCTCCTTGTCTGCACGTTCAACATACGTTATCCCGAACCCGCCGACGGCGACTATGTCTGGGACAACCGCAAGGATGCGGTCTGCAAGTTCATCCTGACCCGCAAGCCCGACGTCATCGGCCTCCAGGAAGTGGAAAGGGTGCAGGCTGAGTACATCCTGTCCAAGGTGCAGGACGAATACGGAATGTACGGCGTGGGACGTGAAAGCGGAAAGGATATACTCCAGGCAAGCGGGAGCGAGACCTCCAATACGGTACTGTACAAGAAGTCCCGTTTCGAACTTGCCGGCAAGGGCACGTTCTGGCACAGTGATACGCCGGACCAGGTTTCGGCAAAGAACAAGGCCAACGATTATGGCACCTGGCATCTGACGCATCCGTGCTGTACGTCCTGGATACAGTTGAAAGACGGCGACAACCTTGGACGTACGGTCTGGCTGTTCAATACCCATTACCAGAACAACAAGAACGCTCCCAACGCCTCCCAGCTCAGGATGCTCGAAAGCAACCTGCACCTGAGCAGGATACCGCAGATAACGGGAGGAGTCTTGGGCGCCGGGTGCAAGGACGCCGTAATCATCACGGGCGATTTCAACTGTACGTCTTCTACCGATGAACTCCAGAGACTGGTCAACTATCCTCTCGGTTATGCCCGGGAAGACGCCGTGAAGTCCAGCTTCCGCACCACCAACACCGACAACGGTTACGGAAAGGGCGGCAGCATCATAGACCACATCTTCTTCTGCGGTCCGCTCAAGGCGCTTACGTATTCCGTGGACAAACGCGACTACGGAATCCTGTACATTTCGGACCATTATCCCGTGCTTACGGAGTTTTCCTATACGGACAAAAAACAATAATCGCTATATTTGCCTGACTGGCGGTCATTTTCGCCGGTCCTGCCGATATGAATACCATCTGCGTCATCCTGGCTGCTTTGCAGGCGCTGTTTTCCCTTGCCTTCGAGGACGGGACCGTCCCTGGAGTCAAGGGAAAAGCTGCATATTTCGACGGCTTCGATTCCCGTATCGTAGTGCCCGCCGGCGAGGTCCCGGCCCCGTCAGGGCATTTTACCATAGATATATGGATCTGCCCGGTGGCGTTTCCGAAGAGCCCATGCCCCGTGGTTTGCCGGCAGCGCACCGATACCCCCGGAGGCTGGTCCCTCTGGCTGGACGCGCAAGGGAAAGTCCATTTCCAGGTGGCATGTGCAGGGGACTGGGCGGAACTCTGTTCGCCTGAAGGCCTGAAGCTCCGTCGCTGGTCGCGCCTCACCGCCCTGTTCCGCGGCGGCTCCGGCCTGTATCTGGCAATCGACGGCAGACAGGTCGCAAAGCTCACCCTGGAGCTTCCTGTGTTGGAACAGGATGCCTTCGACCTCTGGATCGGCCGTACGCCGGTGCGAACTCCCAGTTTCTACGAAAACCAGAATATCCCGATTTACAGCAGCTTCGACGGTGCAATCGACGAACTGCACATATACGGCGACCGGAACGCCTACTCCAGGATCCTGGGCGAATGTTTCTCCCGTCCCGAGGCCCCCGTTTTTGAGGAAAGGGTGCTTCCGTCCGGCCCCGACAGCCTCGCCTTCGGTGCCTGGTACCTCCCTCTCAAGTACTACAAGGCCTTCGACGACCGCTGGCGGGGCGACAGTCCCGACGTCGTGGTCTCTTTCGGCCCGGAGCAGCCCCATAAGGTCGTATTCTGGAGGGGCATCTCCTACGCCCCCTGCTTCGTTACCGAGAAGGGCAACTGGATGTGCAACGAATTCATAGAGCGCAAGAAGGTTACCGGCTGGGGCTGCCCGGAGAGCATGAGCGACAAGCACGCCGATTTCTCCAGCGTCCGCATACTCGAAAACACTCCTGCCCGCACCGTAATCCTGTGGCGCAACATACCCGTAGGCGTAAACCAGAAGATACCCTATCAGAGCGAGGAGACACATTGGGGCGACTGCTCGGAAGAGACGTATATCTTCTATCCCGACGGCGTGGGCGTGCGCAAAATGGTGGTCTGGTCGGATCGTCTGGACCAGTGGTACGAGTGGTGCCAGAGCCTTCAGGTTCTCCATCCTTCCCAGAGACCGGAAGATGTACTTGACGCCGGACGCATAATGTCGGTCGCCGCCATGGACGGCCGCAGCGGGGAGTTTGGATGGGATTTCAGCGGCAAAGCCCGCCAGAACGAGCCGTCTCTTCCCGGAGCCAATATCCAGGTATCTTACCTCGGGAGCCGATGGAATCCATTTCTGATTCTTGAAGATGGCGACGGCCTCAATGAAGCGGGGCATAACGGCCCTGAGATACACCGTTATGCCGGGCGCTGGTCCGAGTTCTCCGATTTCCCCTGGCGCAACCACTGGCCTGTGACTCAGGATTACGTCATCGGCCGTTACGCCTGCGTGGCAGACGCCCCCTCGCATACTTATACCGCAACCCAGTATAATGCGCCCCACAGCATCGAAGGCAACAAGATGACCAAGCTGATGCTGTGCGGATGCACACTTGAGGACGCCCCCGGCCTGCTGCCCCTGGCTAAATCCTGGCTTCGTGCGCCACGCATGACAAGCGGCGGGGCAGAAGTTCCCTACGACGTCACCCAGCGCGCATATCTTGCTTCGGCAGGTTCTTCTTCTTTCCGCCTGGAAGCCTCTCCGGAACATCCTGCGGACGGCGTCTGCCTGATCCTGAAGGGCTCAGACGGACTGTCCGGCGTTAATCTCGACGGCCTGCCGTACTCCGGTTACAAGGCCGGTACACACATCGCCTGGGACGGTGCATACCTGGTTCTCTGGATGCCCGTCCGTTCGGAAAAACCCGTCTGCATCGACATCTACTGATTATCCTATGCTGATTACCCTGCTGCTGGCTTCCGTGCTTCTCGCCGGCCCGTCACACGATATCGCATCCCTGTCCCAATGGGGCCCGTACTCCAAGGAGTATTACGGTGTTTCCCATATCCGTGATTTGTCGTCAGGCATACAGGTGGAGTTCTGCCTGGTCCCGGGGGTGTACAGACGCAATTTCAAGGTGCCGTGCGCTCTGGCAGAGTCCGGCGTGCATCCGTGGGATGTATCCGCCGATATGCGCCACATTACCTATCGCCACGATATTGAGTGGAAGGATAAGGTTTATGTTTCCTGGTCTGCAGAAGATGCATACATCGTAGAGGACATTAACAAATAATGAAGAATAAGAAGCTTTCTAAAGAATTACACGACTCACATGTCGGTATGTTCTACGGCTGGCCGATGGGGCTCTGGTT
>CACZEU010000027.1 GCA_902780175.1 uncultured Bacteroidia bacterium
CCGCCCTCTCCGGCCTCCCCCTCCACGCCGGCGCCGACAGGGCAATAGTGGAAGACTTCTTCGCCTCAATCGCCTCCGGCCGCGCCCCCTCGGCCTCCCTCGAGTCCGCCTTCCAGGCCCACCGGCTCTGCTGGCTGGCGGGATAATCCTTTCGTCCTTTCAAGGATTATTTCTATATTTACGGAAACTTCTCAATGGAATTGTTATGAGACGTCTCCTGTTTGTACTGTTTGCCTTTAGCGCATACTATCTTACCGGCTGCGCGGAGTATTCCGCCGTCATCCTAGGCGACACCCATTACGACAACGCCGATCCGGAATACTATCACGCCGGGTATACTGACCCCAAGCCCACACGGGAGGCGGCCCATCGCAAGGAATTCGTCCGCAACGGCAAGATGTGGCAGGAGCGCTGCCCACGGATTGTCCGGCGCGCCTCTGCGCTGGTAGACAACAGCACCCGCTATGTGCTTCAGGTAGGGGACCTTATCCAGGGCGACACCTCCGATTCCCTCACCCACGTACGTTTCCTTGGAGATGCAGTCGATCTGCTCAAGGCCGGCGTCGCCCCGGGCCTGCCCTTCATCACGACCCCCGGCAACCACGACCTCCGCGGCAACGACGACGCCCTGTGCAGAAGGGCCTACAAGGCATATATGCCCGGCAGGATGTCGCAGGAGCTGGGTCAGGAGATAAGCTCCGTCAACTTCCTTTTCCGCAATGGTCCGGACGCATTCGTCGTGGTGAATTTCACCAAGCCTGATGTGGAGGAAATCAAGTCCCTGCTCAATCAGGCACGCGGATCCAGGCACGTATTCGTCCTCATACATTCTCCGGTGTTTCCTTACGACGACCCCACTTATTACTGGTTCCTTCTGGGGGGCCGCAAGGACTCCCACGCCGAAGAGCGCAGGGAGATGCGCAAGCTTCTCGCATCCCTGAATGCCATAGTTCTCTGCGGTCACACCCATTATACCGAATTGCTTGACTGGGAAGGCGACGGCGGCCGCATCACCCAGATGACCATGAGCAGCGTCTGGACGACGGACTCCCAGGCAAAGTATAAGGAACTGGCCTCCGGGGCTGACGGCTATGGCAAAATGTTCGCCGAACAGAACAGCGGCGCATGCCCTCCTATATTTGAAGAATACCGTCCCGGCGTCCGTCGGTACAGCATTGCCGATTCCGTCGGCTCATACAAATTGATTGTTGACGGTCCCAGGGTGTATGTGGATTTCTACGCCGGTGATTCCGTGGGGCGTACTAAAAGGTTTGTTTTACGATAATGGATATGAAGCGCCTGTTTTTCTCCCTCTTTTTGTTGTTTGCGGCCCTGGCAGCTTATGCCCAGCCGTCGGCCGAACTGGACGCATACCTCAGGGCCTTTCCCCAGAGGGCGGCGTTCAACGCCCATTGTTACGAGTTCCTTCCGGTAAAGGATACGCCCGCCCCTGCGGGGTTCAAGCCCTTCTATATCAGCCATTACGGCCGGCATGGCTCGAGATCCGACATGGGAGATTCAGCTTATGCCAAGCTCCGTAGGAGGCTGCAGCCAGCCGCCGACGAGGGCATCCTCACCCCTGCAGGCGACTCCCTTTTCAGGATAGCCGACAGGATGATCCAGCTGCACGGCGGTATGGATGGCAGGCTTACGGAACGCGGAGCCCGGGAGCACGAACTCCTTGCCAAACGCATGTACAGTCGGTTCAAGCCGGTTTTCCGGCGCGGCGAGGTTCATGCACTGTCATCCACTACGCCCCGCTGCATTGTGAGTATGGCCGCTTTCACGTCGTCGCTGAGGGCCTGCAAGAAGGACCTCGTCATCACCTGGGACTGCGGAGAAAAATATCAGAAGGCCATCACCCGGAACCAGGGCGACAGCATCAAAAAGATGGTACCCCCTATAGCCCGGGGGCCATTGACGGAGTGGCAGGTAGATACCGCCGCACTTTTCTCAAGGCTCTTTACCGATCCGGCCCGCGGGCTGCAGCTTATCGACAAGCCCAAGAGCCTGATGTCGAATATCTTCACCCTCGCTTCGTACGCGCCGGCACACGGTATCGACGACGACCTGTTCCGCTTCCTGCCCTGGGATGTAGTCGTAACCTGGTATAGCCGCAATGCCCTCAGTGCCTACCTTTCGCAATGCAATTCTAAGGAATTCGGCGACTTGAGGATGCCGCGTGCCGGGATGCTCGCCGCGGAAATCGTCCGCAAGGCAGATGAAGCCATAGCAGGCGCACCAGTCGCCGCAGATCTCTGTTTCGGCCACGACTGGCCGTTCCTTGGCCTCTGCTCATACTTCGGCCTTGAGGGCTACGGCTATCCCCGCCTCAGCGCCGAAGAGGCCCTCCGTTCTTGGAACGGCGCCAAGCTTTGCCCTTTCGCTGCAAATTTCCAGATGATATTCTACAGGAACTGCAAAGGCGAAGTTCTGGTTAAGTTCCTCGCCAACGAGCAGGAAACCCCCGTCCCGGAAGTCCAGGCCTACAGCGGTCCGTACTACCGTTGGGAAGACATTAAATCATTCATACAAAACCGCTGAAGATGAAAAGAATACTTATCCTTCTCCTGTTGCTGGGCTCCCTCCAGCTCTGGGGATTCGAGCGCCAGCCCCTCTGGCCCAAATGCAAGATGCCCGACTCCCAGCCTCATCAGATCGCCGCTATGACGGACGAGTCCGGAGCCGAAGGATTCAATCCCGACAAACACCGTATGCCGTACCTCGAGTGGTTCGAGGCCCCGGAGAATCCTGTAGGCACCTGTATGATACTAATTTCCGGAGGCGGATACAACAACACCTGCGACGTAAAGCCTGTCGACAGGTGGCATAAGACCCTTACCGCCCTCGGCGTACAATGCGTCAGCCTTGTATACCGCACGCCCCGCCCGGAGGGCATTCCCATCTATCAGACGGCATGGGAGGACGGCCAGAGAGCCGTAAGGCTTGTACGCAGCCAGGCCGCCAAGAGGGGATTCGATCCGGAAAGGATCGGCGTCATCTCCATGTCTGCCGGTTCCCATCTGGCGCTGCTTCTGGCTACCAGTTCCCAAACTCCAGCATATCAGCGGGTTGACAAGACCGACGACGTCTCCTGCCACATCAACTGGGGCATCCTTCACGCTCCCGCATACGTCATTACGGATGGCGAGACAGGCCGGAACAGGAGGGACGGATACGGCTCCGACGCCGTCATGAGCAGCGTTTTCAAGTTCGACGAAAAGACCTGCTCCCTGTGCCTTCTGCATGGCGGCAAGGACCCCTATTCTCCCACCGGCTCCACCCAGGTCTACCGTCAGCTGCGCCGCATGGGCATTCCCGCCGAACTGCACCTGTTTGCCGGCAAGGGGCACGGTGTCTACGGGCTTGAGCGCGGGATTGAATTCATGACGCAGATGGGTTACCTCGGTCCGTTGAAGCCGGAAGAGAAACTGAGTGACCGCTTTGCCGACGATTCAGCCAGGGCCTTCTACAGCAAGGAAAACATCTGGCCCGAAGGCGAAATGCCCTGCGCCCAGGAGCACCAGTGCGTTCCTTATATAGAATGGCATATTCCCGCGGAACTCAAGACCGACGCCATACAGATCATCTACTCGGGCGGCGGTTACAATAATAACGACCCCGACGGTTTCGAGGTCGCTCCCGCGCGCCGTTATCTCAATGCCAAGGGCATGGCAGTGGTGACCCTGAAGTACCGCACCCCGCGTCCCGAAGGCCTCGCCAAGCATACCACCGCCTGGCAAGACCTCCAGCGGACCATCCGTGTCGTCCGCAGCGAGGCGGCGTCCCACGGACTCAATCCGGACAAGATCGGAATAATGGGTTCGTCTGCCGGCGGGCATCTCACCCTCATGGGCGTGACGTCATCCCGCCATCAGTCTTACTACCCTTCAGACGACATCGACAAGCTTTCCTGCAAGGTGCAGTGGGGCATCGGCATCTATCCGGCATATTCCCTTACTGACGGACTTGAAGAATGCAACACCGCCGGCGGCAACGACGACACCGCCTTCCTCGATCCCGATTTCTCCTTCGACCTCGATACGGCCCCGATGCTCTTCATCCACGGCGACGCCGACCCCTGGGCCGCCATGAATTCAGTGAAAGCATGGGAAAAGATGCGCGCCATGGGCATCCAGAGCGAACTCCACACGCTGGCCCTCCGCAAGCACTGCTTCCAACGCACCGCATCCCCAGGCACCGGCAGCTACACCTGGCTCGACCGCATAGGGGAGTATCTTGGGCTGTAGGGGCATTCATGTTGCAACGAATCAGCGAAAAGATGCATCATATGTTAAGACGTGATAATTAAATAACATATGAAACAAAAGCTATTCGTTGTGGGCATAATTGCCTTGTTTTCCGTTGCAGTTTCCGCACAGAACAGATTCGAATTTGGAATCAGTTATTCTCCCAAAGAAAACTTGACCGTTGCGGAAGACATTCCAAATATGCTATATAAATTCGGTGCCTATGGAGAGTATCGCTGGTTGCTTGGCAAGCATTTCGATGCCGGTGCCAGGCTGGATTGCAAAGTGGGACCTATCGGCCCTACATATTTGACGGACAATGCTCTTTCAATATCAGGCGATCTTCTTGCAGTTGCCGACTTCAATTTACTCCCGGGGAAAACCGTCAATCCTTTCTTGGGCATTGGACTTGGCCCAGGTTTCGGAACTCATAATGAAACTTGGGATTCTCGCTGGGCCGGCAAGTTCATCATCTTTACCCAGGCAAGGTTCGGGCTTGAATTATTCCATCATCTCAGGATATCCGCAGATTACAGCCTCCCATATTCACGCGGCGATTTCCCGGAAATTTTCACCACCCTCGACGTAAACATCGGCTGGGTGTTCTAGCATTGTTTCCGTCGGTAAACGCCCAATTTCTCTAAGTCGCGACAGGATTCCGGCAGCACCCAGCGTCCTGTCGCAAGGGGGAAATGGTGAAAAGTCGGCTAAACCGAGCCGCGACAGGATTGAGACGGTGCTCTGAGTCCCGTCGCAAAGGGAAATAGGTGAAAATCAGCTTAAATTGTGGCCCGACGGGATTGTAGTGGCTCTCTGCGTCCCGTCGCAAAAGGGGAAATAGTGGCGATTTCAGACAGCGACGCCTGTCCTGAGGATTTCCTGATACAAAGGCGAAGGGTTGCACTCTTCAATCAAGACCGGCTCAATCAGGGTATTGACATTCATCGTTATTCTCCACAATCTGGCAGATTCTGCGAGAAAATCTCCATTAACCTTGGGAACAATGACTGCCACGTCTATATCGCTTTCAGGATGGGGGTGGCCGTTGCTATATGAGCCAAAGAGATACACGGTCACAGGCCCCATTTGGTCTATAACCGCCTTCTTGTATTGTCTGACAACCTTTATAACCTGTCTTTTATCCATTGCTGCAATTCTCGTGTCTTGTTAACCAATTCCCGACACTTCTCCTGGTTCAATCCCTTTCCTACAGCTTCTTTGTATGACGGATATCTGGCTTCGATGTTCAATGGCATAATCTCACTGATGAGCATTATCTGCTCACTTGAGAACAAAGCGTTCAGCCCACAAGCCTGTGCAATGTTCAAAAGATTATGGGACATCGGTGCATTCTCTTCCTTTTTACTGCACCAATAGGCCTTGAAAATCTTCTCCAAGGTTTGGTGACACATAAAACCTACATAGAGCCAACGACCTGTGGAATACATGGCCTCCGCAGTTTCCAGATCATAATCGGAAACGTTGGTCCAGTATTTTACTCTATCCAGCTCCATACGGCAAATGTACGCAAAATGAATGAAATAAAAAACAGACATCCATTTAGGGCTAGATGTCTGTATTTGTTTCCCAACAATTTGAGAACTTATCGCTTGTGCAAAGTTAATCATTTTTTCACATCCTGCAAGTGTTCCATGAGGTTTTAAGGGCATCCTGAAGAATTGGGCACAAAGTGCCGTAGAATGTAATCGTCACAGTAACAATATCTTACGTATAATCACCCGGTCGATTCTTCCCGGGTGATTTTGTGTAACGTGCTATAAAAGAGGCACTTCCATTCGACGCTTTGTGAGCGGTGATTTCTTCGGCTTACGGAACAGTTCCGTTTGAAGGCCTTCGGAGGCGCGCAGCGCCGACAGAGGGGTTAGCCGCGAAGCGGCGCAAGGGGAACCCTCCCCTTGTCCCCTGGGGGTGCAGGGGGATGGTAGGGGCTTCAGCCCCACATCGCACCCAACGAAAAAAGCAGGCCTAAGCCTGCTTCGTTCGGGTGCGATGTGGGGCTCGAACCCACGACACCCAGAACCACAATCTGGTGCTCTACCAACTGAACTAATCGCACCGTGTCAGTAGACCGCAAAGTTACGAAAAAAAATCTTATCTGCAACACCTTTCGGCCACAATTGTTCTTCTCTTGGCATTATCGGGAAAAATAGTTACATTTGTTGACTGGACCGATAACTATCAATAATTAAAGCAATAAGACTATGGGTGCATTTCACGCTTACGACATTCGCGGAATCTACAATAAGGATTTCGACAAAGACGTTGCCTACAAGGTTGGCTATTTTCTTCCCGAACTTCTCAAGGCTGATACTGTCTTGGTAGGACGCGACTGCCGCGTCTCTTCGCAGGAGATCCACGATTACCTCATCAAGGGCATTACCGATGCCGGCGCCGACGTCCACGATATCGGCCTCAGCAGCACTCCTCTGGTATATTTCGGCACTGCCAATTACGGTTACAAAGCCTCCGTGCAGATCACAGCATCCCACAATCCCGCTGAATACAACGGCATGAAGGTCTCCCGCGAGAACGCCCTCCCCGTCGGCTACGACACCGGCCTCGGCCAGATCAAGCAGTGGATCGAGGAAGGCCGCCCCACCCCTCCCGCAGCACGTAAGGGCAAAGTTGAGGAGAAGGACATTTACGACGATTACATCGCATTCCTGAACAAGTACAAGGCCGACTACAGCGACCTCAAGATCGCCATCGACTGCTCCAACGGCATGTCGTGCCTCTTCGCCCACAAGATCTTCGGCGAAGCCCCCGAATACATCTTCGACACCATCGACGGCCGCTTCCCCAACCACGAGCCCAACCCTCTCATCCCCAAGAATGTAGAGCCCCTCAGGCAGCTCGTTTCCAAGAATAAGGCCGACATCGGCGTCATATATGACGGCGACGCCGACCGCGTGATGTTCGTCGACGACAAGGCCCGCTTCGTGGCCCCCGACCTCATCATCGGCCTCATGGCCTACTATTTCTGCGACGAGAGGGGAGAGAAGAATCCCCGCGTCCTCCAGGAAATCCGTTCTTCCAAGGCTGTCGGCGAGTGGCTTGCCGCCTACGGCGCCGAAATGCACACCTGGAGGGTCGGCCGCGCCTTCGCAGCCCCCAAGCTCCGTGAAATCGACGGCCTCTGGGGCGGCGAGCTCGCAGGCCACTACTACTTCAAGGATTTCTTCTACTCCGACAGCGGAATGCTCGCATCCATCATAGTGCTCCGCATCGTCGCCGCCCTCAAGAAGAAGGGCCTCACCCTCAGCGGCGAAATCGACAAGATTACCCGCTACAAGAACTCCGGCGAGATAAACTTCCGCGTCGAGGACAAGAAGGGTGCGATGGACGCAGTCCGCGACCACTTCCTCTCCGCAGAGAAGGCCGAGGCCTTCATGGACTTCGACGGCTACCGCGCCGAGTTCCCCGGCTGGTGGTTCAACATCCGTCCTTCCAACACCGAGCCTTACCTCCGCTTCATCTGCGAGGCTTCCGACGACGCCGTCCTTCAGCAGAAGATCAAGGAGGTCCAGGACATCATCGAAACCCGTTTCGGAGGGGTCAGGGCCTGATGCGCAGGCTGGTCATCATAGCGTTGCTGTTTGCAGCCGCCCCCGTCCTCCGCGCACAGGCGTACGATGAGGTCGTCGCCAGGTACATAGAAATCGCCGAAGGAAAGGACACGACGGCCGCCAGGACCGACAACGTCCTTCCCGTGGTCGCTGACACCGTTGCCGCCAACGCCGTCCAGGCCGATACCCTCGGCCGTCCCGACGACATCCTTCCGATAACCATGTTCTCCAAGGGCGACGGCGCCCCGATCGACACCCTCGACGTCGGAGACGACCGCTACCTCGTAGTCCTGAGGGACGACAACACCTGGTCCTTCATCAAGAACACCGCGTACCTGGAGAATGACGACAACTTCACCCGCAACTGGAACACCCACGTCGTCAATCCCTACCGCGACGCCCGCGACAGCATCCCTTACAGAGTGACCATCTGCCTGGTGGATTCCTTAAGCCGCTTCGTATGCCCCTATCAGCGAAAGGTGTTCTCCCGCTTCGGCATGCGTCACCGCAGGGCCCACACCGGCGCCGACATTCCGTATCCCCACGGCACTCCCGTCAAGTGCGCCTTCGACGGCCGCGTCCGTCTGGCCGAGCGCCACAAGGGCTACGGCAACCTAATCATCGTCCGTCACGAAAACGGTCTGGAGACCTTCTACGCCCACCTTTCCGAGATTCAGGTCAAGGTCGGCGACTGGGTCCACGCCGGTGACCAGATTGCCCTCGGCGGCTCCACAGGCCGTTCTTCCGGCCCGCACCTTCACTTCGAGACCCGCTACAAGGGCAACGCCTTCGACCCCGAGTGGATCATCGACTTCGAGAACGGCAAGCTCCGCAAGAACGCCTTCGTGCTGCGCCGCAGCTACCTTTCCGCCTACAGCAAGTACGTCCCCGAGAGCATCGACGACGAAGAGGAGCAGTATATGACGGAGGAACAGATCAAGGCCGAGGAGGAACGCATCGCCAAGGAGCGTGCGGCCGCCAAGTACCATACCATCAAGTCCGGCGACACCCTATCGGGCCTGGCGGTCAAGTACGGCACTACCGTTTCCAGAATCTGCAGTCTCAACTCCGGACTCAAGCCTACGACTGTCCTGAGTCTGGGCCGCAAGATACGAGTGAAGTAATGGGCAAACGCCTCTACATAGAGACTTACGGCTGCCAGATGAACGTAGCCGATACCGAGGTGGTATTCTCCATCCTCGGAAAGCACGGCTACGAGCGTACGGAGGACATCTCGCAGGCCGACGTCATCCTCGTCAACACCTGCTCCGTCCGCGACAACGCCGAGCAGCGCATCCACGGCCGGCTCGAACAGTTCAACGTCCACCGCAGGCAGCGCCCCGGCGTGCTGGTCGGCGTCTTAGGATGCATGGCCGAACGCCTCAAGGAGAGCCTGCTGGAATCGGGCAAGGTCGACATAGTCGCCGGCCCCGACGCCTACCGTTCTCTGCCGCTGATGCTCCAGAATGCCGGTCCCGGCGCCCCTCAGATCAACGTCCTGCTGTCGCGGGAAGAGACCTACGGCGACATCGTCCCCGTACGCGTCGATGCCAACGGCGTCTCTGCGTTCATCTCCATCATGCGCGGCTGCAACAACGTCTGCTCCTATTGCGTGGTGCCCTATACCCGCGGAGCCGAGCGCAGCAGGGACTCCCATTCCATAGTCCGGGAGGCCTGCGACTGCTATGAACGCGGATACCGCGAGATCACGCTGCTCGGGCAGAACGTGGATTCGTATTCGTTCGGCGAATGCAATTTCGCCGGCCTGCTGCGGATGGTCGCCGAGGCCTGCCCGGGCCTCAGGGTGCGTTTTTCTACGTCCAACCCCCAGGATATTTCCGACGAAGTGCTGCAGACGATGGCCTCCCACGCCAACATCTGCCATCACATACATCTCCCGGTCCAATCCGGCTCCGACCGCATGCTGGAGAAGATGCGCCGCCGCTACACGCGCGAGTGGTATCTTCAGCGGGTGGATGCAATCAGACGTTATATGCCCGATTGCGCCATCACCACCGACGTCATCGCCGGTTTCTGCTCGGAGACCGAGGAGGACCACCGCCAGACGCTCTCGCTCTTCGAGCAGGTGGGGTTCGACGCCGCGTTCATGTTCTACTACTCCGAGCGCCCCGGCACGCTGGCGGCGCGCAAGTATCCCGACGACGTGCCCCAGGAGGTCAAGACCCGCAGGCTCGAAGAAATCATCGCCCTGCAGAACCGCCTGTCGCTGGAAAGCAATCAGCGGGACGTCGGCAAGACCTTCAGCGTACTGGTCGAGGGGCCGTCCAAACGCAGTGCCGGCCAGCTGTGCGGCAGGGCGGGCAACAACAAGATGTGCGTATGGGAAGACACCGCGCACAAGGCCGGAGACTTCGTCGATGTGGAAGTAACCGGATGCACCCAGGCCACGCTGTTCTGCAAACTGGCTGATTAGACTGATGTCTGCCGCCAGGCTCCGCTCACTGGACCTTAAGGACCGCGGCCCGTCATGCTTGCCGGGATTGTGAAAATTGATTATCTTTGCAGACGGAATTGAGGTATGGTGTAATGGTAGCACTACAGATTTTGGTTCTGTCTGCCCAGGTTCGAATCCTGGTACCTCAACATAAAAAGCAGCCCTTCGGCTGCTTTTTCTGTTGAGGTACCGCGCCTGCGGCGCGTTACCTATTATCCCCCTGCACCCCCAGGGGACGGGGGAAAGTTTTCCCCCGACGCGCTTCGCGCTCCCCCTTCCAGGTGCCGCAGTGCCAAACGAAACGGCCTGCTCCTTCACCACTCTGTTCATGTCTCGCCGCGAAGACAACGTCAGCACTCCCACATTGTCTTTCGCGAATAGGGAGGCTGCTAAAAATGTCGCTGTGAGTGACAGACTGAAGAAGGTAGGATCTGTTCGGCGGCAGTTTATTCTGCGGAGGGCTTGTGGAAGGGGACGTCGACCATGTAGGTGAGGCGGATGGGGTTGCCGTTCAGGATGCCGGGCTTCCATTTGGGGGCGCTGCTCACTACGCGGACGGCTTCGGCGTTGAGGGCCTGGTTCAGGCCTTTCTCGACCTGGACTTCCTGGACGCCGCCATTCTTTCCGATCACGTACTTCACCCGGACTACCCCTTCTCCGTCGGCCCCCTCAGGATACCTGACTTTCTGCGCAACCCACGCTGCGAAGGCCTTGCGGGCCTCCTTGCCGCTTTTCCCCTTGAAGGAGGGCTCGCGGTCGAGCTTGACGGGGGCGTCGTGGTCGGGGCCGTTTGATTTGGCCAGGATGCTGGCGGAGACCATTTCTACCATGCCCTTGTAAACGTCGCGGCGGCCGGCGAAAGTGAGGGTGTCTCCTGTCTTGATGTCCAGATGGCGCAGGCTGGCTCCGGGGCGGTCGGGTATGACTATGCCGTAGATGAAGAGCTCGCCGGTGCCGTCGTCGATATATACGTTCCCGGCATTGGCGTTGCGGATGCGGGTAACTACGCCGCGGACCTGGCAGACGGTGGTGTCGCCGTCGGACATCTTGAGGAATTCCTTGATGGTGCGCGGTACGCCGCCGGGCTGTTGGGCGCAGACTGAAACAGGGAAGCAAAGGGCGCCGAGCGCAAAAAGAAGCAGGAGACGTTTCATATTACCTTTTTTCTTTGAAGAAACTTTTGACGAGTTCGCCGCAGCGTTCCGCCAGCACTCCTCCGACGGCCTCTGTGCGCGGATGCAGCAGGGAAGGGGAGTAGAGTGAATAGCCCCGCTTGGGGTCGGGGGCGCCATAGACTATGCGGCCGGTCTGGGCCCAGCACAGTGCGGCGGCGCACATCGGGCACGGCTCGACGGTAACGTAGAGGGTGCAGTCCTGAAGGTATTTGCCGCCCATGGCTTCCGTAGCGGCGGTGAGTGCTATCATCTCAGCGTGGGCGGTGGGGTCGTGGAGGCGTTCGGTCATGTTGTGGCCGCGGCCTATGATGCGTCCCTTGCAGACGACCACGGCGCCGATGGGCACTTCGCCTTCCGCGAGGGCGGCCTCTGCCTCCCGCAGGGCTTCCTTCATATACATTTCGTCCATAGATTCCAAAGTTATTCAAGATCTTTGAAACTTTCAAAACTTTTCCCATCTTTGTGTTTCAATATGAAACTTTTTCTCGTCGACGGCCACGCGCTTGTCTTTAAAATGTATTACGCCTTCCTCGGGCGCCCCATGGTGAATTCCAAGGGTGTGGATACATCCATCCTGTTCGGGTTCACCAAGTATCTGCTTGAACTTATCGACCGTGAGAAACCTACGCACATCGCCGTAAGTTTCGACCCTCCGGGAGGCACTTTCCGCAACAAGCTTTATCCCGAATACAAGGCCAACCGCAGCGAGACGCCCCAGCTTGTGATAGACGCTCTGGAGCCCCTTACCGCAATCGTCAAGTCCCTTGATATCCCCGTGCTGATGATTCCCGGATTCGAGGCGGACGACGTGATAGGCTCAATGGCAGTCCGCAGCGCCGGCGAGGGCTTCGACGTCTATATGGTCACCCCCGACAAGGACTATGGCCAGCTGGTCGCACCGCACATCCTCCAGTACAAGCCCGGCAAGTCCGGGGCCGACAACGAGGTCCTGGGCGAGGCGGAGGTCTGTGCCAAATGGGGCATCCGGGACACTGCCCAGGTCATCGACATCCTTACGATCTGTGGCGACTCGTCCGACAACGTCCCCGGAGTGCAGGGCGTAGGTCCGGTAGGCGCATCCAAACTGCTCGGCAAGTACGGTACTACCCAGGGCATATATGACCACCTGTCGGAGCTGACTCCCCGCCAGCAGCAGCTCTTCGAGGCGGCCCGCGAACACATCGCGCTCAGCCGCGAGCTCGTGACCATCAAGACCGATATCCCTCTGGAAACCACCGCCGAAGATATGGTCCTCGACCTCCGGTGGACTCCCCAGGTCGATGAGATCTTCAAGCTCTACGAATTCCCGTCGCTCATCCGCCTGGTCCGGAAGATCTCCGATGGCTTGCAGCGGGAGCAGGGCAGGGACGACGGAACCGTCTGCGCCCACGCAGCCGTGAGTGGGGGGGACCCGGACGCGGGAGCGTCTGGGGGGGATGGGATTGCCGGAGGGTCCGGTGGAGCCTCCGGCAATCCCAGTTCCGCCGTTCCTGTCCTGCGGAGCTGCGAGCCATCGGAGATCTCCGGCCCCCGCATAGCCATACTCCTCGAAGGCGAGAGACTCTATGTGGCTGACGGCCTGCGCATATCAATCGCCCCACCCGAAGAATTCCGGACTATCCTGGAAGATGCATCGGTGATAAAGGCCGGCATATCCCTCAAGCCCCAGATCAACGCCCTGGCTCACAGGGGTATAACCCTCGCCGGCAAGCTTCAGGACATCGAGCTCCTCCATTACCTGCTCAATCCCGAAGCCTCCCACAAACTCCCCGACCTGGCCCGCACCTTCCTCGGAACCGAACTGGAAGAGGCCTCCCCGGAAGCCCAAATGTCCCTGTTCGACGAAGCCCCTTCCGCCGACCGCAGCAAGGAAGCCTCCGTCCTTATCCCGCTTGCCGACACCCTCTTCCAAAAGATGGACGCCACCGACAGCCGTCTCCGCAAGTTGTACGACGAGGTCGAAGAGCCCCTTGAATACGTACTGGCCCGGATGGAGCAGGCCGGCGTCCGTATCGACCCCGCCGCCCTCAGGTCCTTCGCCGACGGCCTCCGCACCCGCGCCTCCGCACTGGAGGAAGAGATTCGCGCCACCGCCGGCGACCCCTCGCTCAACATCAACTCACCCAAGCAGATAGGGGAGCTGATCTTCGAGAAGATGCGCCTCGACCCCAAGGCGAAGAAGCCCACCAAAGGCAACTGGCCCACCGACGAAAAGACGCTCTCGGAGCTCTCCGACCGCAGTCCCGTCATCGGCCAGATCCTCGATATCCGTGGCCTCCGCAAGCTCCTAGGCACCTACATCGACCCCCTCCCGTCTTACATCAGCCCCATCGACGGCCGCGTGCATACGACTTTCAACCAGGCGCTTACCGCCACCGGCCGCCTGTCGAGCTCCAACCCCAACCTGCAGAATATCCCCATCCGCACCGAACAGGGCAGGGAAATCCGCCGCGCCTTCGTCCCCCAGGACCCCGGAAGCGTCATCATGAGCGCCGACTACAGCCAGATCGAACTCCGCATAATGGCCCATCTGTCCGGCGACGAACACCTCACGGAGGCCTTCCGCAGCGGGGTTGACGTCCATGCCGCCACCGCCGCCAAGATAAACCGCATCCCTATAGGAGAAGTCACTCCCGAGCAGCGCCGCACCGCCAAGACCGCCAATTTCGGCATCATGTATGGCATATCCGCATTCGGCCTCAGCCAGAATCTCGGATGCTCCCGCAGCGAGGCCAAACGCCTGATCGACGACTACTTCGCCTCCTTCCCCAGCATCCGCGCCTGGATCGACGGCACCCTTGCGGCGGCACGCGCCAACGGCTATGTCGAGACCCTTCTCGGCCGCCGCCGTTACGTCCCCGACATCTCCAGCGGCAACGCCACCGTGCGCGCATACGCCGAGCGCAACGCCGTCAACGCCCCCATCCAGGGCACCAGCGCCGACATCATCAAGCTCGCTATGATAGCGGTCGACAGGCGCCTTCGCGGGCAGAACCTCCGCTCCAGGATGGTCCTCCAGATACACGACGAACTGCTTCTGGAGGTCCCGCGTGAAGAGATAGATGCCGTCCGCGCCATACTCACGGAGGAGATGCAGGGCGTCATCAGCCTCAATGTTCCACTTACAGTAGAATGCAACTATGGTACAGACTGGCTCCAGGCCCATTGACGAACTGGTGCGCCGTGCGATAATCGGCGACGGCACCGCTTTCACGGAACTCTGGGACTCCAACATCGGAGCCCTCCGCGCCTACCTTGGCAAGAACATGAAGCAGCTGGACCACTTCTACATAGAGGACGTCTGCTCCAAGACCTTCGAAAAGGCCTTCCGCCAGATAGGCACCTACGATCCCGCCCTCGGCAGCTTCGACGCCTGGCTCAAGCGCATCGCCCGCAACACCGCGTTCGACGTCATCGAGCAGGAGTCCCGCCGCCAGCGGGGATACATTTCCATCGACGAGGACGGACGCCTTCTGCAGGTGGCGGAAACCCCCGACCAGGAGGATCCTCTGGACGAAGTGATAAAGACTGAAGTGCGCACGCGTACCGCGAAGATGGTCGACGAACTGCCGGAACTCTACCGCAACATCGCCCGGATGCGCCTCATCGAGGGTATGCAGTACAAGGAAATTGCCGACGAGACCGGCCTGGAACTCAATACGGTCCGCACCCGCATCCGCCGGGCCAGAATGCTTCTTGACAAGATGGCGATATGAGAACGAACGAAAAGGACTTCGAGGCGGCGACAGCCCTCTACCGGGAATGGAACGCCCGCATCAACGTAGTGTCCCGCAAGGACATAGACAATCTGTACCGGCATCATATCCTCCATTCCCTGGCCATCGCCCGCTATATGGAACTGTACCATCCGGAAGAGTCGATGGACGGCGCCACCGTGCTCGATCTTGGCACCGGCGGCGGCTTCCCCGGCATTCCCCTTGCCCTCGAATGGCCCGGGGCCCGTTTCACCCTCTGCGATTCCGTCGGCAAGAAACTCAAGGTCGCAGGAGCCGTGGCGGAAGGCATGGGCCTGACCAATGTGGAACTGGTCAACGCCCGCGTGGAGTCCCTCCCGCAGGCATACGACTGGATAGTCACTCGAGCCGTCGCCACGCTGTCCGACCTGTATCCCTGGGTGAAAGGCCGGTTCCGCAGGGGCCTGCTGTGCCTAAAAGGCGGTGACGTGCTTGCTGAAATCTCCGAAATGGGCCGCAGATACGGGGTAAAACCGTCGCGTGTGACGGTCTGGAAGATAGAAGATTGGATTAAAGACGAATATTTTAAAGAAAAATTTGTAATTGAGGTTGGAAAAGATTAACTTTGCCCTCCCAAATTTTGAATAATCAAAAATAATTAGATAATGAAACGCACATTCCAACCCTCAAACCGCAAGAGAGTCAACAAGCACGGCTTCCGTGAGCGCATGAGCACTCCCAATGGCCGCCGCGTCCTTGCAGCACGCCGTCGTCACGGCCGCAAGAAACTCACCGTTTCTTCCGAGGACCGTTACTAGGATTCCGGTCCCAAGAAATAAAGAAGCCATCCCGATTGGGGTGGCTTCTTTATTTGTTATGAAAAAATCATTATATTTGAGGTTGTGAAAATCTGTAAGTATCTGTTGACTGCTTTTCTTCTGGCGCTCGCCCTTCCGCTTGCCGCCCAGAACAACCCGTTCAATCTCAACGACGAGTGCTACAGCTACTTCGTCAAGACAGAAGAGATTGTCGGCCAGCCCGGGTTTGACAAGGTAAACGAGGCGCTCCTCAGTTCCGCCATCGCAAATGGGGATACAAAGGCCCAGACGCTCTATTATGTCGGGCGGATGAAAAATCTTACACGTATCCTTCTTGCAAAGAAAACCACCACTGAGGCCGAAGATGAAAAGGTCCTCAAGTATATGGCCGAACTTCAGGAAGTGGCAATGAAACTGGGCTATAAGCAGTATTATTACTACGCATCCGAACTGGCCCAGAACCATTTCTACAACCACGACAAGTTCGAGCGTACCCTGGAACTCGCCGAGTCCATGCTTATGGAGGCCATCAATATGGATGACGAGTACGGAAAATGGGTCTCCCTGCGCTATATGGTGGCGCTGTATATTGCCCAGAACGATTTTCTGTCGGCCCGAAAGTATATCCAGGACGCCCTGAAGGTATATAATACTTCAACCGACCCCACCATACGCCGGCAATCGCCGTCACGTCTGTACTGCGATCTTGCAGATACTTATCCCATAGGTTCAGATTCTGTCCATATATGTCTGCGTCACGCAATCGATGGCAGCAAGCATCACCTGGATACGCTTCGCTGGAAGTATCATGTTGCCAAGCTGGCTGCATACAACCGTAATCTCGACGCCTATGAGGAAGCCAGGGACTACTGCCTGCGTGACCCGAATGTCGCTGCGCAGATAAGCAACACGACAGCGCTGCTGTTCAGGAATATAGATGCCATAGTCTATGACCAGGGCGTCGAAAAAGTCAGCATCGACAGTATGTTCATGCATCTGCGCGAGGTCAAGTTCATTGCCAATATCGCCGAGGAGTACGGATACAAGGACAAGGCCTTCGAAATAGAAAAGCAGCTTGTTGCCATACATGAGCAAAAGCTGTCGGACCAGAACCGCGCAAGGCTTTCTGAATTCGATGCCCGAATGGGCAACGACCGTCTCCACGCAGACCTCACCCGCAAGGAGTCTGAAATCAACCACCTCATTACGGCCCTTGCAGTGGCTGCTTTCCTCATCCTGGCCGTCATCGTCATCCTGCAGATTGTCCATTCCAGGGCCCTTGAGCGCCGTAACCGCGAACTTATGGAGGCCAATGAGAAAGTTCTGGTGGCCAATGCCGCCAAGACCCGTTTCGTGCAGAACATGAGCCACGAGGTTCGCACCCCTCTGAATGCCATAGTCGGTTTCAGCCAGTTGCTTACCCTGCCCGACGGCACCTTCTCGCCCGAAGAGAAGGATGATTTCTCCTCGCATATCATCAACAACACCAAGATGCTCACCATGCTCCTGGACGACATCCTGAATACCTCGTCCATGGACAGCGGCACCTATACCATCAATTACGAGGAAGGCGAGTGCAACTTCATCTGCGAAGCGGCCATCAGCAGCGCCGAGCATCGCCTGCAGCCCGGAGTGACCATGGAGTACCTCGGCGGCATACCCCGCCCCTTCAGCATCTGGACCGACCCCAGGCGCGTGCAGCAGATACTCATCAACCTGCTCACGAATTCCTGCAAGCATACGTCCAAGGGCTGGATACATCTTGCCAGCTCGCTTGACGAGAATCCGGGCTATGTGACCTTCTCCGTCACCGATACCGGCCCGGGAGTGCCCGCAGAGCAGGCAGAGGCGATTTTTGAACGTTTCACCAAGCTAAACGAATTCGTGCAGGGCACGGGCCTCGGCCTTAGCATCTGCCGCGACATTGCCTCCCGCATGGACGCCCGGGTATATCTGGACACCCATTACACCGAAGGCGGCGCACGTTTTGTCTTTGTCGTGCCCGTCAGACAAGCCCCCGAAAACCCATCAAAACTATAACGCTATGATTCCAATGTACGCCCAGGACCACGATTATTCCAAGTATCTCGTACTTGCTGTGGACGATATTCCCCTGAATGTCCTCCTGGTCCAGAAAATGCTTTCCCGTTTCAATTTCCGGCTCAAAACGGCCGCCAACGGCCAGCAGGCTCTGGATTCCGTAGCAGCGGAAAAGCCCGACCTCATCCTCCTCGACCTTATGATGCCCGGAATTGACGGATTCGAGGTCATACGCAGGCTCCGCGCCGATCCTGCCACCGCCGATATCCAGATAGTCATCCTGTCGGCCCTCAACTCCAACGAGGACGTCGTCAAGGGCTTCAACGTGGGAGCCAACGACTTCATAATGAAACCCATCATTATGGAGAAGCTCCTCAGCTGCGTGGTTACGCAGATGCAGATAGTGGAGGGCAAGAAAGCGAAGTGATGCGTCTGCTGCGCAAAATTATCCTGGCAGGAATCCTCCTGCTTGCCGCCGGCGTATGCTCCAGGGCGCAGATAGTCAACCGCCTGAAGGTCGACAAGGACACCTTCGAGCGTTACGCCTGGGGCCGTATGCAGCAGTTCAACCCCTCCAACCTGGCGCTGGCGGATTCCCTCTATACCGTCGGGGTTGAGAAGGACAATTTCCGCCTCAAGTGCCTTGGCCTTTCGCTGGAGTTTCCGGTTCGGTTCGCCACGGGTGAATACGATAAGATGGATAAGGCCATCTCGGAAATCAAGGAACTTATCGGCACCCGCAAAGACACTCGTTCCTTCTATTTCCCTGTCATCCACGAGTACTGCCAGTTCCTTATCCACATCGGCAGGGCGTCGGACGCCATGCTCGAGGCCCGCGCCATGGAACGCATCGCAACGGCGGAGAACAAGCCCCTGGGGCATATGTACGCCCACCGTATCATCGGTCTCATCCAGAGTTACCGTACCAATTCCTATCTGGCCGTCAGCAATTTCACGAAGGCGGCCGAATACTGCAAGGCCGCCCGCGCCGAGCAGGAAATTCCCAACCTCTATATCCTCATAGCGCAGGAATACATAAAGAAACGCGATTTCCAGGAGGCGGAGCGTTACTGCCGTCAGGCCGAGTCTTATATTGATTATTTCCCTTCGCTCAAGGTCCTGACGCGTATGACAAGGGCCTGCCTGTACGAGGCCGAGGGCGACCTGGAGAACTTCTATGCCACCTACGATGCCCTGGTAAGCGATCCTCTTTACAAGGTACAGGCTGACGCCGATTCCCGCTTCGGGCTCGACGTTTCTTATCTGCAGTCCCGCGGCCTGTTTGCGCAGGCGCTTGCCAAGGCCGATTCGCTCAGCACCGTCCGCGGCCGCCTGGGCCGCAAGCACGGCATCTATGCAGCGGCAGGCAGTTACGAACCCGCATATGGAGAGCTTCACAGCCTGATGATGGAGAAGGACTCCATCTACATCCGCGTGCAGAATGAAGACATGGCAATCCTCGACGCCGAAATGAACAACGCCCGGCTGCGCCAGGAGGCCGAACGCCTCAAGGCACAGAACCAGATGACCATTCTCCTGGGTTTCCTGGTGATGTTCGCCATCGCCTTCTTCGCCATACTCCTCTCGCAGTGGCAGCTGCGCCAGAACCTCGACGAGATGCGCCGCAAGAACAACCAGATGCTGGCGGCCCGCCGGGCTTTCCAGGCGGCCATGGACGCCAAGGAGTCCGAGAACTCCTTCCAGTTAAAGATACTCCAGAACAGAACCACAAATGTCCTCACCGGTTATGAAGATATCCTCAATCTTTAAGAATCATCGCAGCGAACTGCTCGCTCTCGTCATATTCCTCGCCGGATCGGCCCTCGGCATGCTCGGCCTCATCCAGAAGGTCCCGCTTCTGCTGGGCATACTCGGTATAGTCATACTTGCATCCGGCCTGTTCCTGTTCTGTATCAGCTATACTTCGGAGAAGGTTTACAAGGATTATTACAAAGACAGCTATGAGATCGAGCACGAGACCATCGAGGAAGAAATCCGCAAGTCCATGCGCTATCACCGCTACCAGGAGGCCGTCATCGCCCGTTACGAGAGCGCCTGCCGCGACCTTGGCCTCGTGGACGAGCAGAAAGACTGGCTTCTCGACCTTTTGATGGCCGAAAAGAACAAGGTTGACGCGCAGCTCGAGGCCGAGGGCGGCGGGCACATCTAGATTCTTCGCTACGCTCAGAATGACATACCAATTGCCGCAAGCGGGGCTTCGCTCAGAATGACGAACTATTGGCCTACGGGCTTCGTTCGTAAGCATCCGACCAAATGCATATTGTAGCGGGGAATGATTCTCGCTACATTTGCATACAAAAGGAATCTTATGATGACACGAGAAGAAATCCTGGAAA
>CACZEU010000028.1 GCA_902780175.1 uncultured Bacteroidia bacterium
ACGATGCTGAATACTTATTTCGAGTTGTTCACATCGTGGCATTCGGTCTTCACCGTGTTCTTCATGCAGTGCTTCTTCATCATCTCCGGGTATTGCACCGGTTTCGGTGCGCGCCCGGGGACATTCTTCTATAAGATCCTGAGGCAACTGCTGATTCCCTGGATTGTCTTCGAGGTGCTTACAGCCCTGTTCTGGGCGTTTTACCATTCCGATTTCTCTTTCGGCCGGTTCGCATCTTTTTTCTTTACAGAGCCCTGTACGGCACTGTGGTTCCTCAATGCCCTGATTTTCTCCAAGGCGGTGGTTTATCTGCTGAAGAAACTGGTGCGCAAGGAAGGTTTCATACTCCTGATTACATTCCTCCTGCTTGTGGGCTCCATCGCTCTGAACGAGTACGACATCGGCCCCAACTATCTGGCCGTCAGGCAGTCGCTGGGGGCTTGCTTCTTCGTGGCGCTGGGCAGCTATCTGAGGACCGTACCCAGGCTGTACGACGGTCTGCTGAAAGTAGGATTCTTCGCATTCATCCTGCTTTACGCAGCAACGCAGCTTCTGGGGACGAGGGTTCCGTATTCTACCGCAAGCATATTCGTAACCCTGAGGACCTTCCCGTTATTCTTCTTCCTGTCCACCACTGGCTCTTTCGCGCTCCTTCAGTTGTGCCGGTGGATAAAAAAATGCAGCGTGCTTGAGTACTTCGGCCGGAACACCCTCGTCATCTACGGCCTGCATTATTGCCCGCTGTATGCCTTCATCGTGTGGTTCAACACATTGCTGGTCCCGGTGAACACCTTCCGCTTCGTGCTGTTCATCCTGGCGGTCTATGGTTCGGAACTTCTGGTCTGCGTACTGCTGATAACCCTGTTCCGTACAAAGTTCCTCAGCTGGTGCATTTCCGACTCGCCGTTTCCGGCTCTCCGGCGCAGCGGTAAAACCGCCTGAAACTGTTTTTTTTCTCGCGTGCGCTTAGATTTGCATTTATCCGTTAGACGCAAAACGGATGCAAAAGTTAAATGGCGGGTCCGTCAAGAGGGTTGCTGAGGTGCTGCCGCACTTCGTCCATCGGAACGAAAAACACGTTGTAGGCGGCTGAAGTGGGGTAGCGGTTGAACCAGGGGTCGGTTTCCAGGTGATACTTGATGCCGGCTACGCTGCCGCCATGCATCAGCACCCTGTGATATGCTGCGACCTTGCGGCGGTCGGGCGGCAGGAGTTTGAGCCCCTGCCTTCCGTCCTTGAAGTCCACGATGGCGACTATACGCAGCCTGGGCCGTTTGTCTCGCGCCGCCTCCCGCTGCTCCGGCGTGGTATGGTGCGACACGGTGATGTTCCGGCCGAACCTGCGGTTGA
Organism: uncultured Bacteroidia bacterium; assembly: GCA_902780175.1. Taxonomy (GTDB): domain Bacteria; phylum Bacteroidota; class Bacteroidia; order Bacteroidales; family UBA932; genus Cryptobacteroides. Next base: position 1,351 of record CACZEU010000028.1, read on the forward strand.
TGTCTTCCATCATACTGCGGAAAACTTTTCCGTGCGCTGACGTGTCCCGGATGCCTTTGAGGCGGATGTAGTAGTGGATCATCTCATGGATGACGGTGTCTTCCACTTCGCTCGCGGGGAGGTCGTAGCGCTTGCTTATCCGCAGTTTGTAGTCGTAGTACTCACGCTTGCCGAGGAGCCTCCTGCGGCTCTTGCAGGTGAGCTGGCCGACGTACGATGCCGCGTTTCCCAGTACAACAGGGATACGCGGCAGCGCACCGTCGAAGATGAGCCCGTTGAACTCATCGAATATGGATTGGATGTATTCTACCGTCAGGGCGGGCATTACTCCATGCCGACGTTCTTCATGATGAAGGAGTAGATGTCGGCCTGCTCCTCAAGCACTTTGGCGAGGGGCTTGCCGCCGCCGTGGCCGGCCTTGGTGTCGATGCGGATGAGCACCGGCGCGGGGCCTGCCTGGCACTCCTGCAGGGTCGCAGCGAACTTGAAGGAGTGGGCGGGGACCACGCGGTCATCGTGGTCGGCGGTGGTGACGAGAGTGGCGGGATACGATACGCCCGGCCGCAGGTTATGCAGCGGCGAATATCCGAGCAGATACCTGAACATCTCTTCCGAATCCTCGCTGGTGCCGTAGTCGGACGCCCAGTTCCAGCCGATGGTGAACTTGTGGTAACGGAGCATGTCCATCACGCCCACCTGGGGGATGGCGACGGCGTACAGGTCGGGGCGCTGTGTCATGCAGGCGCCGACCAGCAGGCCGCCGTTGGAGCCGCCCACGATGGCGAGATGATTGCTGTCGGTCCAGCCCTCTGCGATAAGCCATTCCGCCGCAGCGATGAAATCGTCGAACACGTTCTGCTTCTGCATCTTGGTGCCGGCAAGGTGCCAGGCCTCGCCGTATTCTCCTCCGCCGCGGAGGTTGACCTGCGCATACACGCCGCCCTTCTCGAGCCAGGGGATGCGGCTCGACGAGAATCCTGGAGGGAGGGAGATGTCGAATCCGCCGTAGCCGTAGAGATAGACAGGGTTGGTGCCGTCCAGCTTGATGTCTTTGCGGTAGGTGAGGAACATAGGTATGCGGGTGCCGTCCTTGGAGGGGAAGAACACCTGCCTGCTCTCCAGTATCGAAGGGTCGAATGCGGTCGCGGGGGAGCGGTAGAGCGTGCTTTGGAGCGACTCGGGGTCTAAGGAGTAGATGGTTCCGGGGGTGGTGAAGGATGAGTAGGAATAGAAGCACCAGGGCTCACCCTTGCGGCAGTTGAAACCTGCGCTGCCTATGCCGGGAAGCTGGATTTCTGTGCGGCCGGAGCCGTCCAGCCCGCAGATGTAGGCGTGGGTGGAAGCGTCCTGGGAGTAGGTGAGGATTATCTTGTCCAGTACGAAATCGACGCCGTCGAGCACGCAGTCACTCTCGGGGATGAGTTCCTTCCAGTTCGTCTGGAAAGGCTTGCGGACGTCGGCCGTCATGAGCCTGTTCATGGGAGCGCCGGCGTTGGTGAAGATGTAAATCAGGTCGCCGGAGGTCTCTACCGGATAGCAGGCGTGCTTCATGTCTGGGGTCATGAGGACGAAGTCGCCCCCGCGTACGAGGTCTTTGACATACAGGTTGTTGCCGATGTCGGCGCCGTCTTCGGAAAGGAAGGCCATGGTCTCCTCCTCATTGATGGTGAGGGTGTAGAAACGCAGGGGCTCGGCGGGATTGGAGTAGAACAGCACGTCCTCGCTCTGCGGGGTGCCTATCTTGTGGTAGTAGATCTTGTGGACCTCGTTCTTGCCGGAGAATTCCGAGCCGGTGGGGGCGTCGTAGGCGCTGTAGTAGAAGCCGTCGCCGCGCCAGGCTGCGCCGGAGAATTTGGCCCATTCGATATGGTCGTCAAGCAGCTTGCCGCTCTGCAGGTCGAGTACGTAGATCTCTTCCCAGTCGCTGCCGCTGCGGGAGATGCTGTAGGCCATATAGCGGCTGTCGTGACTGAAATAGGTGCCTTTGAGGGCCACGGTGCCGTCTTCGCTAAGGGTGTTGGGGTCGAGCAGGACGCGGGGCTCTCCGTCCAGGGAGTCCATCTCGTAGAGGACGCTCTGGTTCTGCAGGCCGTTGTTTTTGTAGAAGTACCACTTGCCGTTCTTGCGGAGTGTGGGCGTGCCAACCTTCTCGTAGTTGGCCACCTCGGTGAGACGGGCGAGGAGCTTGCTGCGCATGGGCAGCTTGCTGAGGTAGTGGGACGTGACCTTGTTTTCGGCCTTCACCCAGGCGGCGGTCTCTTCGCTGCGGTCGTCTTCGAGCCAGCGGTACGGGTCGGGGACTTCAGTCCCGAAGTAAGTGTCGACGGTCCCGTCTTTGCGGGCCTGGGGGACCTGCGGCGCGCAGGAAGCTGCTGTGAGTGCGCACATTGCTGTTATGAGGAATAGTCTGGTGGCTTGCATATCTTGCTCTATTTTGTGGCTTCCCTGAGGTGGCAGACGCCGGAGAAATCTACGGAGCCCTTGCCGTCGAGATAGTCGATTATCATCTGGGAGGTAAGGTAGTTCATCGCGTGGCCCTGGTCCTTGCGGGGGGAGGCGCTTACTGCGGCTGCGTAGCTGTTGGTCACTACCTTATAAATCTTCTTCTTGTTCTTGAGGTCGCATTTGGAGCCGTCGGGCCAGATTATCCTGACGTCCTTGAGTTTGGTGGGATCTTTCTTGTCTCGGATGAGTTCGCACTCTATGCCGCTGACCTTGGGGAATCCGTAGCCGTCGGCGGCGTTGCAGGCAAGGAGCATCTGCTTGAGTTCCTCGCCGGTGAGTTCGAGCATTACGGCGTCGTTGCCGAAGGGGTCGAGGCGGAGGACGTCGGCCACGGTGAAGGGACCGGCCTCGTGAGTGCTGTAGCGTATGCCGCCGGCGTTGACGAAGCCTACGTCGGCCTTGCCCATCACGCGGAAGGATTCGGCCATGAGGCATCCGAGTTCCTCGGCGGAGGTGAGGGGCGCCGTCAGTTCACAGAGGGTGCGCTGGAAGTCGGGATTGGCGCTGAAGAACTTGAGAAGCTGGGCGCAGGCCACATTCTCCCCGGGGAAGGTGCCGACCTCGATGTTCTCGGCTTTCTTGTCCACCACTTTGCCGTTCTCCAGCGTAAGGGTGATGTGGGTTACCCTCTGGAGGCGGTTGACGTTCTGGGTGATGAGGATGCCGTTGTGGATTTCACCGCCGGCGATCTGGGTGTGGGAGTGCCCGCCGACGATGAGGTCCGCCCAGGGGACGTCCTTGGAGAGTTCGACATCGGCCTCGTATCCGATATGCGTGAGGAGGAGCACCACGTTGCACTTTTCGCGCAGCCAGAAGTACTGCTGGAGCGTTTCCTGCACGGGCTTGAAGCTTATGCCCTTGCAGTTGTCGGGGTGGGAGTCGGGGATGCCGGCGGGGCCGATTTCCACGGCGCCGATGACGGCTACGCTGATGCCGTTGACGTCAAAAATCTCGTACGGGCGCAGGTGCATTCCCCATTTGGGTTCGGGGAAGACGTTGGCGCAGATGTGCGGGAAATTGGCAAGGTCGATGAGCCTGGAAAGGCCTGCGGGGCCGGAATCGAATTCGTGGTTGCCCAGGGTGGTGGCGTCGAAGCCGATCTGGTTCATGAGGGCCACCATAGGGTATGCCGGCAGGTCGTACATGTCGTTGAGGGGCTCGCCGGTGCGGTTGTCGCCGGCGGAGAGGACCAGGAGGCCCGGATACTCGGCTCGCAGGCTGTCGACGATAGCCGCAAGCCTGGGCATGTTCTCGATCTTGGCGTGTACGTCGTTGCAGGAGACGATGTGGACCTCGGCGCGCTGCGCAAGGGCTGTGACGCTCAGGATGGCGCACAGGATGACTGAAACGGATTTTTTCATATGTTCTTGACTTTGATTACCTGGCCTTCGGCAAGTGGGGAGTCGGCGCCTATGGGGTGGCCCAGGGCGTCGTAAAATTCTGCCTGCCTGATGAGTGAAACGTCCATCTTTCGGAGGACGAGATAGCGGAGGACGGCGTCGCGGGCCCTGGCTCCGTCGAAGATGTCCACGCTGCGTCTGTTGACTTTGACTTTCATACCCGGAGTTGTTTTCGCAAATTTAATAATCTTCGGGTTCAATCGCAACAGGTGGACTCAGTCTTTGAAGGTCTTCTGGTAGAAATCTATGAGGTACTTGCGCCAGTTGGTCCACTTGTGGCCGCCGGACGTGACGATGAATTCGTGCCCGTAGCCGCGTTTGGAAAGGGATCGGTCGAACGACTTCATTTCCTGGTAGAATATGTCTTTCCGGCCGATCATGAGGCCGAAGTACCTGGGAGGCTCCCGGAACTGGACTTTGAGTTTGCGGTACAGCCCGCCGTAGAATTCGGGGTGCCGCAGGCCGAAGATGGAGTCGCGGGTGTATGGGGAAAAAAGGCCGATGTAGTCGAAACTGTCGGGATAATTGGCCGCCATATACAGGGCCTGCAGGCCGCCGGTGGACATTCCGGCGATGGCCCTTGAGGACTTTTCCGGGATGGTGCGGTAGAGGTTGTCCACGCGTGCTACGATGTCGTCCATGAAATAGACTTCCGCCTCGCCGTCGATCAGCCAGAATGCGCGTACGGGATTGACCGGATGTCCGTTGCGGTATTCCCTGTCGGAGTGGTAATTGTTGAGGTTGGGCATTACCAGGATGAAGTCGCCGGCCTTGCCTGCAAGACGCAGGGAGTCGAGGGTGTGGAAGGCGTCGCCCCTTTCGATCCAGGTGACTTCGTTGCCGCGCGCCCCGTGGATGAGATACAGCACCGGGTAGCGCCTGGTGGCGTTCTTGTCGTAGTCTTCAGGGAGATAGACCACCATGCGGCGCTTGGTCAGGGCGGGCTCGCTGCAGGGGTATTCCACCACCTGTATCTTCCCACGGTAGCCGGGGAGGGTCTCTATATCGGATGATTCCGGGCCCATCGCGTAGCGGATGTTGGCACAGGAGCAGGCAAGCGATATCAGTACGAGCACCGGAATGAATAAACGAAGTACCTTCATAATCTCAAATCGGGACACGAAGGTACTTATTATTTTGTTTGTAAGCAAATCAGCTTACTTCCAGAGGGGCTCGTTTCCGCGACGCAGGCTGCGGAGAAGTCCCGTCCAGTCGTAGAATACGCTGTAAGAATGGATGAAGAGCACCAGCAGCCCGGCGGCCGCCCACCAGGGCAGGAGCAGGAAAAACACCACGGCCCAGATGATGAAAAGCAGCGGCGTCACGATCATCTTGACTCCGAAGCGTACGGTGTTCTGGAATGCCGGGTCGTTGATTTTCCACCGGCAGATGTACTCGGCGAGCGCCCACATCGGCAGCGAGAGCGCGGCGCAGGCGAGGAACAGGGGGAAACTGAGCACCGCCTGGATTATTTTCAGCGCCTTGTGGCGCGGCGGTCTTGCAGCCCTGGCCTCTGCGAGGCGGTCCTCGTAGGTGCTGTCGTCGGGAAGGAAGAATATCAGCTGCGAAATCTTCTCGTAGAGAAGCTGCTGGAGGGCTGCGTCGCGGGCGCTTTCCACCGTGCGGCCGTCGGTTTCAACCTCTCCGCTGGAGATGGACTGCGCGAAGGCGTTGACGTCGATGGGCTCTCCGTACCACACGCGCACGATACCCCTGTAATTGAAGTAGTCGCTGTAATCGAGGCCGACGGGGAGAATGACGGTGGGCCGCTGTGCCGCACTGCGGAAGGCGATGCCTGCCACGCCCCTGCGCATGGGCTGGAGCGAATGCATCGTGCGGTGCCTCCCCTCCGGGAAAATGCCGAACGGGACGCCGTGTGCGAGCGCCTTGTCTATCTCTCCGAATGTCTGGACGTTGCGGGCGACTTCCTCGGGGCGCTCCCGCTCCCGCCTGGCAAGGGGTACCATCTTGATGTTGTGGAAGAATCTTGCCAGGCCGGGACGGCGGAATACGTCGGCACGTGTGCCGTATACGATGCCGTTGGGGAACGGCTTCATGATCACCAGGGGGTCGAGCAGGGTGTTGGTATGGTTGGATGCCACGATGACAGCCCCGTCGAATTCCGGCGGAGCGCCCACCACTTCCATCTTACGGAAACTGTAGCGGGCGCAGTAATCTATGTACGGCCTGAATATCCTATATACCAGGCTTTTCTCCCAAAGTTCAGCCATTGAACCAGCCGAGGCTCTTGCGGCAGAGCTCGGAAATTGCGGCCCAGTCGCCGCCGGCTATCACTTCCTTGGGGAACAGCTTGGATCCCATGCCTACTGCGGTGACGCCGCTCTTGGCCCATGCGCGGAGGTTATCCTCCGTGGGCTCGACGGCGCCGGTGCACATGATCATCGCCCAGGGCAGGGGACCGAGGACGTTCTTGACGAACGAAGGGCCGCCGACGTTGCCGGCAGGGAAGACCTTTACGAGGTCGCATCCGAGTTCCTGTGCGTGGACGATTTCAGTGACGGAGCCGCAGCCGGGGGAATAGGGGATCCCACGGCGGTTGGCGAGGCGTACCACCTCTTCTACCATGCAAGGGGAGACGAGGAAGTCGGCGCCGAGCTGGATGTACAGGGAGGCGGTGCCGGCGTCGAGGATGGTACCTGCGCCGAGGGCCATTTCGGGGCATTCTGCACGCACGAATGCGAGCAGCTGTTCGAACACCTTGTGTGCGCCGTCACCGCGGTTGGTGAATTCGAAGGCGCGGATGCCGCCGTCATAACAGGCCTTGACGACCTTTTTGCTGAGTTCGACGTCGGAGTTGTAGAACACCGGAACTATTCCGGTCTTCCGTATGATACTTATCGTATCTATTTTGTTGAATTTGGACATTTTACCTGGATACTCTGCCAGAGCCGCCGCCCTTTACGAGGGCCTCGACCTCGGCTACTGTGACGCGGTTGTAATCGCCGATGATGGTGTGCTTGAGTGCGGAAGCCGCAGCAGCGAATTCTATGGCTTCCTGGTCGGTGGGATAGGAGATGAGTCCGTAGAGGAGACCGCCCATGAAGGAGTCGCCGCCGCCGACGCGGTCGACGATGTGGGTGATGTCGTAACGGCGTGACTGCCAGAGGGTCTTGCCGTCGTAGAGGACGCCGCCCCAGGTGTTGTGGTTGGCGTTGATGGAGCCGCGGAGGGTGATGGCCACCTTCTTGCAGCGGGGGAATTTCTCCATGAGCTGGCGGCAGACGCTGATGAATGCGGTCTGGTCGATTTCTCCGCCGGTCTTTTCGGCGTCGAAGCCCTCGGGCTTGATGCCGAATTCCTTCTCGGCGTCTTCCTCGTTGCCGAGGATGAGGTCGCAGCCTGCCACGAGGGCGGGCATGACCTCGGCTGCGGTTTTGCCGTACTGCCAGAGCTTCTTGCGGTAGTTGAGGTCGCAGCTGACCTTGACGCCAAGCTCATTGGCGGCCTTGATGGCCTCCAGGCATGCGTCTGCAGCACCCTGGGAGAGTGCGGGAGTGATGCCGGTCCAGTGGAACCAGTCGGCGCCTTCGAGGACCTTCTTCCAGTCGACCATGCCGGGACGGATGTCGGAGATGGAGGAATGTGCGCGGTCGTAAACCACCTTGCTGCCGCGTGCGACTGCACCGGTTTCGAGGTAATAGATGCCTACGCGCTCGCCGCCATAGACGATGCCGGAGGTGTCGACACCGAGGCCGCGGAGCTCTGCGACGCACATGTCTGCGATGTCATTCTTGGGGAGACGGGTGACGAAATGGGCGTCTACGCCGTAATTTGCGAGGGATACTGCCACGTTGGCCTCGCCGCCGCCGAATGTGGCGTCGAACTGGCGGGCCTGGGCGAAACGGAGGTAACCCGGGGTTGAGAGGCGAAGCATCACTTCGCCGAAGGTAACTACTTTAGCCATATGTTATTGCGGTTTGATGATTGTCTGATGTGAAGTTCCATGGGGATGACGGTGACGCCCTCGCGGCGCTCCAGGAAGGCCAGGGCGGCCTCGCGGCCCATGTCGTACGGGCGCTGTCCGACGGAACTGATGGACGGGGAGGTGAGGGCGGTGAAGAACTCGTTGGCGGTGCCTACGATGCCGAAGTCGTCGGGTACGCTGATGCCGCGCTCCTTGAGGGCGTCGAGCGCGCCGAGGGCCGAGAAGTCTCCGGCGCTGTAAAGGGCGTCGCAGCCGGCGTCCAGGGCGAGGTGGCACGCAGTGTAGCCCGATTCCCGGAAGATGGAGTCGGGGAAAACCAGGGATTCGTCATAGGGTATGCCGTTGTCTTCCAGAGCCTTGCGGTATCCGCGGAGACGGTCTGAATAGACTCCTATGTTGAGGTATCCGGCCAGGGTGCCGATGCGCCTGTATCCGGAAAGGATGAGGTGCGTGGTGGCCTCGTATGCCCCCTCGAAGTTGGCGCCTACTACCTTGGCTCCCGGCAGGTCGCTGAAGACGCGGTCGAACTGCACGAGGGGGATGTTCCCGAGGGCGGGAAGCACGTGGCTGCTGTCGGTGGCGTCTATGCAGTGGGAGAACAACACTCCTGCCACCCGGTGCAGGCTGAGGGTATGGAGGACCTGGATTTCCGAATCCAGTTCTTCGTGGGTCTGGCAGATGATGGCCCGGTAGCCGGCATCGCCGAGGATGGACTCGGCGCCGCTGATGAGGTTGGAGAAGAACTCGCGGTTGATACGGGGAACCACTATGCCTACGATGTCGGACCTGCCTCTGCGCAGGTTGGAGGCCATTATGTTCCGCTCGTAGCCCATGCGCTCCGCGGCCTCCAGAACGGCCCTGCGCGTCTCTTCGCGTACCCTTGGGTTGCCCGCAAGGGCGCGGGAAACGGTGGACGGGGTGATGCCGAGGGCTTCGGCGATGTCTGTGATGGTCACCATAGGCAGTCGCAAAGATATAAAAAAACAAGGAGCGGTGCAAACGTTTGTATGATATTTTTTATATGGTTCTTTTTACTTATATTTGCGATATTAAACTTTTCGATTTATGAACGCAAGCAATCTTTTCTCCCTTGAAGGCAAAAACGCCTGGATTACCGGTGCATCCTACGGTATCGGATTCAACATCGCAAAGGCTTTCGTTGCAGCCGGCGCCAAGAACATCATCTTCAACGACATCAACGAAGCGGCTCTGCAGCGCGGTCTCGACAATTACAAGGAGGCCGGCATAACCAACGTCAAGGGCTATGTATGCGACGTCACCGACGAGGTCGCCGTAAAGGCCCTTGTGGAGAAGATTCACGCGGAAGTCGGCCAGATCGATATCCTGGTCAACAACGCCGGCATCATCAAGCGCATCCCCATGCACGAGATGGAGCGCAAGGAGTTCCAGCAGGTTATCGACGTCGACCTGGTCGCTCCCTTCATCTGTTCCAGCGCAGTCCTCCCCGAAATGATGGAGCGCCGCGAGGGCAAGATCATCAACATCTGCTCCATGATGAGCGAGCTCGGCCGCGAGACCGTCAGCGCCTACGCCGCAGCCAAGGGCGGACTCAAGATGCTCACCCGCAACATCTGCTCCGAGTACGGCGAATACAACATCCAGTGCAACGGCATCGGTCCCGGCTACATCGCCACTCCTCAGACCGCACCGCTCCGCGAGCGCCAGCCCGACGGCTCCCGCCATCCGTTCGACTCCTTCATCTGCGCAAAGACTCCTGCAGGCCGCTGGCTCGACCCTTCGGAACTCGGCGGTCCCGCAGTCTTCCTTGCATCCCACGCATCGGACGCAGTCAACGGCCACATCCTCTATGTGGACGGCGGAATCCTCGCCTACATCGGTAAGCAACCCAAATAATGGAGCAGGTATTCAGTTACATCATAGGCCTGGGGGCCGCCGTGATGATGCCGATCCTCTTTACGATACTCGGCGTCTGCATCGGAATCAAGTTCGGAAAGGCCCTCAAGAGCGGTCTTCTCGTGGGTGTCGGATTCGTCGGCCTGAGCGTAGTCACTGCGCTGCTTACCTCCACCATGGGTGCGCCGCTCAAGACTATGACGGAGATTTACGACCTGCACCTCGGCATCTTCGACATGGGATGGCCCGCGGCGGCTTCGGTCGCATATAACACCACCGTCGGCGCATTCATCATCCCCGTCTGCCTCGGCATCAACATCCTCCTTCTTCTCGTCAAGGCCACCAACACCATCAACATCGACCTCTGGAACTACTGGCACTACGCCTTCATCGGTGCGGTGGTGTTTTTTGCCACCGACAGCATCTGGTATGGCTTTTTCGCCGCCATCATCTGCTTCGTCATCACCCTTGTGATGGCAGACCTTACAACCCGCAAGTTCCAGCAGTACTACAAGGACCTGGACGGCATCAGCATACCGCAGCCTTTCTGCCAGAGCTTCGTGCCGTTCGCCGAGGGCCTCAACTGGTGCATGGACAAGATTCCCGGCTTCAACAAGCTTGACATCGACGCCGAGGGCCTCAAGAAGAAGTTCGGCATACTCGGCGAGCCGCTGTTCCTGGGTGTTGTCGTGGGCATTCTCATCGGCTGCCTGAGCTGCAGTTCGTGGGCGGAGCTCGTCCAGAATATCCCCATGATACTCGGCCTCGGCATCAAGATGGGCGCCGTCATGGAACTCATCCCGCGTATCACCGGCCTGTTCATCGAGGGCCTCAAGCCCATCGCGGAGGCCACCAAGGACCTGGTATCCCGTAAGTTCAAGAACTCCGCGGGCATCAACATCGGCATGAGTCCGGCGCTCGTTATAGGGCATCCCACCACGCTGGTTGTGTCGCTGCTGCTCATCCCGGTCACCATACTCCTGGCCGTGGTGCTGCCCGGCAACCAGTTCCTGCCGCTCGCCTCGCTTGCAGGTATGTTCTACGTCTTCCCTGCAGTGCTTCCCGTCACCAAGGGTAACGTCGTCAAGACCTTCATCATCGGACTGGTGGCGCTCGTGGTCGGCCTGTATCTGGTTACGGACCTCGCGCCCTGGTTCACCCTGGCGGCACAGGACGTTTACGCCCGCACCGGGGACGCCGCAGTTGCCATTCCGGAGGGCTTCCAGGGCGGCTCGCTGGATTTCGCATCCAGTATCTTCTCCTGGGTCATCTTCCATCTGGTACACGACTTCAAGATCATAGGCAGCGCGGTGCTCGTCATCCTCACCACCGTTCTCGCCATATTCAACCGTCGCAGGATCATCAAAGCTTCTTATGAAAAAAATATTGACCGCAGCACTGCTGCTTAGCACAATCGCCATGAGCGCACAGACAAAGTACACCATCCAGACAGCTTGCCACCCCGAGGATGTCAAGCACTACGACACCGAAACCCTCCGCGCACGTTTCATGATGCCCGAGGTTATGGTGGCGGACCAGATCACCCTTACCTATTCACTCTACGACAGGTTCGTCTTCGGCGGCGCCGTGCCGGTGAAGGGGCCCCTCAAGCTCGAGACCATCGACCCCTTGAAGTCTTCGTACTTCCTTGAGCGCAGGGAACTCGGAGTGATCAACGTGGGTGGCGAAGGCATCGTCAAGGTGGGCTGCAAGGAGTACCTCCTCAAGTTCAAGGACGCCATCTATGTGGGCCGCGGCAACGAGAATGTGGAGTTCATCAGCAAGGATCCCGCAAATCCCGCCAAGTTCTACATCAATTCAGCCACGGCGCACAAGGCATACAAGACGCAGCTCGTCACCATCGAGGGCCGCAAGGGCTCACTCAAGGCCAACTCCTTCGCCGCCGGCAAGATGGAAGATTCCAACGACCGCGTCATCAATCAGCTGATTGTCAATAACGTTCTCGAGGAGGGCCCCTGCCAGCTGCAGATGGGTCTCACCGAGCTCAAGCCCGGCAGCGTCTGGAACACCATGCCTGCGCATACGCACGCCCGTCGCATCGAGGCCTACTTCTATTTCAACGTAGCCCCCGGCAACATGATTTGCCACCTTATGGGTGAGCCCAAACAGGAGCGCCTCGTATGGCTCGCCAACGAGCAGGCCATAATGAGCCCCGAGTGGAGCATCCACGCAGCAGCGGGAACCTCCAACTATATGTTTATCTGGGGAATGGCAGGCGAGAACCTGGACTACGGCGACATGGATAAGTTCGCCTATACCGAGATGCGTTAAAACGCCTTGGAGCCACTTGGCAGACTCGGACTGCCGACCTGCGCGTTACGAATGCGCTGCTCTACCGACTGAGCTAAAGTGGCTTGGGACCGCAAAGATAGCAATTATTTCGAAATTTCCACTTTCCGGCTTTTTATTTTATCGACCAATGTTATCAGCACGCTTCCAAGCACTCCGGCGCAGACCGACCCGAGCAGAACGGCAATCTTGCCGGCGTCGCGAAGGTGCGCGGTAATCTCCGGCGCCTGCCCGGCGAATGAAAGCGTATCGACGAAGATACTCATAGTGAACCCGATACCCCCCAGGCACGCCACTGCGAAGAACAGCTTCCAGTTGGCTCCCTGGGGCATTTCGCCTACGCGCAATTTGATTGCCAGCCAGCTGAACAGCGTTATTCCCACGGGCTTGCCAAGCAGCAGCCCGAGGAAAACTCCCATCGATACGCTGCCAAGGGCCTGCGAGTACGAGAATACGTTGAACAGTGACGGGTCGCTGATTTCCACCCCGGCGTTGGCCAGTGCGAATATCGGCATGATGAGGAAGTTCACCCACGGGCTGAGCGCGTGCTCCACCCGGTAGCTCATGTCCATCGAACCGTGCGCAATCTTTTCCAGCTTGCGCAGGCAGTGCTTCTGCGGGCCGTTGGGGAAAGGTTCGTTGTCGATGCCGTCGTAGGCCGCCAGACGGGCCAGGTACTTGTTGCGCTTGTGTATGTACTGCGCCTTGTTGTACCGGGACTGCGCGGGAATGAGGAAGGCCATCACCACTCCGGACATCGTGGCGTGGATGCCGCTGTAGTAGAACAGCGCCCATACCAGGATTGCACAGAAGATATACGGGAACATCCGCTTCTCGCCGATGCGCCGCAGCAGCAGGGTAAACAGGATCACCGCCAGTGCGATGCCGAGCAGCAGGAAGTTGATGCGGCCCCCGTAGAACAGCGCCACCACCAGGATGGCGATGAGGTCGTCTGCGATGGCGAGCGCGGTAAGGAATACCTTGAGCGAAACGGGTACCTTGTCGCTGAGTACCGACAGTATGCATACGGCGAACGCTATGTCCGTGGCAGTGGGGATGCCCCATCCGCTTGCGGCCGCGGTGCCGTGGTTGATGACGGTATAGATGACCGCCGGCATGATGACTCCGCCGAATGCGGCAATCACCGGCAGCAGGGCCTTCTTCAGGCTCGAAAGCTCCCCGTGGGCCACTTCGCGCCGTATTTCCAGTCCTACGGTGAAGAAGAAAATCACCATCAGGATGTCGTTGATGAATTTCTCCACCGTGAGGCCGCGGGGGAACAGCAGATCGACGGTGCCGCCCGGGCTGCTGAGCTTGAGCTGCAGGTGGGTGTCGAGTATGGCCTCGTAAAGATGTTTGGTCAGCGGCAGGTTGGCAAGGAGCATGGCGACGACCACGCACGCCAGCAGGAGAACCCCCTGGAACCAGGGCTTGTGGGTGAGTTTGTCGCTGCGTTTGGAAAACTCCAGGAACCCCTTGTTCCAGGTATAGATAGGAATCAGTTTAGCCATTTCAGAATTGTTTGAACTTCTGCGTGAGGCGCTCGAGTTTGTATTGCTGCTCCAGCTTTTCGAACTGGGTCTTGGTGTCCAGGGAGAATGAGCCCTGCTGTATCCAGGCGAAGTAGGACGGGTCGGTTTCGAACACCTGGCGGGCGGTCTTGCCCTTGTGCTTGCCGAAGTTGACCACGGGCTCGCCGTCGGCGTTCCAGATAAGATGCCCGGAGAAATCCACGTAACGCTTGCCGACGAAGGACGCCAGCTGCGCTACGTCGTTCTTCAGCTGGTCCGGGTAGCGGTCGAGCTGGGCCTTGAGGACCTTGTAGGTGGCGATGGTGTCGGCCTCTGCGGTGTGGGCGTTCTCGAAGTCCTCGCCGCCGCAGTAGAAACGGTATGCCGCACGCAGGTTGCGGGGCTCCATCGCGTGGAAGATGTTCTGTACGTCGACCATCCGGGGGGCGTGGAGGTCCACTCCGACGTCCTTGCCGGCGCGCTTGGCCCGCTCGAATTCCTCCGCCAGCATGGGGAGGTCGAACTTCTGGGAGTTGAAGCCCGCCAGGTCGCTGTCGGCTATCCAGGAGGCGATTTCCTCCGCAAGTTCGAAGAAGGTGGGGCAGTCGGTGAGCATGTCGTCGGTGACGCCGTTGACCTCGGACGCAGCGGGCTCGATGGGGCGCTGGCATCCGCGTTCGTAGTCCCACGGCTTTATCTTCCAGGTCTTTATGCGCTCCTCGCCGCCGGGGAAAACCTTGACGAAGCTGAGCTCGATTATGGAATTGACCGGAATATCCAGCCCCGTACTCTCTATGTCGAAAAAGAGGAGGGGCTTCTGAAGATTGAGTTCCATATTTTTACGAAATCATTATGGGCATCAGGATGCCGCAGATCTTTTCGGTGGAGGCTTCTTCTTCCGAAGGGATGATGAGGGCGGCGCGGCGTGCGTCCATGAACTTCATGACCAGTGTCTCGCAGCTCATGTTGCTGAGGATTTCCACGAGGAAGGAGGACTTGAAGCCGATTGCAAGTTCGTCTCCGGAGTAGTCGCATTCGATCTTTTCGTAGGCGGCAAGGGCGAAGCCGAGGTCCTGGGCCGTGATTTCCAGCTGGCCGGGAGCGAGGTTGAACTTGACGTGGTTGGACGCCTTGTTGGCGCAGACCGATACGCGGCGGACGGTATTCAGCAGCTGCACACGGTCTATGCGGAGGACGTTGGAATTGTTCTGGGGGATGACGTCGCGGTACTTGGGGTACTTGCCCACGATGAGGCGGCATACCATAAGGGTGCTGCCGTAGGTGAATACGACATTAGCGCCGTCGAAGCGTGCCTGGACGTCGCCCTCGCCGCGGTCGAGCAGCGAACGCAGCACTGCGGCCGGCTTCTTGTGGAGGATGAACGACGACGGCTGCACGGCCTGCACGTCCGTGGTGGTGTAGCAGATCAGCTTGTGGGAGTCGGACGCCACGAGGGTGGTGGACTCGGTGTCGATATCGAAGAAGATGCCGTTCATGTTGGGGCGCATCTCGTCGTCTGCGGTGGCGTAGATGGTGCCGCCGATGCCGTCGGCAAGGGTCTGTGCGGGGAAGACGACGGTCTCTGCGTCATCGCCTACGGTCTTGATCTCCGGGTAGTCGCCGGCAGGGAAGTAGGGCAGTGACGAGTTGCCGTTGTTCCAGATGCACTCGAAGGAACCTTCGCCTTTGGTCTGTATCTTGACGGGCTGGTCGGGGAGGGCCTTGAGCAGGTCGATGATCTGCCTGGCCGGGACCGCCATGCTGCCGCTGTCGGAACTGTCGACGGGGACGCTGGTGCGCAGCGTGAGCTCCTGGTCCGAGGCGGTGATGGTAAGGGTGCCGTCGCCGAGGACGAAGAGGAAATTTTCCAGGATGGGGAGGGATGTCTTGGCGGGAATGGCCTTGGAGACATTCATTACGCCCTTGAGAAGCTCTGCGCTTGATACTGTGAATTCCATATATCTGTTCTTATGTAGTTATCCTCGCAAAAATAGTAAATATTCCTCACATTTGGCACACCTTTTGACTTTTTAACGTTCCGGAAAAAACAAAACCTGAATGATATGGCAAAAAATTTAATCACTGTCGTCGCTTCGGTGCTCCTGAGCGGCCTTACGGCCTATGGCATCGTCAAGGCGGCCACACCTCAGCAGTCCGGCACTATCGTCTATTCGCAAGAGGGTTCGTCCCCCCGCACTGTCAATTTGTCACAGTCCGACTATCCCGATTTCACATATGCCGCAGAAACGGCTGTAGAGGCCGTAGTATATGTAAAGGTCACGGTCAAATACCAGCAGCAGTATATGATCGACCCGTTCTTCCGTTTCTTCTTCGGTGACGAGGGCCAGCCCCAGTCCCGCGAGCAGGAGCGTCAGGGAAGCGGCAGCGGTGTCATCATCCGCCCCGACGGTTACATAGTGACCAACAACCACGTTGTGCAGAACGCCACCAAGATAGAGGTCACGCTCAACAACAACAAGACCTATGAGGCCACCGTCATCGGTACCGACCCCGCCACCGACGTAGCCCTCATCAAGATCGACGCG
This sequence comes from uncultured Bacteroidia bacterium, assembly GCA_902780175.1. GTDB lineage: Bacteria > Bacteroidota > Bacteroidia > Bacteroidales > UBA932 > Cryptobacteroides. The sequence goes on from CACZEU010000028.1 coordinate 17,444, forward strand.
GAAGGCCTCCCGGTCCTCAATTTCGCCGACTCCGACAAACTCCGCCTCGGCGAATGGGTACTGGCCATCGGCTCTCCCCTCGGAGAGGAACTCCGTTCCACCATCACCGCAGGAATCGTGAGCGCCAAGGGCCGTTCGATGCCCAATTACAACGGTGAATTCAAGATCGAATCCTTCATCCAGACCGACGCCGCAGTCAACCCCGGCAACTCCGGAGGCGCCCTGGTCAACAAGGCCGGCGAACTCGTCGGTATCAATACCGCAATCATCTCCACCACAGGCTCTTACGCCGGTTATTCCTTCGCCGTTCCTTCCAACATCGTCAGCAAGATAGTGAGCGACCTGCTCGACTTCGGCTCCGTCAAGAGGGCCCGCCTCGGCGTCACCATGTCTCCCGTCACCGACAAGGTCGCCAAGGACAACAAGCTCGCCACCCTCGACGGCGTATATGTCAATGAGGTCACCAAGGGCGGCGCCGCCGACAAGGCCGGCCTCCGCAAGGGCGACGTCATCATCAAGGTCGATTCCACCCTCATCAAGACTCCTTCCGACCTCCAGGTCGCCGTCAACAGATTCCACCCCGGAGACAACGCATCCCTCACCATAGTCCGTGACGCACGCGTCCAGGATCTTACCGTCCAGTTCCAAGGCACTGCCGAAGCCACCGGCACGGTTACCGAAGACGGCAGCATAGCCTTCTACGGCGCCCGCATCGGCGAAACCGCCCGCGGCGTGGAAATCCTCTCCGCAGGCAACGGCAAGCTCGCCCAGGCAGGCGGCGAGGACGGCTTCGTCATCAAGTTCGTCAACGACCAGAAAGTCAACAAGCCTCAGGATGTCATCGACATAGCCAAAAAGGCCCGCCGCAGCATCGTCATCGAAGGCATAACCGCCACCGGGCGTCAAGGATATTTCGCTTTTGGAAAGGACGAGTAGCGTCCTTTCCAAAAGCGAAATAACCACTATCCCCCTGCACCCCCAGGGGACGGGGAAGGTTCCCCCGAAACGCTTCGCTCCCCCTCTGTCGGCCTTCGGCCTCCGAACGTTTCTTCGAACCATCCTCATTACGACAAAGCCCCCGGGGAGGTTGCTGAAAAAGTAGGGTACTCCCTCCGGAAACCTTTGGTCACCCATGACCATGAAAGAGGGGCCCGCTGGCCCGTCAGGGACAGTGGGAGGGGCGGAGCGAAGCGGAGGGTTTCCGGAGGGAGTACCCTACTTTTTCAGCGGCCTCCCCTGAGAACGAGATATATTGAAACTTTACCGCAGGAGTGTGAAACTTCTGCGGTTTTTGTTTACGACCATCGTTACTGTGCCTGAGGAAACATCGACTCCAGGACGAAAGGATCCAACTTGAGTATGCGGCGGAGCTGATTGTTGCCTGCATGGTGGTCGAAATGTAGCTTCTTCGCGAGGTCTTTCTTGGCACCGTCCGACAGTTGCGACGGTGAGGCGGCGTTGTATTGCTGCCTGGCCAGCTGGCATGCGGCCGAGTATAGTTCTTCGTCAGTAAGTGTCACTGTATCACCCAGTAACGATGCGAATTCAGCATAGGCCTCATAGTTCTTGCCCAGCATGTTGAAGTACTGGTGAGCGTCCCGGAAGAACGATTTCCCGGTTCTCCAGTCACAGAAGCTTTCCGGGGATATGCAGCCGTTCCTGACGGTAAACCAGTCCGGCAGGGTGATGATGCGGCTGCTGGTTATCAGTTTTTGTTCCCTTTTGGTCAGGTCGTTGTATCTCGTTGACTTAAAGTTGACGGGATCTTCGCCGAAATACAGGCTGCCGCTACCCCAGGGATAGGAGAACGGAGTCTGCGATGCATCTACCACATATTTGTTGCGATGGGTATAGACTATGTGATTCCTCAGGGCTTGAATGGAAGATATCGGAAGTGGCTCGCACACAAACGATGAGAGATCGACCGGCCGTCCTTTCAAAGAAAAATATCTCTTGAACCGCGCAGCCAGGAATTCCAATATGTCCATGCACGGCTGGGGTGACGGCGCACCGACGATGTCGTGCAGATGGTTGGTCATCAACTGAAAGGCATAAGTTTTTAGTCCGCATTGAACTGACCCGATGGCCAATTGCGATTGGGCATACCGGTAGTCGTCCGTGTCGGTGAAGAGTATTTCCGTGAGGTTGCCAGGAGTGGCAATGTGCCAGAAGGGACCTTTCTGGTCGAACAGGAACTGGCAGTAAGATTCTTTTTCTGCGAATGAATTGTTTCTCATAGCATGAGCGTTGATTGGTTCATGGCAAATATGGCAAGAATCGCAGAAATCTCCAAACTTATTATAGCCTCGTAAACAAAACCGGCCTGATTTGTTCACGAGGAGGGGGTTTGGGATGGTGTGGTAAATAAAAACCGCCCGTTTTGTTTACGACCACCAGGTTTTAGGCGGTGTGGTGAACAAAATGGGCGGTATTTGTTTACGGGAGGGCTCTGAGGTTCAGTTCCTCGAAGAGGCTGCTATTAGTTGTCGCTACTGGACGCGGACAACGAAGCCAAGATAGTAAACCTGGTTGCCGTACCCAAACTTCTTGTACAGGGTCACGCTTCCACCTTCATTGGCAATCCTCTGGGACTGCTCGGCAGTTACCGTGATACGGAACACGTCGTTGCATGCGTCTGAATAGTAGGATGATTCGGGGATATACTCTATGGCGCATGCGACTACCTTGTCCAGATCGAAATTATAGCGGGCATGAAGGATTCTTCCCTGTTCGTCATATTCCACGGATCCGGATTGTACCAGGACACGGTTTCCGTTCTCATATGTAAGATTTAACGTAAGCCCATCAAATTTATATTCTACATAGTATTGAAGTTCAGTCCTGCCGGCCAGCTTTTCCGTCCGTGTGATCCAGGCTTCCAGTTCATCCAG
>CACZEU010000029.1 GCA_902780175.1 uncultured Bacteroidia bacterium
TTCTGGACCAGCCCGCAGAAAGAGTGGAACTGGCCGCCCGTAACTGAGTTTGACAGAGCAGCTTACACTGATGAGACAAGTGCCGCAATTAAAGGAAAGGCACTGCTGCTGACCAGCCAGACCGCCCGCAAGCTCCCGTTCCTCCAGTACAAGGAGGAAGCCATCGCGGACGGCTCCTATGTCGATGCGTACAACGCATTTTACGACTCCATCTAAGATGAAAAACATCCTTCCGGCAATTGCGGCCGCCCTGCTCTGCTGCGTGTCCTGCATCGACATCAACCCCGAGCTCGGCGGCAACCTCATACCCGTCGACCAGACCTACACGGTCCATCCCAAGGAGGCCCTGCTGCCTCCCGGGTCCATCTCCATGAACCTTACCGACTCCCTGTCGGGATACTCCCAGACCCGAATCACCATCGGTGCCATCAGGGACGACGTCTTCGGCCTCACGCAGCGCTCCTGCGCCCTCACCATCGTTCCGGTCAAGGACACCCTCGACTTCGGCAACGTCAAGGCCGCCAAATTCGTGAGTTTCCACTTTGCGGCCGTGGCCGACAGCGTATCGGTCGCCTCCAGGGACCAGTCCAACATCATACAGCAGGTCCGGGTGCATTCGCTCGCCGAGCCCATCACCGCCGGGCACGATTACGACTGTCTCGGCAGCACGGTCAAAGTCGACCGCAGCGTCTCCATCGTCAATGGCACGCCCACCGTCAACGGATCCGACTCCCTCAGATTCGACTTCACCGAGGAGTACGCCCGCCGCTTCCTTGCCCTCACGAAGGAAGACCTTGCCGATTTCAACTCCTACTGCAAGAAGATCCCCGGCATCTGCATCAGCACCGACGCCCCTGCAGGCAACGGCGGCCGCATCAACATCTTCGAGCTCCAGCTGGGATACGACAGCGAAGAGAAATACGTCACCGGCAACTTCATCAAGCTCCGCCTCAAGTGCGACTACGACTACGACGGCACCCCCGAGAAAGATACCGTATTCAACTTCATCTACGGCCTCAACACCTTCCATAAGGTCGATTCGCTGTTCACCAAGTCCAGCCGCGGCAATTATCCCCAGTACGCACTCAACCTCACCAGCCACGAGAGCCGCACCCTTGCAGGCCCCGCACGTGAGACTGTGAAGATTGAAGGCGGCGGCGGGCTCAAGCCGGTCATTTCCGCGCTGAGCCTCAAGCACCTGGCGGAAGACCTCATCCGCTCCGAGGGCGGAGACCCCCGCGGAGCCGTCATCAACAAGGCGTCACTCATCCTGCCGTTCCCCTTCCCGGAGGACTACAGGGAAATGTACAAGTTCCCCCAGGTTCTGTCGCCCACCTGCCGCCTGCGCCAGAACGACACCCTCGTCACCTTCGCCAGCCTCACCGACGCCGCCTCGTCCAATGAGAACCAGGGCGAGATAAACCGCAGCACGCTGCGCTACGAGCCCGATATCACCTACCACCTGCAGGAAATCCTCAAGATCCACGAAACCCCGGAGACCGGCGAAACCGACATCGACGTCCTGCGCCGCAATAAACTCAATCGCGGCGAATACGACATCTGGCTGATCATAACCTCCCACGAGACCGTAAAGACCTCCAACGAGAACTCCTCGATGAGCGACTACTACCAGATGCTCGCCTACCAGAACTACTACAACAGCATGTATTACGGCGGCTATGGCGGATACGGATACGGCTATGGAGGATATGGATACGGCGGATACGGATACGACCCGTACTCCAACTACTACAGCATGATGATGATGGCCTCCTACTACAGCAATGCTTCATCCAAGACCAGCAAGCAGGACATGCTCGACAAAGACCGCTACTACTGCGGTACGCTGTACGGTCCGGAGTATCCCGACACCTCGCTCAGGCCCGTCCTGGAGCTCACATTCTCCATCCCCGGAACCAAATAGGAAGATGTCCTCAAAAACGTACCGGTGTATCCGTTAAAAGAGCGGATGCACTTTTTTTTGTCATACTATTATAATTATACGAAAATTTATTACTTTTGTGATTACTTTAGACCAAGTGACCACATAGAATGACCGATAGGAAAGAGCTTACTTTCTGGCAGATGTTCAACCTGAGCTTCGGTTTCTTCGGAGTACAGATTGCCTACGCCCTGCAGAGCGCCAACATCAGCCGCATATTCGCCACGCTCGGTGCCGACCCGCACCAGCTCAGTTTCTTCTGGATACTTCCTCCCCTCATGGGCATGATAGTCCAGCCCCTCATCGGCAAATGGTCCGACCGCACCTGGACCCGCATGGGCCGCCGCAAGCCGTACCTCATCGTCGGCGCCATAATTGCCGTCCTCGTAATGGCCTTCCTGCCCAACGCCGGCTCGCTGCATTTCAGCACCCGAGTATTCCTCGGGCTCAATGCCGCAATGTGGTTCGGCCTCTTCTCCCTCATCTTCCTCGACACATCCATCAACGTCGCCATGCAGCCGTTCAAGATGATGGTCGGCGACATGGTAGGCGAGAAGCAGAAAGCCACGGCATACAGCATCCAGAGCTTCCTCTGCAACGCCGGAAGCCTCGTCGGCTACCTCTTCCCCATCTTCTTCACCTGGATCGGCATCGCCAACACCGCCCCCGAGGGCGTCGTCCCCGACAGCGTCATCTACAGTTTCTACTGCGGAGCCGCCATACTCATCGCCTGCGTACTCTACACCTTCCTCAAGGTCAAGGAGATGCCTCCGAAGGAGTATGCCGAATTCCACGGCATAGACCCCGCCAAGGCCGAAGAGAAGAAGTCCGAGGGCCTGTTGGGGCTCCTCATCAAGGCGCCCGCGACCTTCTGGACCGTCGGCCTCGTGCAGTTCTTCTGCTGGGCGGCGTTCCTCTATATGTGGACGTACACCAACGGCGCCATCGCCCGCAACTGCTGGGGCACCACCGACGTCGCATCGGCCGATTATCAGGCCGCAGGCAACTGGGTGGGCGTCCTGTTCGCCGTGCAGGCTGTAGGTTCCATCCTATGGGCGCTCGTCATCCCACGCTTCAGGAATCTCAAGCTCGCATATGTGGTGAGCCTTCTCGCCGGTGCCGTCGGATTCGCATCCGTGATGTTCATCCACAACCAGTACCTGCTCTTCGGCAGTTACTTCCTCATAGGCTTCGCCTGGGCCGCAATGCTCGCCCTGCCGTTCACCTTCCTCACCAACGCCCTGGAGGGTAACCCGTACATGGGCTCGTACCTCGGCCTCTTCAACTGCACCATCTGCCTGCCGCAGATAGTCGCGGCGGCCACCGGCGGCGCAGTCATCAGCCTCGTAGGCGGCAGCCAGGGCGCCATGCTCCTGCTCGCAGGAGTGTTCCTGGTGCTGGGAGCCTGCAGCGTGGGCCTCGTCAAGACACACAAAACAACCAATCAATAACTACAATCACCCAATGAAAAGACTTATAACGATCATTCTTCTCCTCTCGGGTCTCGGCCTCGCAGCACACGCGCAGGGCTACCAGATCAAGGGAGTCGTTGAAGATGCCCTCGGCCCGGTAATCGGCGCCACCGTATTGGAGAAGGGCACCACCAACGGCACATCCACGGGCCTGGACGGAGATTTCACCCTCACGGTTTCGAGTCCCGACGCCACCGTGGAAATCAGCTGCATCGGCTATGCCGGCCGTTCCTTCAAGGCATCTGAGGTTCCCGCCAGCATCATCCTCGCAGAGGACTCCGAATTCCTGGAAGACGTAGTCGTCATCGGTTACGGCTCCCAGTCCAAGAAGGAAGTCACCGGTTCCGTCGCATCCCTCAAGCCCGACGATTTCAACCAGGGCGGCGTGGCCAACCCCATGGGTCTCCTCCAGGGCAAGGTCGCCGGCCTCAACGTCATCAAGAACGGCGGCGACGACCCTGCACAGAACAATTATAACGTCCAGCTCCGAGGCGTCGGTTCCCTCAACGGTTCCACCGAGCCCCTGTACGTCATCGACGGCGTTCCCGGCGGCAACCTCTCATCGGTACAGCCCGCAGACATCGAGTCCATCGACATCCTTAAGGACGGTTCCGCAGCAGCTATCTACGGTACCCGCGCCAACGCCGGCGTTATCCTCATCACCACCCGCCGCGGCCACAAGGACGGTGCATTCAGCGCCGAGTACAGCGGCAACGGCAGCGTAGGCTTCATCACCAACGTCCCCCGCGTCCTCAACGCCTCGGAATACAGGGAGAAGATGGTAGCCAACGGCCTGGGCACCGACTTCGGCGCCGACACCGACTGGGTCAAGGCCATCTCCCGCAACCCCATCTCCCACACGCACAACGTCTCCATCACCGGCGGCACCGAGAACTTCAACTACCGTGCATCCGTCGGCTACCGCAACCTCCAGGGCGTTTCCAAGAAGTCCGACTTCGACGAGCTCTCCGGCCGTTTCGCCGCAGACCAGAAGGCATTCAAGGGCAAGCTCCGCCTCTCCTACGACTTCTCTTACCAGCGCGCAAACAAGGACTGGGCGAATTACGACAACTTCAACCAGGCAATCCGCTCCAACCCCACGATGCCCATCCGTTCCGAGGATGAGAAATTCGTCAAGTACGGCGGCTACTTCGAGTCCGACAACTTCTACACCCGCAACCCCCTGTCCGACATCGAGCAGACCACCAACGAGCAGAAGGACCAGAACATCATCGGTTCCGTCCGCGCCACCCTCGACATCCTGCCCGGCCTGAAATTCACCTCCGCCTACTCCATCCAGGAGACCACCACCTGGAACGGCAAATACCAGAACAGCACCCTGCGTGCGGTTTCCGGCAAGGACGGCGTGGCCAACCAGAGCTACGGCTCCAACACCCAGCAGGTCATCGAGAACACCCTCAACTATATGGGCAGCGCCGCAAGGCACAACTACCAGTTCCTCCTCGGCCAGAGCTACCAGACCAACCTGTCGCAGGGCTTCAACGTGATGAACTCCAAGTTCCCCCTGGACAAGCTTCTCTACAACAACCTCGGACTCGGCGAAGGCAAGCTCTCCGGCAAGAACGACGACGCCAGCCAGGGCAGCTACAAGTATAAGGACAAACTCGCATCCTTCTTCATCCGCGGCCTCTACAACTACGCCGGCAAGTACTTCCTCAGCGCCAGCGCCCGTCTGGAGGGTTCCTCCAAGTTCGGCAGCAAGGCCAATCCCATCCTCGGCCCCTGGGGTCTCTTCCCCTCCGTTTCCGCCAGCTGGGTAATGTCCGAGGAAGACTGGATGAAGGACATCGCCTGGCTCGACGAACTCAAGCTCCGTGCAGGCTACGGCGTCACCGGTAACATGCCGGGCAGCTCATACCTGTACCTCATGCTCGTAGGCCCCGGTTCCGACTACATCTTCTCCGACGGCCAGTTCATCAAGCCCTGGGGTCCCCAGACCAACGTCAACGAGTACATCCGCTGGGAAGAGAAGCACGAGTCCAACCTCGGTGTTGACTTCTCCTTCCTGCAGGGCCGCATCACCGGTACCATCGACGGTTATTTCCGCAACACCACCAACCTCCTTTACGAGTATGACGTTCCCCTCACCGGCGGCAACGTAACCGCCAAGAAGTGGGACAACTACGGACAGATCCACAACTACGGCGTCGAGATGAGCCTCAACGGCATCATCATGAAGACCCGCGACCTCGAATGGACCGCCGGCATCAACGCCGCCTGGAACCGCAACCGCGTAGTCCGCATCACCGGCGAGCAGTACGGCGAGAAAGACGCAGAAGGCAAGCACATCGCCGCCTACCAGAACGTCGGTTACATCTCCTCCGGCGACGGCGAGACCGGCAACTACGTAATGAGACTCGTGGAAGGCGAGCCCGTGGGCAACTTCTACGGCTACAAGTACAAAGGTATCCAGTCTTCCGGCGTATGGGTGTTCGAGACCCCTGCGGGCGGTATGACCACCAACCCTACCGACTCCGACCGCCAGGTCCTCGGCAATGCATTCCCGCTGCTTACCGGCGGCTTCTTCACCACCGTCAAGTACAAGAGCTTCGACGCATCCCTGAACTTCCGCGGCCAGATCGGCGGCCTTATTTTCAACGAGACCCGCTACTTCTACGAGAACACCCGCGGTACCGAGAACGTCCTCCTGTCTTCGTTCAGCGGCGATGCTGAAATACTCACCAACTGGATCAAGAATCCCGACGAGTCAAGGGCATCCCTCCGCCAGTTCTCCGACTTCTACCTGGAGGACGCTTCCTACCTCAAGCTCAACGACGTCACCATCGGATGGACTCCCAAGCTCACGGGCGCCATCTCCGAATACGTCCGCGGCCTTCGCGTCTTCCTGAACGCCCAGAACATCTTCACCCTTACCGGTTACAAGGGCCACGACCCCTCGACGGTATCGATGTCCGGCCTCGCGCCCGGATTCGACGGACGTTCCTACTATCCCACCCAGAGGACCTTCAGCCTTGGTGTCAATCTGAACTTCTAAAGCACGTACGGACATGAAAAAGATATACACCATCATTCTTGCAGTCATCGGCCTGGCGTTCAACGCCTGCACCGACCTTTCCCCGGAAGTCTATTCCGACGTCCGCAAGGAAGACTATTTCCAGACTCCGTCCCAGTTCTCCACCCTCATCGCGAACGCCTATTCCCAGCTTGCAGGCGAATACGGCTACGTCTATCGCGAGGGCTACTGGAGCCTACAGGAATACACCTCGGACGAAGTTATCGTCCCTACCCGCGCCACCGACTGGTATGACGCCGGCGTGCCTATGGCAATGCACCAGCACACCTGGGGCAGCAACACCCGCGACGTCAACAACGGCTGGAGCTTCGCCTATGGCGGCGTAACCAAGTGCAACACCGTCATCGACAACATCCACTCCATCGCCGGAGAGGATGAATCCGCCTATTCCGCCGCAGCCAAGGCCGGCCTCGCAGAGGCAAAAATCCTCCGCGCCTTCTACCACCTGCTCGCCATGGATGTTTACGGCAACGTACACATCGACGACGGCAAGCACGTCACCGAGAACGGCAAGGTCAAGCAGTACTCCCGCAAGGAGGTCTTCGAGTGGATCGAGAAAGAGCTCCTCGACAACATCGAGAGCGCAGACAACGTCGTCCGTTACGGCTCCATGACCAGGCCCGTCGCCTACATGATCCTCGCCAAGATGTACCTCAACGCCGAGGTCTATACCGGCACTCCCCGCTGGGCAGACGCCGAGAAGTACTGCGACCTTATCATCAACGGAGGTTATTACGGTCTCAACGCCGACTACTTCGACGCCTTCAAGATCAACAACACCGGCAACCAGGAGATCATCTTCCCCATCGTATTCGACGCGGTTTACGCCAACGGCAACATGTTCCACGTGATGACCCAGCACTACGCGATGCGCGACGTGTTCGGTTTCACCACCGACTGCTGGAACGGCCCCTGCACCCTCGAGTCCTTCTACAACAAGTACCAGGACGGCGACAAGCGCAAGGCGCAGTGGTTCGCCGGCCCCGTTTACAACACCACCACCGACTGGAACACCATCATCTACAACCGCGACAGCTGGAAGGGTGACATAGTGGAATGGGATCACGGCGAGAGCCACTTCAAGGTCATCATCGACCCCAAGGTCACAACCATCCAGGATCCTACCGGAGCCAACTCCTGCGAGGGCGCCCGTTTCTTCAAGTTCGAGTTTGCCAACGGCATCGCCCATCACGCCGACTCCGACTTCCCCATCTACCGCTATGCCGACGTCCTTCTCATGAAGGCCGAAGCCCGTATGCGCCAGAACGGCGGCAAGGCCGATGACGTCGCACTCGACTGCGTAAACCAGGTCCACACCCGCGCAGGCCTGCCCGCCTACACCGCCGCCGAACTTACGCTTGACGAACTTCTTGACGAGCGCGGCCGCGAACTCGCCTGGGAAGGCCACCGCCGCGACGACCAGATCCGCTTCGGCACCTACGGAGGCACCTGGGAATTCAAGGAGTCATCCGACGCCAACCACCGCATCTTCCCTATCCCCGACTGGGTACGCGACGGCGCTCCCGGAGTGTACACCCAGAATCCGGGATATTAATCTATACACTATCAACTCTTATTTTATAAACCATTATTTAATTAATTTCACGTTATGAAAAAAATCTTTTGGATTTTCAGCGTAGCTGCAATGGCTATCTCCGTTGCATCCTGCGACCCGAAAAAAGAGGAGCCCACACCCCTCGATGACATCACCGAGGACGGCTTCTACGTGATCGGCGAAGCCACCGGCAAGACCGAGGTCACCGGCGTTCTCGCCATGGCCAAGGGTATCAACGAATGGGGCAGTGACGACCTTGGCATCAAGAGCCAGCAGGTCCGCGACGGCATGTTCGAGAAGTACATCGTTCTCGAAGGCGGCAAGGAATTCACCCTGGCATATGTCAACGGTGGACAGAAGACCGCCTACGGCGCAAACCTCAAGGCCTTCAAGCCCGCAGCAATCGAGGGTGACTACGCAGACAACCCTGCCGACGGCTGGTTCGTCGGCAAGCTCGAGGTAGGCAATTCCGCTCCCAAGATGAAGATGGAGAAAACCGGTCTCTATCACATCGTCCTCGACCTCAACAACGACAAGCTCCTCACCGATGCCCAGATCCTCGTGAGCCCCGTCACCTGGGGTGTCCGCGGCGGCATGAACAGCTGGAACTTCACCGCACTTGAGGCCACCGCTCCCAGCAACGACGGTATCACCTACACCCTCTCCGGCCAGAAGCTCGCCGACGGCGGCGAATTCAAGTTCGCCTACAACGGAGGATGGAAGATCTTCCTCGGCAAGAACGCTGACGGCACCAAATTCGTCAAGGCCAACACCAACATTGGCAAGGACTGCAAACCCGGCGGAGACAACATCGCCGTTACCGAAGGCGCCGGTGCTTACAAGATCACCCTTAACTACAAGCTCGCCGCTGGCGACGTTGCCAAGTCCTTCAGCTACACCATCACCCAGGAAAGCAAGTCCGAGACTCCTACCACCATGTACATGATCGGCCAGGACTTCGGCGGCTGGGACTGGGGCAATGCCGGCGTAGCCGAACTCGTCCCTGTATGGGGCAAGGAAGGCGCATTCTGGTGCACCCGTTACTTCACCACCAATGGCTTCAAGTTCTGCGCCCTCAAGGAGTGGAACGGTGACTTCACCGGCCTTGGCAATGACTCAGGTTACACCGTTGCCGAAGGCAACTGCTTCGTTCCCGAAGCAGGTATGTACACCGTGTACATCAACCTCCTCGACAAGGTTCTTGAAATTAAGCCTGCTGAGGTCTATGGTCTCGGCGACGCCGTATTCACCGGCGGTTGGGACTTCGACACCGCCCAGAAGTGCGAAATCGAGGACGGCAAGGCCGTTATCGTTACCAAGGGTGCCGGCGAACTCCGTCTGGCCTCCAAGGTTATGCCTACCACCAAGGTTGAAGGCTGTGTAGACTTCGGCTGGTACGACTGGTGGAAGACCGAGTTCATCTTCTTCGACGGCAAGATTGCTTACCGTGGCGGCGGCAATGATCAGGAGCGTGTCCAGATCGAGGCCGGCAAGAAGATCATCATCGACTTCAACGCAGGTACCGTAGAGGTCGTCGATGGTGCTGCCGAAGAAGGCGCCATCAAGATCGACGGCGACCTCTCCGACTGGGACGCCATCGACACCCAGGTAGCCAGCACCAAGGACACTCCCGTCTATGCTCTCTTCAAGGTTACCAACGACAAGAAGAACATCTACTTCTACACCAAGAGGGACACCCGCGACGCCATCTGGAGCAGGGGCGGTTACGTCTATTATGACATCGACGCCGACAACAACCCCGCCACCGGTGTCAACAAGGAGATCGACGGTCTCGAGATGTGGCTCTACTTCTTCCCCTTCGACGGCAAGGAGATTGCAACCGATGTCGGCAGCGGCGACGCTTATCCTTCAAAGGCAGTCTTCAACAACTTCAAATTCGCCGGCAAGGTCGGTGAGGAATGGGTAGAGGTTGAAGCAAGCATGCCTCTTGCAGACGCAGGCATCAAGTCCGGAGACGTCATCGCAGTTTACTCCTGGTCCAACAAGAGTGGCGACGACCTCAAGAAGACCCCTATCGTCTACACTGTCAAGTAGTTAATACCAACTACCCATCTATAACGGCTCCCGGTTTTCCGGGGGCCGTTTTTTTTGCTTTTTCGCAGGGCATTTGTTATCTTTGGTGATTGACTGATAACCTGCATATATGAAACGGATACTCATACTTCTGGCCCTGGCGGCCCTGTGCGCCTGCGACCCCGTAAATCCGGTCGGGCCCTCCGGCGATACCAGCATTCCCACCTACAAGCCTTCCGAGAAGAAGGGCAACATCACCTACCAGCTTCTGATATACAGTTTTGCCGACAGCAACGGTGACGGCATCGGCGACTTCAACGGCATAAAGAACCGCCTGGACTACCTGGACGGCCTCGGCGTCAGCGCCATCTGGCTCTCCCCCGCCCACCCGGCTGATTCCTACCACGGCTACGATGTGCAGGATTACAACGCACTGAACCCCAAATACGGCACCGAGGCCGACTTCAAGGCCCTAATCGACGCCGCGCACGCCAAGGGCATCAAGATTTACATGGACTACGTCCTCAACCACTCCGGCAAGGGGCATCCCTGGTTCGCCGAGGCCCTGTCGGACGCATCCAGCCCCTACCGCGACTACTACTTCATCTGCTCCAATCCCGCCACGGATTACAGGAACTTCCCCATGCTCAATGGGTATTCGTACAACAAGGACGACTGGAGCTCCGCCACCAGCGGCTCTCCCAAACTCCGGATAAGCAGCACCTCGGAGGCCATTACCAGCGGCAACGCCTCCTGGAACCTCTGGACCTGGGCACCCGGGCAGGACGGCAAGGAAATAAAGATGAAGGGCAACGGCAGTGATGCATTCTACACCGTAATGGACATCAACGGCAGGACAGGCATCCTTGTGAGGAAATACCCCAACTGGGATCCGGGCAGCAAGTTCGGCGCCGCAGGCGGTGAGACCAACGTCACCGAGGGCACCCCCGTCAGCCTTGTTCCCGACGGCGGCGACCTGTATTTCACCGGCTCCGGCCGCTACCGCATCGACCTTACCAACGTCACCACCAGCAATGTCTATTTCATGGGAGCCTTCGGCAGCTGGATGCCCGACCTCAACTACGGCGACGTATCCAAGGCGGAAAGCAACGCCTGCTTCCGCGACCTGGCCGCATCGGTGGACAAATGGATAGGGCTCGGCATCGACGGACTGCGCCTCGACGCCGTCAAGCATATCTGCGGCGGCATGTGGTCGTTCAACAACAGCGCCAACAGGACCTTCCTCAAGAAATGGTACGACCGCTGCAACGAGACATACCGCAAGTCGCACCAGGAAGACTTCTACATGGTGGCCGAAGTATGGATGGGCGCATCCGACGTGGCTCCGTATTACTCGGCCCTTCCCGCCTGCTTCGAATTCGACTTCTGGGAGAGGCTCAAGTGGGTCCTCCAGCAGCGCGTCGGCTGCTACCTCGCCAAGGACCTAATCGGCTACAGACAGGCCTATAAGGCCGTGAATCCCAAGGCCATAGCCGCCACCAAGCTCACCAACCACGACGAGACGCGCGCCTCCACCGTCCTTGGCGGCGACATCACCCGTCTCAAGCAGGCAGCTGCAATCCTCCTCACCGCCGAGGGCGAGCCCTACATCTACCAGGGCGAGGAACTCGGATACTGGGGCAAGGACAGCGATGAAGGCGGCCGCGACGAACTCGTCCGCACCCCCATAATCTGGGAAAAGGCGTCAGACGCCGCGACAGGCGACCTCGGCGGCCACGTGGACGGCACCCTGATGAAGGACGAAATATCCGTCGCGAGCCAGCAGAAAGACGCCGAATCTCTCCTTCACACCTATTACGATTTCACCTACGCACGCAATACCTGCCCTGCGCTCGCAAGCGGCGTGATGAGCCGTCATCCCAAGTACGACGAGTCCAACACCGGCGAGGGCCAGAGCATCGCAGCCTGGTACATGACCGCCTCCGACGGCACCAAGGCCCTCGTGCTGCACAACGTTGGCGCAGCGGAGAAGACCCTCGACCTGAGTTCCGACAAACTGGATTCGATCGTGGTCAAGCTCGGCACGGTCACCGTCTCCGGCGGCAGCGTCACCCTCGGTGCAAATTCCTCAGCAGTATTCCTTCAGTAACACCATACGATGAAAAAACTGATAACCGCAGCCGCAGCACTGCTCACACTCGTATGCTGCACCCAGAGGGGCCCGCACCCCGCCTGGACCTACGACAGCGTAGTTTACGAAGTCAACATCCGCCAGTTCTCCCCCGAGGGGACCTTCAAGGGCGTGGAGGCCCAGCTGCCCCGCCTCAAGGACCTCGGAGTCGACGTACTCTGGCTCATGCCCATGTACGAAATAGGCACCGAGGGCCGCAAGGGCACGCTCGGTTCCTATTACGCAATCTCCGATTATACCAAGGTCAATCCCGAATTCGGCACGATGGAGGACTTCGAAGACCTGCTCGCCGCCGCACACAAAATGGGATTCAAGGTAATCCTCGACTGGGTTGCCAACCAGACCGCCCCCGACAACGTCTGGATGACCACCAAGCCTGCAGACTTCTACGAGCGCGACTCCCTCGGCAACGCCATCTGGGAGTACGACTGGACCGACACCCGCAGCCTCAACTACGACAACCAGGACGTCTGGTGGGCCCAGGACGAGGCAATGCGCTTCTGGCTAAAGAAGGGCGTCGACGGCTTCCGCTGCGACGCCGCCGGCGAGGTTCCCGCCGACTTCTGGTACGGCATCCTGCCCGGAATCAACAAGGATTATCCCGACATCTACCTCCTCGCCGAGGCCGAAAGGGACAACCTGGCCGACCCCACCGTCACCTTCGACGCCAATTACGCCTGGGAGCTCCACCATCTGCTCAACGGCCTGGCCCAGGGCAGCAAGACCGTCCAGGACCTCAAGGACTACGTAGCACGCGACGCATCCCGCTTCCCCGCCGAGGCCTTCCGCCTCACCTTCACGTCCAACCATGACGAGAACTCCTGGGCCGGAACGGAATTCGAGCGCGAAGGTGCCTTTGCAGACGCCTGCGCGGTGCTTTGCTTCACCCTTCCCGGCAGCCAGCCCATGATCTACACCGGTCAGGAAATAGGCCTCGACCGCAGGCTCGCCTTCTTCGAGAAAGACCCCATCACCGACTGGTCCGACAATGAACACACCGAATTCTGGAAGACTCTTGTAAACCTCAAGCACCACAACCATGCACTTGACGCCGGCGAGCGCGGCGGCAAGATCGTATGGTGGGAGATACCCGATTACTTCGAGAATGCAGAGGGCCTGGTGGCTTTCCACCGCGAGGTCAAGGGCAACAAGGTAATAGTGCTGGCGAACTTCGGAAAGCCCGCGCAGGAGGAGCCCGCAGCAGAGGAAGTCAAGTGCAACGACAACCGCCCTGCGGCCGCCAAGGCCAGCAAGCCTTTCTCCAACCTCGACTCCGAGCCGGCATCCTTCGATGTAAAGCTCGACGGCACCTACCGCGAAATGTTCAGCGGTACATTCTATAAAGACAAGACCCACTTCTCCCTCGCACCCGGCGAATTCGTCGTACTGGCGCATTAATCTTCAAGGCATGAAGCACTTAGGCATAACTATACTCGCCCTGGCGACGGTACTGCTGGCATCCTGCGGCAAGCCTGGGACCGAGGCGGACTTCTCCCATACACTCAGCAGCCCCGACGGCACGCTCATAGCGTCCCTCGGGCTCACTCCCGACGGCCAGCCCTGCTACAAACTCGACCGCAGCGGAGCCGCCGTCATCAAGCCTTCGCTCCTCGGATTCGCCCTTGTGTCCGACACCGACAGGGCAGGCGGCGACGACCCCGTCATCAAGAACGCCCGCAAGGGCCTCAGGCTCAGCGGCAAATCCAACCTCTGCACCGGATTCTCCATCCTTGGGGTATCCACGGACAGCCTGGACGAGACCTGGCAGCCCGTTTGGGGCGAGGAGTCCGAAATCCGCAACAATTACAACGAACTGCTGGTAATGCTCGGCCGCGAGGACGGCGTAAAGATGAACGTCCGCATGCGCCTGTACGACGACGGCCTCGGCTTCCGCTACGAGTTCCCGCAGGATAACGCCCTCCGTTATTTCAACGTAGCCGAGGAACTTACGGAATTCGCCCTGACAGGCGACCACACCGCCTGGTGGATCAGCGGCGACTACGACACCCAGGAGTACAACTACACCAGGAGCCGCCTGAGCGAGATAGGCGCACGTTCCGGGGCCACCCGCCTTGACAACGCTTCAGCGACCGGCTTCGGCGACAGCGGCGTGCAGACCGCCCTGCAGCTCAAGACCGACGACGGCCTCTACATCAATATCCACGAGGCTGAGGTCGTCAATTATCCGACGGCCAACCTGCTGGTCGACGGCAGCAATTACGTCCTCCGCACCTGGCTCACTCCGGATGCCGAAGGAGTAAAAGGCCGCCTGCAGGCCCCCTGCGTCACTCCCTGGCGTACCGTGATGGTGGTCGACGACGCCCGCAAGGTGCTCGCCTCCCGCCTCATCCTCAACCTCAACGAGCCCTGCGCCATCGAGGATGTCAGCTGGATCCATCCGGTCAAATATATGGGCGTATGGTGGGAAATGATAACCGGACGCTCGGAGTGGTCCTACACATACGACGTGCCTTCCGTACAGCTCGGAGTCACCGACTACAAGGCCCTCAAGCCCCACGGACGGCACGGCGCCAACAATGACAACGTCCGCATGTACATCGACTACGCCGCGGCGAACGGCTTCGACGCCCTGCTCATCGAGGGCTGGAACGAAGGCTGGGAAGACTGGTTCGGCTGCCAGAAGGACTACGTGTTCGATTTCGTCACCCCGTATCCCGACTTCGACCTGCCCGCCCTCAACAAATACGCCCATGAGAAGGGCATACGCCTCGTGATGCACCACGAGACGTCGTCGTCCACCGTCAACTACGAGCGCCACATGGATGCCGCCTATGCCCTTATGAATCAGTATGGTTACGATGCGGTCAAGAGCGGATACGTCGGCAACATCATCCCCTACGGAGAGCATCACTACAGCCAGCCGCTCATCAACCACTACCTGTACGCCCTGCGCAAGGCTGCCGATTATCACATCATGGTCAACGCCCACGAGGCGGTGCGTCCCACCGGTCTCTGCCGCACCTGGCCCAACCTCATCGGCAACGAGAGCGCCATGGGCACCGAGTACCGCGGGCACATCAATCCCGGGCACACGGCTATCCTGCCGTTCACGCGCCTGCAGGGAGGCCCCATGGACTACACTCCGGGCATATTCGAGCAGGATATGTCAATAACGGCACCCGGGCAGACCGGCAAGATGCGCCACACCATCTGCAACCAGCTGGGACTCTACGTCACCTTCTATTCGCCCCTTCAGATGGCGGCGGACCTTCCGCAGAACTACGACCGCTTCCCCGACGCCTTCCAGTTCATAAAGGACGTGGCCGTCGATTGGGAGAAGTCCCTGTATCTGGAGGCCGAGCCTGGCGAATATATCGTTACCGCCCGCAAGCCCCGGATCAGCACCCTCAATGCAGCCGCAGAGGGGCTCAGAGCCCTTCCCGACGGGCGTAAGGACATGATTTCAGGCGCGGCCAAGTTCGTTTACGGCCTGCCCGACAACGCCACGGCAAAGGCCCTCGCAGGGGCCAAGCCTCTCGACGTCTGGTACGTCGGCGGCGTCTGCGGCGAGCAGGAGCACGAGACCACGGTCGCCCTGGACTTCCTCAAGCCCGGCGTCAGCTACGAGGCCACGCTCTACTGCGACGCCCCCGAGGCCGATTACGAGACGGCGCCCCAGGCCTACAGCATCAAGACTTACATCGTCAGCAACAAGGGATTCATCCAGGTCCATATGGCACGCGGCGGCGGCTTCGCCCTCTCGCTGCGGGAGCTGCGGTAGCCACTGTACGCTATACGCTGCGCCCCGCATCACTGCCGTAAATCGCAAACCCTTATCCCTTAGCGTTTTACATAAAATAACCCAGGTGGAATCCACCTGGGTTATTTTGCGTAAATATCTAACAATCAGCGAGTTCCGATTAACGGCCACACGCTGCCGACGGAGGGCTACAGCGAGTCGCCGAAGTCTTCGCGGAACTTCTTGGCGAGGTCTTCCTGCCAGTAGCCGATTTCCTCCATGCGTCCGAAGAAGAAGCGGAGCACCTTGGGCTCGTGGATCCACTTGAGGCCGCCGATGAGTTCCCTGTTGTCCCAGAGCCACTTGACGCGGTCGGCGCAGTACTTGACCTGGGAGAGGGTGAAGACGCGGCGGGGCATTGCCAGGCGCTGGAGCTCCAGCTCGGCGAAGCGCTCGGTGCCGTCGGGCTCGCGCTGCTCGCTCACGGTACCGCGCTCCATTCCCCTGATACCGCCGGCAATGTAAAGGGCTGCGCCGACGGCTGCGGCAGGATACTGGTCGTGAGGGAGATTGGGAACGATCTCGGAGCAGTTGAGATGGGCTCCAAGGCCGCCAGCAGGCTTGATCACGGGCACGCCGTAGTCGTCGAGTTCCTTGACGAGGTAGGCGATGAATTCAGGACCCTGGCTGATGTATTCCATATCGAGGGACTCCAGCAGGCCGACTGCCATGGCTTCCATCGAACGAACCTCCATGCCGCCGTAGGTGAGGAATCCTTCGTACAGGGGGACGAACTCCATCATCTCGTCGGTGAACTTCCTGTCGTGGGAGGTGATGATGCCGCCACGGGAGAAGCCGAGCTTGCGGGCGGAGAAGTAGATGATGTCGAAGCGGTCTGCCAACACGTGGTAGATCTCCTTGGTGGTCATATACTTGCAGCGGGGCTCGCGGGTCTTCATGAAGTAGACGTTGTCCTGGAGCAGGGATGCATCGAGTATGCTCCTGATGCCGAATTCGTGGCAGATGTCGGTGACGGCGAGCATATTCTCGAGCGACACAGGCTGGCCGCCGATGAGGTTGGTGCCGGCCTCGACGCGCACGAAGGCGACCTTCTCGGGACCGAGGTCCTTGATGCACTTGCGGAGGGCCTTGAGGTCGAAGTTGCCCTTGAACGGGTCGTCGGTCTGGGGGATGAGGCCCTTCTTGTCCACGAGCTCGACCACCTCGCCGCCCAGACGGGTGATGTGTGCCTTGGCGGTGGTGAAGTGGAAGTTCATCAGGGTGTACATTCCGGGCTTGACATAAGCCTCTGCCAGTATGTTTTCTGCGGCACGTCCCTGGTGTGCGGGAAGGACGTTCTCGGTGCCGAATACCTCCTTGACGGCCGCCTTGACGCGGTTGAAGGTCTCGGAGCCGGCATAGGAGTCGTCGGCGATGCTCATCGACGCGACCTGCTCGTCGGACATTCCGTTGACGCCGGAATCGGTGAGCATATCGAGATATATGTCCTTGTTCTGCAGAAGGAAAGTGTTGTTTCCCGCTTCTTGAATCTTCTTAAGACGCTCCTCCACGGGCAGGAGGGTGAGCTTCTGGACTACACGGACTTTGTGCATTTCCAGGGGAACCTGGTTCTCAGGCTGGTAGAATTTTACTGGCATAACACTAAAACTAAATATCTTGGTCGGTAAAGGTAAGCATATTTTTTCGAAAAATACGCTATCGCTGCTTCGGAGGGTCGATCCGGGCGTATTTTCGGGTATCGGAAACGATGGTGCAGACATAAATGATGGCCAGCACCACGATAATCAGCAGGCAGGCGAAGTCGAGCGCGTGCATCGTGACGGCCTTCCCGACAAGCGTTATTTCATATTCGAGTGCCCGGAACGACGGGATGAAAATCAGGAGCAGATTGACGATGACCATCAGCAGGCGGAACTCCGTCGGGCCCATCTTGGCATAAGTGAGCTTGAATTCGCTCTTCAGGTGGGCGTTGATGCTCACGTTGATGGTAAGCATAAGGTACAGGGCGAAGGCGATCATAGCGAAACCCAGGTGCACGTAACCGGAAAGGCCGGCGCCGACGAACATCATCATCTCGTTGACGCAGTCCAGGGTATGGTCGATGTAATAGCCGTAAACCGGCCTCTGGGTGTTGCGCACGCGGGCAAGCGTACCGTCGAGCGAGTCGCCGAACCAGTTGACGAAAAGGCCCAGAGTGCAGAGCCACAGCCAGCGGTAATCGTTTGCGGAAAGTGCGTATCCGGCTCCGATGAGCGCGGCCCCGAACACTCCCACGAGCGTTAGCATATCGGACGTCACCCAGCGCGGCATGCGTTCGGCCATCCAGATAAGCGCCTTGCGCTCGATGCCGTTCAGTACCGAAGTCTGTATCCTCTGTGCCTGTTGTTGATTCTCCATAAGCGTCAGAATTGGGCCGAACCGATACGGGCGAAGCTCTCTGCGGCGCGGGCAAGAAGGCCACGGCGCTTCCAGGCGGCGAGGTCCATATAGTCGGACTGCGCCTCGTCGGCGGCAAAAAAGGACTTCATCTGCAGGGCGTACGCCCTGTCGTCGATGAATGCGTTTATTTCGTAATTGAGTTTATAGCTGCGCGGGTCGATGTTGGCGGTGCCGACCGTCACGAACCGGTCGTCGCAAACCGCCGTTTTGGAATGCATGTAGCCGCTGCGGTAACGGGCGATGCGAACTCCGGCCTCCAGCAACTCCTCCACATAGGAATTGGAGCAGAGCGGCGTGAGCACTCCCCTGTCGCCCCGCGGAGGAATGATAATGCGGACGTCAACCCCGCGGCCGGCGGCGGCAAGGAGCGAGTCCCGCACCTCCCGTGTAGGGATGAGGTAGGGCGATTCCAGCCAGGCGTAATGCCTGCTGGCGTCGAGCATCCCGCAGATACGCTGCATGATCCGGGGGCCGTCGCCTTTAGGTCCGGAGCAGACTATGTCCACGTTGACATTGCCGGCAGGGGGCTGCGGTGGAAAGTACGATGCGTCGGCCAGGAGCTCGCCGCCCTTGTACGCCCAGTCGCGGGCGAAGGCGAATTCGCATCCGGTCACCGCGGGGCCCTCGATGCGGATATGGGTATCCCGCCAGATCCCCCACCCGAGGCCGATGCCGTAGCGTTCGGCTATGTTCATCCCGCCCATGTATGCCACCCGGCCGTCGACGACCACAATCTTGCGGTGGTTGCGGTAATTGTCGGACGGTATCAGGAAAGGTATGTGCATGGGCGAGAAGAGCCTGACCTGGATGCCCCTGGCGCGCAATTCATCGTAGAAGCGCGAGCGGTCCATGTTGACGGCATGGTCGACCAGGATGCGGACCTCCACGCCGGCTGCGGCCTTGCGCGCCAGACGCTCCGCCACGCGGCGGCAGACCTCATCGTCTTCGTATTTATAAAACAGAAGGTGGACGTACTTCTGCGCCGTTTCTATGTCCTCCTCCATCCTTGCGACCATAGGGTTGAAGGCGGTGAAGGTCTCCAGGGAATTGCCGCTGCGGGTATCTTCCGGGACGTGCTTCAGCAAGGCCTCCTCCCGGTCCTGCGGAATGAGGGGCCGGGGCGCACCGGGAGGGGCTGACAGCCATGCCGCATACGCCACCAGGGCCAGCAGCACAGCTATCAGGATGATCCCTCCGGTATTCATCGGCAAAGATTCGCGCAGGAAACCGGTGAGCGCTACTGCACCTCAGGAGCGACCGTCGTGCCGACGGGTACGAGGCGGCAGTTGTCCACGTAATAGTAGCCGTAGAAGTCCCCGTCGCGGATAACGGGCTGATCATCATACGGGGCCTGGATGTAAGCCAGGATGGAGTAGCTGGTACCGTTCACCTCAACAGGAAGCTCCCGCGACAGGTGGATTTCGTTCAAGCCCTTCGACAGCTGATACGTTTTTCCGGCAATGGTGCCACTGTCTTCGTTTATCTTATAATGGGCAACGTTCTTGTAGGTGTTTTCCCATACATTAAGGCCCGTTACATTCCTGGCATTTTCCGTAACATATACCGCAATCTTGTAAGACTGGGCGATATAAGCATAGACGGACAGGTCCACGGAAAGGGTCTTGCCTTCGACGCTGGAAGACAGGCCTATGGAAGTCAGCGTCGGATAAACGTCATCCGATTCGGCTGCA
>CACZEU010000030.1 GCA_902780175.1 uncultured Bacteroidia bacterium
GTCTGTGACCTCCTCCGGTATAAGGGAAAGGCTATTGTCTCTGGCCGCGTCTTCTTCTATGAGTTGCTCGACATATCTCTTGAAGGACAATGACTTGGCCCTTGCCTTGATGCTGATTGCCCTCACTACGGGGCCCCTGAGGTCTATCAGTTTTCTTTGAACTGTTTCCATACATCGCCAAAGTTAGTGAATATATATAACAATCCAAAAAATATATATGAATATTCCGCCTGCAGCTCAAAACCTATGCCTGCGGAGCGTTCTGCCTGACGTATTCGGTGGGTGTGCACCCGAGGAACTTGTGGAAGGTTTTGGATGATGGAGAAAAAGTTGTAAATTTGAAAGACCAACCACCCATCCCCCATATGAAAAAACTGTCAGTCATCCTTCTGCTAGCATTTGCCTGTGCCTCTCCGGGGCGGGCGCAGGGAATCAGTTACGGCAACTATCACCAGCTCAGGCAGCCCATTCCCATAATCCTGGATACGGATTTTGGCAGCTGTACGGACGACCTGTTTTCCATTGTGATGCTCTACCATTACATAGAAGACGGCCTGGTGGACCTTAAGGGCATAATCGTAGACAGAGAGGGCGACAGGAACGCCGTCCTGGTTGACATTTTCAACCGCTATTACGGCCACCCCGATATCCCCATTGCGCTGGAACGGAACGGAGTGAAGAATCCCTTCGATTTCATTCCCTACAGCCGTCTTGTCGACTTCCGCAAGCCCGACGGAGACTGGCTCTATCCACGTTCTGTCGACCCCGGTAAACTCCCCGAGGGCTACAAGTTCTACCGCAAGCTTCTCAGCGAAGCAGAAGACAACTCGGTGGTAGTCATCGCCATCGGCATGATGACCTGCCTGTCGCAGCTGTTCGGGTCGGGCGCCGACGAATTCTCCCCGCTGGACGGAGTTGAGCTGTTCGGCCGTAAGGTGAAGTCCGTCTACGTTCAGGCAGGGCACTTTGACGGCAACGATAATTTCAGCGGCTACAACATGCGTACGGCCTCTTCCGCCGCGGCCGTTTTTTACGACATGCTGCCGTCCAATGTGGATCTTGTGCTGTCTCCTACCAATGTCGGCGAGACGATGGACTACACGTCCGAGGATATCCTCACCGACCTCTCGTATACAGCCCTCCACCCCATCAAGACCGTCTATACTCAGTTCGACTGCGAGGTGGGCCAGCGGATGTGGGATACCAACTGCGTGGTCAACGCTGTTCTGGGCGACGGCGAATACAACCTGTCTCCGAGGGGCTGGGTGAAGTACGTAGACCGCGGTGAGGCGTCGCAGATGATTTTCACTCCCGATCCTGCCGGAAACGCCCGTTACCAGCTACCCGGCGATACATTCTTTGCTGCAGAGAAGGTTATGGATATCCGCCGTCACACCCGCATGAACCGATATCCCGCCCCCTGCTCCATCGAGGCGCCCCAGGTGCAACTGACCGGAACCGATGCCGTCGGATGGGTTCGTGAGCGCATGGACCAGCTGACCGACAAGTACCTCGGCGCCGCCGGCAACAAGCTCGATCCGGGTGAAGTGCTTTCACTGTTCCGTCCTCTCGGTTTTACCGGCACCAACGCTTCCGACTACAGCGAAGCGGGATTGCTGCTGTATATGAACATTTTCGACCGGATGGTGGAGAAAGCGCTCCGGGAGGGCGTACATGACTTGACAATAGTTATGGGACCGCCGTCTTCAGGCAAGAGCACCGCGGTCCGCCACCTCGGTCTTGACGGATCGGGCCTTATATGCGACGGCGTGCCTGAGGGAGAAGGAGTACTGGCTGCCATAATCAATGGCGCCAGACAGCATGGAATGGACATCATCACCGTCGTTCCCGCGTACAACGACATCCACTCCTGCCTGAAAAACAGTCTTGCGCAGGGACGCGTCACCGGCCGTTATGATGGTCTCGACAGGCTGATTGAAGCTTACCGGAGCAATGAAGGGCAGCTCCTCAGACTGCACCGGGAGTTCCCGGACATCGCCATCCGTGCAGTAGACTGTTCCCGTAACCGTGGTCCTCGCCCCGTCAGCAGTTCACAGGCCCTGAAGTGGAGCTACAAGGTCGGCACGGCAGATATCGACAATCTGCTTACCGCACTGCTTTCTGCCGTCAATGACGGGCAGATAGGGATGAGCTCGCTGCGCGCCGCAGCAGGGGACCTGTATTCAGTTCCGGGCCTCGGAGCCAAAGGCCGCGCCATAGCCGACGCCGTCAACGCCAGTATCGATGAGGCGCTGAAAGAATACATTCAACGGTAATCCACTTGCTGCCGCCTGCCGTTCAGGGATGGTGACGTCCAGGTTGAAGGAAGCACGACAAGGAAAAGAAAAGCTTCATTTTTATTCGGGAAAAAAGTATATTTGGGGTATGAATATCAGGAGAATCATCACTTCGATTATTATGGCCGTTGCTATCAGTGGCTGCGCGATGGCGCAGCAGGCTCCCAGGGGCAATCTCATCTATTGCAGTTATTCCGCCACACGGGTGGCGGGGCTGGGGAAATCCTATTGCGAACTCATCGCGGACCCGGGGACTGCTCCCAAGGTAAACGTCGTTCTCGACAGGGACTGCAATTATGCCGACGAACGGACGGGAACGTACGAGGTCGGGGCCGACGTGGTGCAAGGCCTGGCCTCCGCCCTGAAGAAGGCGGAAGTGTACAAGCTGAACGGCTACAACGTAGATGAGCCCATTACCGGCGGCACCATATACCGCATTTACATGGAATACGATTCCGGCGACAAGGTCAACGCCCGCTGGTACGGGCAGGACATCGATCCTGACGCCCTTGCCTCCTACAATATGATTTTCCGTTTTTTCGAACCCTGGCGCAGCAAGGTTGACCCTGCCCCGGATGCAAACGTGCCCGAGTAGATATGACTAAGTCCTTTCTCGCTTTCGATTGCGGCGCCACGAGCGGCCGTGCCGTGCTTGCCACTTTCGACGGCGGCAGTTTCAGCATGGAGGAGGTTTACCGCTTCCCCAGCGGCATCATTGAACTCGGCGGCAAGTACTATTGGGATATCCTTGCCATTTACGATCATTTCTGCAAATGTGTGTCGCAGCTGGAGCAGAGGGGCGTCCGTCCTGACTCCATCGGCATCGACACCTGGGGCGTGGACTTCGGCTTCGTGGCCTCCGACGGCTCGCTTCTGGGCAACCCCCGCGCCTACAGGGACCCGTACACCGCCGGCATCCCGGAGAAGGTGTATGAAACGGTCCCCCGTGAGGAACTGTATGCCGCCACGGGCATCCAGATAATGAATTTCAACTCCATCTTCCAGCTGTACGCACAGACGCAGGAAGGATTCGCCCCTCTGCGGTGCGCCTCCGGCATACTGTTCGTGCCCGACCTCCTGTCGTATATGCTCACCGGCAGGCAGGTGTGCGAATACACCATCGCATCCACGTCGGGAATGATGGACCAGACCACCCGCCAGTTCAACAAGGACCTCCTGCGGCGCCTCGGCATACGTACCGACGTTCTCCTGCCCATAGTGCAGCCCGGAGTGGAGGTAGGGAAGTTCCGCGGCATCCCGGTGGTCGCCGTAGCGGGCCACGACACTGCCTCGGCAATTGCCGCCGTGCCCGCCGCCGACGAGAATTTCGCCTACCTGAGCAGCGGCACCTGGAGCCTTATGGGCATCGAGGTCCCGCAGCCCATCATCAATGAAGAATCCGCCCGCCTGAATTTCACCAACGAGGGCGGCATAGAGGGCACCACTCGCTTCCTCAAGAATATTACCGGAATGTGGCTCCTGGAGCAGTGCCGCAAGGTCTGGAAGGCCGAAGGCAAGGATTACTCCTACGCTGAACTGCAGGCGATGGCTCTGGCCGAAAAGGATTTCCCGGGGCGGATCGATCCGGACGATGCGCGCTTTGCCAACCCGGAGAATATGGTCGAAGAGATCCTTCGCTCCGCTCAGGATGACAGCGGTGTCATGCAGAACCGGGATGACAACGGTGTCATGTTGAACCGGGATGACAATGGTGTCATGCTGAACGAAGTGAAGCATCTTTCCGACGGCCAGATAGTAAGTTGCATCTACCATTCCCTCGCCGACCGCTACCGTGAGGTGTTGCAGATGCTGCAGGGCTTCGCCCCGTTCCGTATAGACAAGCTCCATATAATCGGCGGCGGCAGCGCCAACGACCTTCTCAATCAGTGGACGGCGGACGCCATCGGCATGCCAGTCATCGCCGGCCCCACCGAGGCTACGGCCATAGGCAACATCATGATGCAGGCCAGGGCTGCCGGCATCGTAGGGGACCGCTGGGAAATGCGTCGCCTGATCGCCGGAGCTTTTGCGGTGAAGACGTTTTTGCCGCAGGGAGATTTCTCGACAGGCTCGAAATGACAGCGTTAGGTAATGATGCTCGAAATGACAACTAATTAATATCGATATGAACGAATCCAGAATCCTCCAGGCCTACGAAATGGCCAAAGAGCGCTATGCCGCAATAGGTGTCGATACCGACAAGGCGGTTGAAATCCTCGAAAAGACCCCCATCTCCCTGCACTGCTGGCAGACCGACGACGTAATCGGCTTCGAGAGCGCCGCAGGCCTCTCCGGCGGCATCCAGACCACCGGCAACTATCCCGGCCGGGCCCGCAACATAGACGAGGTCCGCTCCGACGTCCTTTTTGCCAAAAGCCTCATCGCCGGCAACCACCGCCTTAACCTCCACGAGATTTACGGCGACTTCGGCGGAAAGTTCGTCGACCGCGACCAGGTGGAGGTCAAGCATTTCGAGAGCTGGATACAGTGGGCCCGCGAGAACGGCCTCAAGCTTGATTTCAACTCCACCAGCTTCGGGCACCCCAAGAGCGGCGACCTCAGCCTCTCCAGCCCCGACCCCGCCATCCGCGAATTCTGGATCGAGCACACGAAGCGCTGCCGCAGGATAGCCGACGCCATGGGCAAGGCCCAGAACGACCCCTGCATAATGAATATCTGGGTGCACGACGGCAGCAAGGACCAGACCGTCGAGCGCAAGCGCTACCGCGAAATCTTCGCCCAGTCCCTGGACGAAATCCTGAAGGAGGACCTCCCCGGCATGAAGACCTGCCTGGAGGCCAAGCTCTTCGGCATCGGACTCGAAAGCTACACCGTCGGCAGCCACGACTTCGTCGCCGGCTACTGCGCCACCCGTAAGCTGATGTACACCCTGGACACCGGCCATTACGAGATGACGGAGAACGTCTCCGACATGGTTGCCTCGCTGCTCCTCTTCGTGCCGGAACTGATGCTCCACGTCAGCCGCCCCATCCGCTGGGACTCCGACCACGTCACCATCATGAACGACCAGACGCTCGACCTGTTCAAGGAAATCGTCCGCGCCGACGCCCTTGGCCGTGCCCACATCGGCCTCGACTACTTCGATGCCGCCATCAACCGCATCGGGGCCTATGTCATCGGCACCCGCGCCACCCAGAAATGCCTTCTGAGCGCCCTCCTGGAGCCTCTGGCAAAGCTTCGCGAGTACGAAGACGCCGGCAAGGGCTTCCAACGCCTGGCACTGCTGGAGGAGGCCAAGACCATGCCCTTCGGAGCCGTGTTCGATTACTTCAACTGCAAGAACGGCGTCCCTGTGGGCGAGGAGTTCATACCAGAGATTGAAAGGTACGAGAGGGAAGTAACATCCAAACGTTAAGCCTTATAATGAGCATTCTTGATAACAGGCCGGAGTTGAGGGCCGAAATAGAAAAGGTTGCGGAGGTTGCGGGCTACCTGTGGCAAAAGGGGTGGGCGGAACGAAACGGCGGCAACATAACCGTCAACGTAACACGGTTTGTGGACGACACCATGATGGCCATGCCCGCCATAAGCGAGCCGCGGCCGATAGGGAAAACCCTGCCGGACCTCAAAGGCTGCTGGTTCTACTGCAAGGGCACCGGCAAAAGGATGCGCGACCTCGCGCGGGAGCCTATGGCAAACGGCTCGATTATCCGCATCACCCCCGACTGCGCCCATTATGAGATAGTGGCCGACAGCCCTGTAAGTCCCACCTCCGAGCTCCCGTCACACCTTGCAGTACACGGTTACCTGCTGGCCAAGGGCTCCCCGTACCGCGCCTCGCTGCATACTCATCCCATTGAGCTTGTGGCACTTACCCATAGTCCCAAGTGGATGGAAAAAGACGCCGCCACCCGCATGCTATGGTCGATGATTCCCGAGACCAAGGCCTTCTGCCCCCGGGGTCTTGGGATAGTTCCCTATATGCTCCCGTCCAGCGTAGAACTTGCCGACGCCACCATCAAGGCCATCGACGAAGACTATGACGTGGTGATGTGGGAGAAGCACGGCGTCTTTGCCGTCGATACCGATATCATGGACGCCTTCGACCAGGTCGATGTGCTCAACAAGGCGGCGCAGATATACATTTCAGCGAAGAACATGGGTTTTGAGCCCGAAGGAATGACCGATGCGCAGATGCACGAACTAAGCACCGTGTTCGGACTACCCAAATGACGATTTCCAAATTATTATGACTTCCAAAGAACGAATCGACTACGCAATGTCCATCTCGACCGACACCAAGCTCTTCGAGATGGGACGCGGCGCTTCCGACAAGGCGCCGGAGGTATTCAAACGCTTTTTCCCGGACCGCAAGGCCCTGATTCTTGCCGACGTGCACACCTGGCCTGCGCTCGGCGAAAAGATACACAGGCTGTTCCTCGACGCCGGTATTCCGGTCGATTGCCACATCATCCCCGAGGAGGAGTTCCACGCCGAATGGAAATACGTGGAACTGGTTGACGGCCTGCTCGACTCCCACCCCGGTTCGGTCCTTGTCTCCGTCGGTTCCGGAGTCATCAACGACCTCAGCAAGCTCTGCTCGCATCATCACGGCCAGTCCTACCTCACGCTTCCCACCGCCGCATCCGTCGATGGTTATTCCTCTTTCGGCGCCTCCATAACCTACCAGGGGGCCAAGCAGACCTTTTCCTGCCCGGCGCCTGTGGCCATAGTGGCGGATATCGACGTAATCGCCGCCGCACCGAAGGAAATGACGGCCGCCGGATATGCCGACCTGGCCGCCAAGGTCCCTGCCGGGGCCGAATGGATGGTGGCCGATTTCGTCGGCACCGCACCCATCCACCCCGAGGCCTGGAAGGTGCTGCAGGACTATCTGGACGACTTCCTGGCGCGCCCCGCAGACGTTGCGGCAGGGGATCCGGACGCCGTCGCCGATATCTTCGAAGGCCTGACCCTCAGCGGCGTAGCCATGCAGGCGGCCCGTTCGTCCCGTCCCGCCTCCTGCTGCGACCATCTGTTCAGCCACATCCTGGACATGACGGAGCACCGCTATGGCGGCAAACTCCAGTCGCACGGTTTCCAGGTGGCGATAGGTACGCTCACGATGTGCGCCGTGTTCGACGAACTCTTCAAGCTGGACCTTACGAAGCTCGACGTCGATGCGTGCGTCGCCGCCTGGCCCACTCTGGAGCAGGAGCAGGAACGCGCATTGCGCATCTTCAAGGATTTCCCGGCCCCCCGCCTGGGATACGACGAAATCACCAGGAAATGGCAGCCCGCGGAGGAGGTCCGCGCCCAGCTTGAGAAACTCAAGGCGCAGTGGCCGGAGCTCAAGGCCCGCCTGCAGGGGCAGGTGTATTCCTACGAAAAGATGAAATCCCTGCTGAAGGCCGCCGGCGCCCCATATGAACCGGAGCAGATAGGCGTCTCCCGCCGTCAGCTTCACGATATGTTCGCCAAGGTGCAGTTGATGCGCTTCCGCTTCAACCTGCTCGACCTTGCCAAGCGCGGAGGTTTCTACGACGCCATCGTCGAGCCGCTCTTCGCACCCGGAGGTCCCTTCGAGATATGAAAGACCGCCTCGCACGCATACGCCACGTCGTGATGGACATGGACGGGACTATATACCTTGGCAACAAGGTGTTCCCGTTCACCATCGGCTTTCTTGAACTCCTGCAGGATAAGGGGATAGGATATTCGTTCCTGACCAACAACCCCACCCGTTCGCGGGAGGACTACCTGCGCAAGCTCTCCGCCATGGGCATTCCCTGCACCCCGGAGCAGATGCTGACCACCTCGCAGGCGGCGGTGGAATACATTGGCCGCCATATGCATGGGGTGAGGAGGGTGTATGTCCTCGGCACGCAGAGCCTGCAGGACCTTTTCCGCCGGCACGGATACGTCGTTACCGACGAGAATGACCCCGGCGCCCCCGACCTGCTGGTCGTATCCTTCGACACCACGCTGGTGTACCCGCGCCTCTGCAAGGCCGCCTGGTGGGCGTCGCACGGAGTGCCGTATCTCGCCACCAATCCCGACCGCGTGTGCCCCACGGAAGAAGAAACGGTCCTCGTGGACTGCGGCTCCATCCAGAAATGCATCGAGCATGCCACCGGGCGCAAGGCCGACATCGTACTCGGAAAGCCCGATCCCACTATGCTGCTGGAACTCGAAGACCGTCTCGGACTTGCAAGGGACGAGGTGGCGTATGCCGGCGACCGTCTCTATACCGACCTGGCCATGGCCCGCAACGCCGGAGCCCTTCCGGTGCTTGTCCTGTCCGGGGAGACCACCCCTCAGCAGGCCGCGGAAGCCTGTGTGGAAGGGGACCTCGTCGTCCGCGACCTCTCTGAATTCGGAAGATTATTAGCAGAATCCATATGAAACCCACGAAACACAGTTTCAAGTATTGGCAGTGGAGAGTCATCATCTGCTCGATGATAGGATACTCCATGTTCTACTTCGTCCGAAAGAACTTCTCCTTCGCCATGCCGGCGCTTGCCGCAGAATACGGCATCACCAATACCAACTTCGGTATAATACTGACTCTCGTCGGTATCCTGTACGGCGTATCCAAGTTCCTCAACGGCTTTGTGGCGGACCGCTTCAATGCCCGCTGGCATATGGTGATAGGCCTTGCGGCGTGCGTGGTGCTCAATTTCGTTTTCGGATGGAGCGACAAGATATCCACGCTGGTGACCGGGCAGACCGAAGGCCCCGACTTTGTTGGCGCCATGGTGGTCGTGATGGCCGTCCTGCTGATTCTCAACAACATATTCCAGGGATGCGGCTTCCCTCCGTGCAACCGCCTGATGAACCACTGGGTGCCTCCCAAGGAACTGGCCACCAAGATGTCCATCTGGAATACCTCCCACTCCATCGGGGCTGGCATCCTGGCCGTGCTCTGCGGGTACATCATCGGTACGACGGGGGACTGGAGGCAGTGCTTCTGGGTGCCCGGAGCCATTGCGGCGGTGGGCGTATTCTTCATCATCATAACCCTGCGGGACACCCCCAAATCCGTCGGCCTTCCCGAACTTCCCGACACAAAGACGGAGCTCGACGACAACGATACGTCGGAGGCCTACAAGGCATTCGTGCGCAAGAAGGTTTTCCTCAATCCTGTCGTGTGGCTGCTTGCCCTCACCGACCTTTTCGTATATGTGGTGCGCTTCGCCGTGCTTGACTGGGGTCCTACCTTCCTCGGCAAGATGTCGGTTCAGCTTTCGCCCCAGCTGGCCGGATGGACCATCGGTATCTTCGAGGTCGCCGGGTGCGCCGGAATGATATTCGCCGGCTGGATTTCAGACAAGGTGTTCAAAGGCAAGGAGCAGAGGGTCAGCGCCATCGAGATGGGCCTCGTGGCCATCTGCCTCGTGGTGCTCCAGTTCCTTCCGGCCGACGCCTCGCCCGTGCTGGTGCTGGCCATTCTCGCCCTCGCCGGATTCTTCCTCTACGGCCCCCAGGCCCTTCTGGGAGTTACTGCATCGAAGAACGCCACCAAAAAGGCGGCGTCTTCTGCGGTGGGCCTCATCGGCCTTATGAGTTATGCCAGCGTGGTAGTTACCGGAGCCGGCCTGGGCTGGTTCAGCGACCGCTTCGGCTGGGATTACCTCTTCATCCTCATGGCCGGATTCGCCGTGGTGGGGGGTATCCTTGTGGCCCTTCTGTGGAACATCAAGGCCGACGGCTACATCCACGAGAACGAGTCTTAGAACAGCAGGTCTGAATAGACAGGATAGTGGTCGGAGATGAAAGGTCTGCCGGCGTACTCGTCCGTAACCACCTTGAAGCGGCGGCTGGACTTGAATCCGCTGAAGTAGATATAGTCTATCACATCCAGCCTGTCCTTGCTGAACCCGTTGAACGAGCCCCTGGAATCGGTGTCCGCGGCATTCTCGCGTGCGTTTTTCATCAGGAGGGAGATGTCCTTCAGGCACGGGTCGTCGGGAAAGACGTTGAAGTCGCCGGTGAGCACCATAGGAACGCCGTCGGGATTCATCTTCTTTATATTGTTATAGACCAGGGCGAGACCTTCTTTGCGGGCAGTCGCTCCCTTGTGGTCCAGGTGGGTGTTGACGAAGAAGAACCTGCGGCCGGTGGATTTCTGTTCCAGAAGCGTCCAGGTGGCGGTGCGCCTGCAGGCGGCGTCCCAGCCGAAACTGGGAACGTCCGGGGTCTCGGACAGCCAGTAGGTGCCCCAGTCGATCAGGTTGATTCGCTTGGTGTCGTAGAATACGGACATCTGCTCGCCCTTCAGCACTCCGTCATCCCTGCCCACTCCGACCATCTTGTAGTCGGGGCAGTGCTCCAGGATGTAATCGACCTGGTTCTGGTAGGCTTCCTGTATACCGAATACCTCGGGATGGATGTCGAGTATCATCGCAGGCGTGGCGTCGCACCTGATTTCCCAGGCGTTGTCGCCGTCCTTGGCCTTGGAGTTGCGGATGTTGTAGGACATCACCCTGAGGCCTTTGTCGTTGAAACGCTCAAGATCCCAGCTGTCGCTGCGGAAGGGGCCGACGGGGATGCCCCAGCCATTGAAAAGATTGCCCTCGGACCAGTTGCGGAAGCAATAACGGACCGCTACCGGCTCCGGGACGTCGGGGCTTGTGACTTCTACGTTCTTGCCCTTAATCACAGTTCCGGTCGCAGGGTGGAATATCATGTCGGAACCTGCAAGGTCGAAGCCCTTGATGTCCTGACCCATGGGGGAGAGGCCGCGGTCATCGACTTTCATGGTCACTATGGCCTTGCCGTCCTCGAACTTGACGCTTTCGAGGGTGGGAGCAACGGGGTCTATGCCCTTCAGGCCGTATTCGCCGACAAGGGCGTTGTATGCAAGGCGGAAGCCTACTTCCTTCTTCTTGCAAGGGTGTATGGTGCCGAATTCGCCGACGTCCTGGGTGGTTACCATACCGCTCTTGGGTATCAGGTCAAGAGCCTTCTGCTGGGCCTCGCGGAGATAACCGGAGGTGAAGTGGTCGGGGTTGCTGTATTTGTACGGGGCGATCTGTACGTAATAGAAGGGGGCGTCGGGATTGTTGAACAGGCGGCGCATCATCGCTACATATTCCTGCTGAAGGCGGAGATACTGGTCGTGGCGGTTCCTGTTGGACTCGCCCTGATACCACAGCATGCCCTTGAAAGTGAAGGGGATGAGGGGATTGACCTGCCCGTTGAACAGTGTGCAGGGGGCGTGGTGCTTCTTTGCGGGCATCTCGCCGTTGTCGAGGAAAGAAAGGTCGAACTCGCCGGGGAAACGGCTGCTGATGGTTTCCCGGTCCATCCAGGTCTCTATGGTGGATCCGCCCCACTCGGTGATGAGCAGGCCCACAGGTATGCCCAGGACCTCCTGCAGCTTGAGGGCGAAGAAGTATGCCGTGGCGCTTGTGGAGGCTACGGCCTCAGGGGTGTTTTCTTTCCATGAACCCTCACATTTGTCGACGGGTGAGAGGGACGCGTTGCGATTGATACGGCACATGCGGATCTGGCGGTCCGGCTTTGCGGAGAGAATGATATCGCTGGCGCCTTCCACAGGCTGGCTGCGGAAGCCCTTCATGGGCATTTCCATGTTGGACTGGCCCGAGCAGAACCAGACTTCTCCGACCAGGACGTTCCGCAGGACAGTCTTTTCGCCGTCGGAGATGGTTACGGTGTAGGGGCCGCCGGCAGACGGAGTCTGTATCTTTGCAGACCATTTGCCGTCGGCGTCGGGGACTGCAACGGTCTTTTTTGACGTCCACGAAGGGCGTATCGTGACCTTTTTACCGGAATCGGTCCAACCCCAGACAGCTGCCTGGGTGTTCTGCTGGAAAACCATGTTGTCGCTGAAGAAGGAAGGCAGCGTTACCTTGGCCCGGGATTCAAAGCCTGCAGCTGCAAGCAGTACGGCCAGTAAGATGGAGATGCGTAGAAACTGTTTCATGCCCAAATATAATAATCATTACCGGATTTTCCACCATTTACCTTCCATTTTGCGGTCGGTTACGCCGGGACTCAGACGGTAGAGGGCGCATCCGTGAGCGGGGAGTTTGACCTCCCAGCGCTCCTTGTCGGCCACTTTGCCCACATCCTGCCGACGCCAGAGGTCGCGTATGGACTGTTCGCCTATCAGTCCGAGGTCGCGGGGGACGAAACTCACGTTGCCTTCTTCATTCCTTAAGTTGAAAAGGGCTACCGCAATGGTGCCGTCTTCCAGGCGCTTTACGTACACGCACTGCGTCTTGCCGGGGCCGAATACATTTCGTACGCCCATCATTCCCAGCGGATCCTGGTTGATTTCAAGGACTTCTGGGTTGCAGAGCAGGCTCAGGGTGAAGCCGTCGATGGCGTCGAGGTCGCAGCCTATCAGCATCGGGGAGGCGAGTATCGCCCACAGGGTGACGTGGGAATACTGTTCCCACGGTGTGAGGCGTGTCCAGTGTGGAGTGCCGCCCTCCCATCCTCCTACCTGGCCGAGGACCATCATGTCGGCGTCCGGCCAGTTGCCGGGGCCTGCGTAGCCTGCCCAGGCAGATTCGCGGTCGAAGGCGATATTGGATACGCTCGCCCAGGTGTCCTGTATGTCACCGGCGGTACGCCAGCAGTGGGCGTACTGCTGCATGTCGGGGGCGAGGGAGATTCGGGTGGCGTTCGAGATGCTGTAAACCATGTCGCGGCCGGTGGCGTCCAGGGCCTCGCGCATGTCGCGCAGCCACCAGACGTCGTTGAGGAACCAGTCGTATTTGAGGTAATCGACGCCCCAGTCGGCCCACTGGCGGGCGTCGGCGCGGGCGAAGGAATACTTGCCGAAGCTGTGGAGTTCGCCCTTGTCGTATTTGGAGACGTCGAGCTTGTAGTTTTCATCGACGATGCCTTCTTCCACCCACCAGTAGGTTCCGTCCTGATTGTCGCATGAAGATCCGATGTGGGCGGCGTAGGTGGATATCCACGGTCCGGAGTAGATGCCGAACTTGAAGCCGCGTGCGTGCAGGGAATCGCCCAGGGCCTTCATGTCCGGGAATTTGCCGTTGGGCTGGATGGCGTTGTACTTGCCGCCCCTCCGGCCCTGCCATCCGTCGTCGATGTTTACGTAATTCCAGCCGTAATCGGCAAGGCCTGTTTCTTCCAGCGCCCGTGCGGCCTGCAGGATATTGTCTGCTGTCACCCTGTCGCCCCAACAGTTCCAGGAATTCCAGCCCATAGGGGGAGTCAGGGCTATCCTGTCGCCGATTTCTATACGGAGCTCGCGGGTGTCGCTTCCGAGGGCGTTGGTTGCGGTTATCTGCACACGGTAGCTGCCTTTCCTGCGCACTTTGCCGGTTATGATTCCTTTACCTGCGTCGAGTTTGAGGCCGCAGGGGAGTCCTTTGGCGACGAAGCGCATCGGCTTCTGCCCGGAGACTGGAATGCGGAACAGGAAATCGGCCCCTGGCCTCGCCCCGTAAACTTTTGGCCCGTTTATTTGAGGGGTGGAAGGCGCTTCCGGTGTAAGAATATAACAACTGTAATCAGGAGCCTGCTGTGCCGATGCATTAAGGCAGGCAAAGGCCGCGGCCAGGAGAAAGGCAAGACGTTTCATATTATTGAAAACGAAGAAGTCAGGCCATACCCTACCGTTGCCAAAGTTGTTTATTCTTCATATTTTTGTCATATGAAAAAGACGCTTTTATTCCTTCTGTTTGCCGGTGTGTGCCTCACTGCCTGCGCCCGTCCTTTGGGCCGTTGGGTAGACCCGTTCATCGGCACCGATTATACCGGACATACATCTCCTGCCGCCGCCTGCCCGCTCGGTATGGTGCAGCCCGGTCCGCAGAGCGGAAATTACCTTTGGAAGTACTGCAGCGGCTATAACTGGTCCGATTCGCTGCTTGTGGGATTTACTCAGAACCGCCTGAGCGGCACCGGCGTGCCCTCGCTGTGCAACGTGCTGGTCATGCCTTTCTCAGATGCCCACGGACCGGATTATGCAAGCCGGAAGGCTGCGGAAAAGGCCTCGCCGGGGCACTACGCAGTGGATTTACCCGACAATGGCGCCCATGTGGACATCACCTGCTCTGAGCGGGTTGCCTGCTACGAATTCAGGCTCTCCGGCCGCGGGCGTCACCTGCTGGTCAATCCCCAGTATATCCAGCTTCGGAGCAACGACCCCAAAGCCACTCTGGCCCGCGGTATCAAGGCCTGGGACGGCTCTTCCCCGGACAACAGGACTTTGTGCGGCCATATCAATGCCAGCAGCTGGGTGAAGTATGACCTTTGGTACGAGATTTCCTTCGACCAGCCTTTCCAGGCTTGCGACACCCTGGTGCTGCATCCTGATTACAAGGCTCCGGCTTACGTGCTTGATTTTGGCGAAGGCGGCAAGCCTGTCAAGGCCCGGATATCCCTGTCCTACACCGGTGCAGAGGGCGCACACGCCAACCTTGCCGAGGTTCCCGGATGGAGCTTCCGCAAGGTCCGCAAGGCCGCTGAAAGCAAGTGGGAAGAGATATTCAGGCTTCTGCCGGTAGAAGCGTCAGACAGCGTCATGACGGCGTTCTATACGTCGATGTACCATATGTATTTCCAGCCTAACGTCATTTCCGACGTCGGCGCTCCGGTGCGCTATTCGACTTTCTCCCAGTGGGATACGTTCCGGGCGGCCGACCTGCTGCGAACGCTCCTCACGCCGGATGTCGAGGCTGACGTGGTGAACAGCATGCTTGCGGAGGCTGAAGAGCGCGGCCATCTCCCTGTATGGGGCCTGTGCGGCAAAGACAATTACTGCATGATTGCCAATCATTCCGTTCCCACGGTGGTGGACGCCTGCTTCCGCGGCCTCCCGGGCGTTGATAAGGAGCGTGCCTGGACGGCCGTAAAGGTTTCGCTCACCACTCCTCACGAGAAATCGGACTGGGCCGTTTACGATAAATACGGGTACTATCCGTTCGACATCGTAAAGGTGGAATCGGTATCCCGTACGCTGGAGTCCTGTTATGACGACTGGTGCGCGGCGCAGCTTGCAAAAGCGCTCGGGAAGGATGAAGACTACGCTTTCTTCGAGGCCCGTTCCCGCAATTACCGCAATCTTTTCGACCCATCCACCGGATTCTTCCGCGGCAAGGATAGCCAGGGGCGCTGGAGGGAACCCTTCGAGCCATACCGGTATGCCCACGCCGGCAAGCAGGGAGGCGATTTCACCGAGGCCAACGCCTGGCACTATCTCTGGCACGTCCTTCAGGATCCTGAAGACCTGATCGAACTGCTCGGAGGACGTGAGAAGTTCGTCGCTAAGCTCGACACCCTCTTCGAGGTCAGCCCTCCTGCGTCCGTTACAGGCGAAGTCCAGGATATTACGGGCCTTATCGGGCAGTATTCACAGGGTAACGAACCCTGTCACCACGTCATCTATCTCTATACCCTTGCGGGGCGCCGGGACAAGGCGGCCGAAAGGATACGCCAGGTATTCGAGAAGTTTTATAAGTGCGAGCCCGGCGGCCTCTGCGGCAACGACGACTGCGGGCAGATGAGCGCCTGGTACATCTTCTCGGCTCTCGGTTATTACCCCGTCAATCCGGTGGGAGGCCAGTTCGTGCCGGGAGAGGCCCAGGTCCGCCCGCTGCGCAAACTGCCCTGGGAATGAAAAAGTTTACGTTTTTTATTTCCCTGATGCTGGCGGCAGTACCGCTCCCCGCGCAGACCCGCCTGCTGACGGGGGACGGTTGTCCCGTTGCCTTTACGGACGGAGCCGATACGCTTCGTACACCATCTGAGGGCCTCTGGTCCATCGCCACAGGGTGGAAGGAAGACTGGCCCTGCGGCTGGGTTCACGCTTCGCCGCAGTCGTCTGAACAATCCGGAGAATGGACAATCCTGCGTGGCTCTATTGAGCTTCCCCAGGGAAAGATGCTTCTGACAGATTCCTACGCCCCCGCGGCAGACGGAATGATTCGCTGCATCCGTCGTTTTGAATGGAAAGGGCCCGATACCCTCCGTCACGCGACGCTTTCGGTAAGGCTCCAGAGGCGTGGTAACGGCCTGTCGCTGTTCGCTCCGGGAATAGTTTATTATGGCAATTCCAACGGAGCTGCCGTCAATCCCGACGCTGTGCCCGTCTGGACTGGCGCTCCGGGCGAATTCGCCATTTTCGAGGACCATCGCTATCCCATGCCGTTCGTTATGCTTGAAGACGCAACCGGCTTGCGTGCGCTTGCGGTCCACACCGTTCCTTCGCCAGTTCGCGGCGCGGTGCTTGGCGACCAGTGGTGGTCCCTCGGCGCCGAGGCCCGCGACGGTCTGACTGAAGTGGTCCTGCTCAGCGGCCCCATAGGGTACAACGGCACCCGGAGCGTCGCCAAGGCCCGCCAGAAGACGTCGATGCGCTATGCTGACACCTGGATCGACCTGGAGCCCGGACGCATCATAGAGAAGGAATTCTATGTGGATTTATATGGTATCTCCCGCAAGGGGTCCGGCTTCCAGCGGCCGCTGTATTCGTCCCTTGACCGGTACAAGCCATACGATGCCGACCGTTTTGCCGGTTTTGACGATATAGTCGAGGGCAAAGCCCGTTTCGCCGCATCACGTTGGCTTGAGAAGGGAGACGCCTGCGGATTCGATATGTACGACCTTCGCAGGGACCGCAAACACATCGTGATGGGTTGGTGCGGTCAGGCCGATTCTCCCGGCTACTCGCTGCAGGTGCTGGAGCCGCTGCTTTCTGACTCCGATGACCCCTGGGACGTCGCTTTGATCCGCGACAGGGTGCAGCGCAGCCTTGACTTCCTCTCAGGATGTCCGTTCCGGGACGACGGCCTGTTCTGCGTACGTTATAACTGCGGAACGGGCAAGTGGGACCAGGGCGACCCGGTCTCCTGCGGTCAGGCCATGTACAATTTCGCCATGGCTATAGAGTATGCCCGCAAGCATCCCGGAACGTATGACACCTCCAAATGGGAGGCGTTCTTACGCGAAGCCTGTGGCAAGGCATCCGACCGCATCCTGGCTTGCAAATGGAATCCGCTTTCTACTGCGGAGGCGTTCTATATCGCACCGCTCGCCATTGCCTCCGATCTGTTCGGCAAGCCCCGCTATCGCCGTGCCGCAGAGAAGGCAGCCGGCCTGTTCGCCGGCCGCCATCTGGAGATGGACGGCTGCTACTGGGGCGGCACGCTTGACGCTACCTGCGAGGATAAGGAGGGCGCCTGGGCGGCGTTCCAGGGCTTCCTGGAGTGCTATGGGCGCTTCAAGGACGCCAAATATCTGGATTGGGCAAAACATGCCATGGACGTATGCCTGAGCTACGTTGTCGTGTGGGACATCCCTCTGCCGGCTGGCCGTCTGGCAGACCGCGGTTTCCGTTCCACCGGATGGACGGTGGTCTCGCCTCAGAACCAGCATCTTGACGTATATGGGGTGCTTTTCGCTCCCGAGGTCTGCAGGATGGGACGGTTGCTCGGAGATGACAGGCTGGTGCGCTTGTCGAAAGTGATGTACCGTACCTGCTACCAGCTCACGGACGCATACGGCAGCCAGGGCGAACAGATCCAGCATACCAATTTCGCCCAGCACGGGGATATGTCCAACGTGTACAAGCTCCGCGGAGGCTACTCCGAAACCTGGACGGTATTCTGGATTACCGCCCACTTCCTCAACGCCGCCGCCCGCTTTATTGAAGCCGGGGAAGAGATTTGACAGCTGGAGTATTTCGCCGGGCTATTTACTCTGGAAGCGCCCTAAATCGTCCCAGTCGTCGCTGCGGAAAGGACCGGCCGGAATGCCCCAGCAGTTATAGAGATTGCCTTCTGAATAATTCCGGAAGCAATAGCGTACGGCTACAGGTTCGGGAACTTCCGGACAGTTGACGATTACCACTTTGGTGTCTTTCACCCTGGCAAGTGCCGGGTGGAACACCTTGTCTGCGCCCGCCAGCTCAAAACCCTTTATATCCGCGCCCCAGGGAGATAACCCCTGGCCGTCAACCTTCATGGTCACCAGGGCATTCCCGTCCTCGAACTTTACGCTTTCGTAGGAAGGGGCTACAGGATTGATGCCCTTGAGGCCGTAGTCGTTAACGAGTGCAAGGTATGCCAGCCTGTCGCCCACTTCTTTCTTTCGTCGAGGATGTATGCATCCGCATTCACCAAGATCGGTGGTCGTGGCCATGCCGCTGTGAGGAATCACTTCCAGCGATTTCTGCTGAGCTTCGCAGAAGTAACCGGAGGTGAAGTCTGTTTCGCCCTCCTGGCGGTATGGAGCGATCTGCACGAAATAGAAAGGCGCGTCAGGATTCTCGAAAAGCCGGCGCATCATTGCAACATACTCCTTCTGAAGTCTCACATACTGCTCCGGACGGTAGCGGTTAGATTCACCCTGA
Source organism: uncultured Bacteroidia bacterium (assembly GCA_902780175.1). Lineage (GTDB taxonomy): Bacteria > Bacteroidota > Bacteroidia > Bacteroidales > UBA932 > Cryptobacteroides. The sequence continues at coordinate 18,616 of CACZEU010000030.1, forward strand.
TACCATAGCATACCCTTGAAGGTAAACGGAATAAGGGGATTAATCTGGCCGTTGAACAGAGTGCACGGCGTCTGGTGCTTTTTCTTGGGAAGATCGTGGCCATCAAGGAATGAGAGGTCGAATTCACCGGGAAACAGGCTGCCGATTGTCTCCCGGTCCATCCATGTTTCGATAGTGGAAGCCCCCCATTCGCTAATCAGGAGTCCTACCGGAATTCCCATTTGTTCCTGCACTTTGAGCGCGAACCAGTAGGCAGTAGCGCTGGTTGCCGCGACGGCTTCGGGAGTATTCTCCATCCAGGAGCCTTCACATTCGGTGACCGGCGTCAGTGAGGCCCTGCGCTTCACCGTACACATCCTTATCTGCTTTTCGGGCTTTGCGCCGAGTATTATTTCAGCCGCACCCTCCACAGGCTGGTTGCGGAAGCCCCTCATGGGCATTTCCATATTCGACTGGCCCGAGCAGAACCATACCTCACCCACGAGAACGTTGCGCAGCATGATCTTTTCTCCGTCCGAAATCACTACGGTGTAAGGACCGCCGGCGGCAGGAGTCTGCACCCTGGCAAACCATTTGCCGTCCGCATCCGGAAGGGCAACCGTCCTGACGGATGTCCAGGAAGGACGGATCGTGACTTTCTTCCCCTTATCAGTCCATCCCCAAATGGCAGCTTGCGTATTCTGCTGTAGCACCATATTGTCGTTGAATATGGAGGGCAACCTGACCTTCGCTCCTGCGTTCACGCCAGCTGCGCCAATAAGTACGGAACATAGTATCGAGATGCGAATAAATAGATTCATGGACGTGTGGCAGATTATCTATCAGAATACCTTTAGCGTATGCATTCCGGAAACGAGCTCCAAAATACGGCCGTCGGGGTAGAAGAATGTAGCTGACGCACCGCAGGGGATGATGGCGGTGAGGGTTACGTTGCGTTTTTTGCGCTGCCAGGACAGGTCGATCTTTCCGAGCGTGGAATCATATGAGCAGGAAAAACGGTCGAGCCCCATGGGGAAGCACGGACGCAGGATAATGTGCCTGAAACCCGGCTGCCCGGGGTCAGGATTGATACCGCCAAGGCCAAGGTGGAACCAGGCGGCGATGTCGCCGAACATAATGTGGTTGTCGGAATTGTCGCGGGTGACATCCAGGCGCCAGTTTTCTATCAAAGTGGTCTTGCCGTTTGCGAGCCACCAGCCCCAGGATGGGAAGTCCTGTGCGCTTGCCATCTTGTATGCCAGTTCGCCGTATCCGCCCTCGCTCAGTACCCTGAGGACAAACTTTGCACCGTGCACGCCGGCGTTT
>CACZEU010000031.1 GCA_902780175.1 uncultured Bacteroidia bacterium
GCAGCGGAACGTAGTCCACCCCGTCCGGATGGGCAGCTCCCGTCCAGGACGGCCTCGCGGTGTTCTGGAAGTTCCTCAAGGACTGCAAGGCAGGAACGGACGGCAAATACGGAGGCGTCGATTTCAAACTGACCAAGATCCAGGACCCTTCGCGCTTCACGATGCTCATCTTCGCCGACCCCCAGCCCCGCAGCCGCAGCGCCGGATACGACAAGATGGCCTATCACTCGCTGGACTGCTGCGACGACATGTACAGGGACATGAAGGACCTGATTTCCACGGTCAAGGGCCGTCCCGTCTACGGTATGGGCCTCGGCGACATTGTCCACCGCGACCTCAAACTCCTTCCGGCATATAAAAACGGCCTTGCCACAACCGGAATGGCCACCTACAACGTAATCGGCAACCACGACCACGACGTCAGCCTTCCCGACGACAGGACCTCCTGCAAGACTTTCGAGTCGTACATGGGCCCCTGCAACTACTCGTTCAACCTCGGAGGGATCCATTTCCTCGTGCTGGACGACATGATCGCCCCCGACGAGAGCACCGGCCGCGCCCGCGACAACTGCGACACCGGCCTCACCGACAGGATATGGCAGTGGATGCAGAACGACCTCGCCAAAGTCCCCCGCGAAAGCACGGTGATGGTCTGCGCCCATTCCCCCATGTTCCACCTCCAGGGAGGCGGCGAGCGCAAGGGCAAACTGCTGGCCGACTGCCGCAGCCTGCTGTCCAAATATGCCAAGGTCTATGCCTGGGCGGGCCACACGCACACCACCTGCAATTATGTGGACACATCCAATCCCGTCATCGAGACCCACACCCTCACCCGCGTCACGGGCGCCCTCTGGACCAACGAGTTCCTGGGAGCCAACGGCACGCCGAGGGGTTATATGGTGCTTGACTGTGACGGCGGCGAGGTCAGCTGGTACTTCAAACCCGTGTTCTGGCAGACAGGCAAATACGACAGTTCCCACGGAGGGAGCGGCAAGAAGCCGGACTACCGGTGGCGCGACTGGGACTACGACGCCAGCGGCAGGGCCATTCTCAAATCGAACGGCAAGCCCCTCGACGAAAAGTACCAGATGCAGCTCTACGCCCCCGGGGTCTATGGCGACAAGTATCTGTATGCCAACGTCTTCATGTGGGACGAACTGTGGAAGGCCCCGGTATTCACGTCCGACGGCGTTCCGGCGGCGATGAAGCGTGTGACAACCAAGGACTACCGGTATTCCTATTCCGACTGGGACATAACGCTGTTCTACAAGAACAACACAGCGAACACGGCAGTGGCACGGTAAGTGTAACTGACAGGTTCGGCAATACATATTCATCAACAATCACGTGGTAATGAAGAAGCACATTCTCATAATCGCCGCATTTTTCGCGTGCGCGCTCTCGTACGCGGGCGGCATCGGCTCCGCCAAGGACCTCCAGGCCTTCATCGAGGCCTGCAACGCCGGGACTGACGTCTCGCAGTGGTGCGACGCCGACAGCACGGTCGTGCTGACCGCCGACATCGACCTCTCCAAGGTACGCAAGCTGCCCCGTATCGAGCGTTTCACCGGGAAGTTCGACGGCAAGGGTTTCTGCATCAAGGGCTGGAAGGCCTCCGGCGGCCTCTTCCACCTCATTGCAAGCGGTGCAGAGGTACGCAATCTCGTAATCGACGCCTCCTGCTCCATGCAGGTTTCTTCCAAGTCTGACGAGTTCCGTGCCGGATTCATCGCCGACACCAACGAGGGCATGATCCGAAACTGCATCAACCGCGGCAGCATCAAGCACAACTGTTCCTACGCCGTCGCACCCATCTACATCGGAGGCATCTGCGGATACAACGGCTTCGTCATCCTCGGCTGCAGGAACGAGGGCAAGCTTTTCTCCGACGTCTCCGGAGACAACAAGGAAACCGTCACCCTCGACCTGGGCGGCATCTGCGGAGGCACCCGCGGCCGTGCCAAGGCCGGCAACACCGTCGCCCGCTGCGAGAACACCGGCGACGTCTCGGCCATCGGCAGCATCTCGTCGATGTTCGTCGGCGGCATCTGCGGCAACGCCGCTCCCGTCACGCTCAAGTACTGCATCAACCGCGGCAAGGTGGAGTCTGAAATCCGCGCCACCGAAGACGGCAGCGTGAAGGGCGTCGAACGCGTAGGCGGCATCGCGGGCCAGACCAAGGCCGACATCATCCGCTGCGACAACTTCGGCCCCGTAAGCGCCACAGGCGAGTGCGCAGCCAACGTCGGAGGCATCGTGGGCATGCCCCACGCCGCGCTGGTCATAGCCGACTGCCTCAACTACGGCAAGGTGGTATCCACCGTGGAGCAGCCCTCCAATACCGGTGGCATAGCCGGCAACATCGGACGTCCCGTACGCATCCGCGCCTGCATCAACTACGGCGAGATCCGCTTCGACGGAATCAGTTCACGCTCCCGCAGCACCGCCGGAGGCATCGCAGGCAACATCTACGTCGTGAAGGACGCCAAGGAAGGCACATACGTACGCGACTGCATCAACCACGGCAGCATCTATGCCGGTGCGGGCGGCAACAAGTACGACGCCACCAACCGCAACGCCATCCACGCCGCAGGAATCGTGGCTTATGCCGAAGGCGGCCAGGGCCTGAGGGCATTCGTGAAGGATTGCTCCTCCGACGGCCAGGTCACCTGCGTTTCCGGCCGCAAGGGACAGATCTGCGCGACCTCTGTGGGGGTTGTCACCGGCGGCGACGCACCCGACACCTACGCCAGGCCCGTCAAGGCGGCTGCCGGCGCACCTAATGTATCCGGGCGCGTAGTCACCACCGGAGGCAAGCCCCTTGAAGGCATAGTCGTCACCGACGGCCGCCAGTGCGTCAGCACCGCCGCGGACGGCACCTATTCCATGACGAGCGACCTCGCCGAGGCCCGTTTCATCTACCTCAGCCTCCCTGCAAGCGTCAACATTCCCACGCTCAACGGAGTGCCGATGTTCTTCCGCCGCATCCCCCGTTACGCCGAGGCCGTGCAGGCCGATTTCGTCCTGTCCACGCGCGAACCCGTCAAGGATTACACGGTGATGATGGTGGCCGATCCCCAGGTGCGCCCGTACGGAGTCGACGGCTCCATGGAAGCCTGGGCCGAATCGGTCGCCCCGGACATCGAGGCGTTCCGCGCCTCCTGCCCCGGAGAGGTTTACTCCATCAACCTCGGCGACCTGGTGTACAACTATATGTACGCCTGGGACGACTACATGGACATCGCGGCAACAATCAACTGCCCCACGTTCAACGTGATAGGCAACCACGACTACGACCAGGGCACCCTCTTCGAGACCGAGCAGGGCAACGTCTATTACGAGACTTACGTCGGTCCCGACCACTATTCCTTCGACATCGGCGACATCCACTACATAGTGATGAACGACATCCTGTACGACCGTCCCGACACCAAATCCTCGTATCATTACGGCCTGGACGACCGCACCCTGGAATGGCTCAAGGCCGACCTCGCGTACATACCCAAAGACCGCGTCCTCGTGACCTGCACACACCACAACCCCTTCAAGACCCCCAACAAGTCCCCTCACGGCTCGCACAACGTCTACAGCCTGCACTACGACGATTATCTCCCGGTCCTGTCCGCCTACAAGGAGGTTTATGCATGGAACGGACACAATCACGTCAACTTCTACTACAATTACAAGGGCAAGGACACCAGGCACGGAGCCCCCAACATCCAGTGTATCAGCGTGGCACGCTGCACCGGCGCGCTCCGCTTCAACAACTGGCTCGGCGCCAAGGGAGACCCCCAGGGCTATATGGTCATGAGCGTGAAGGGCGACTCCCTCAGCTGGTACTACAAGTCCGTAGGCAAGGACAAGGACTTCCAGATGCGCGCATTCGCGCCCGAACGCAGTTCGGACGGCTGCGTACGCGTCAACATCTGGAACTGGTCCGAGGGCTGGAGCACCCCCCAGTGGTATGAGGGCGGACAGCTCGTAGCCGACATGGAATACGCCCCCGGCGTAGACCCGGACTACTACGACCTGTTCGGTACCATCACAAACCAGACGACCCGCAAATACTGCAAGCCCGACCCGGAGGCCGTCATATTCAAAGTCAAACCAACCCACGGTGCGACCGGCGGTGAAATCCGCGTCACCGACCTCTTCGGAAACGTATATACCCAAAGCATAAACTGGTAATTATCAACACTAAATAAACACAATTCCCTATGAAGAAAAAGTATTACAAGTCACCCTCCTTCGAGGAAGTCGCCTGTCTTCCGGACAGGCTCCTCGACGATTCCCTCACGGGATCACTGGACACCCCTGATTTAATCGAAGAAAATCTTGAATGGCTATGAGAACACGTGCTTTCTTCTTCTGCTTCGCGGCAACGGCGTTGCTCGCAAGCTGCTCGCAGGAACCCGCGGTTCCCGAGACCATCATTCCCGCAGGTGAGGGTATCACCGAAATCTGCCTGGGCACCCCCGGCACCAAGACCGTCCTCGGCGACAAGGAAGGCTCCAACCGAAAAGTCTACTGGGTCGACGGAGACAAGATCAACGTCAACGGCGTAGAGTCCGCAGCTCTCTCCGGCGTAGCCGACAAGAGCACATCAGCGGTCTTCACTCTCACTTCCGCCGTATCCGCCCCTCTCAACGTCCTGTATCCCGCAGAGGCATACAGCGCCGCAGGTAAAGTCAAACTGCCCGCCAACCAGGCTTACGTGGCCGGATCGTTCGCCAGCGGCGTCCTTCCCATGGCAGGCAGCGGCTCCAGCGTAGAGAATCTCTCCGTCAAGCATCTCTGCGCCGTCATCAAACTCCCCATCCTCAAATCTGCATCCGACGCCGACAACATCTCCTCCGTCAGTTTCAAGGGAGGCGCCGGCGAGCAGGTCAGCGGTGAATTCTCGCTCGACTATGCAGCAGCAAGCCTGAGCGGCAGTTCTTCCGCCGCAGCGGACAAGTCGGTCACCGTATCCGGCATCAATGCAGCGCTCGACGCGAGCACGCCCCTCGAGGTCTTCGTCGTGGTCCCCGCACGTGAGTATGCATCCGGATTCTCCTTTACCATCACCGACGACCAGGGCCACTCGATGACCAAGAGTCTCGCCCAGTCCAAGACCCTCGAGGCCGGCCATATCTACTCCGCAGGTGAATTCGCATTCGCACCCGCCGCAGGAGAGAGCAGCGTAACCATCAGCAGCGCAAACGACCTCGTGACCTTCGCCCAGAAGTACAATGCAGGCGACTATGACGAAGCCGGCGACGACCTCGTCGTAACGTTCCTGAACGACATCAGCTTCAACGACAGCTCCAGCTCCGCGTTCGCAGCCACCGGCGGTATCGGCAGCGACGAGCACCACTTCCACGGGACAGTCGACGGCAACGGAAAGGCCATCAGGAACTTCAAGGCGAACGTTCCCCTCTTTGCAGCCACCGGAACCGGAAGCGTCATCAAGGATCTCGAAATCGACTCGACCTGCGAGTTCAAATTTACCCACGGAAACGAAGCGGAAGGCCGTTTCGGAGCCCTGATAGCATATAACAAGTCTGCCATCAGCAACGTCCACGTCAACGCGACGATTAGCATGAAGGACGCTACCGTTTCCCAGGCCTCCTATCTTGGCGGCATCGCCGGCCGTTCAACTTCCGGAACCATCACCGACTCTTCCTTCGGCGGCAAGATCGTCCTCGGCAGCGGCTACAAGGCGGCCGACAAGAAGATCCTCGTCGGCGGTATCGTTGGATACGTTTCCAACGAGGCAGGAATAATAGAGTCCTGCCGCTTCAGCGGAACCATCGACAACCAGAGCCAGATGGTAGCTTCTTCAGAGGCCAGTGACTTCAAGACCAATCCCCAGCTGATGATCGGCGGCATTGCCGGATTCAACAACGGAACCATCGAAAAATGCATCGTGATGGATGATGCGACCGGCATTTCAGTTACGCTTAACGATGGCACGGACCACACATACACCGGCACCATTGTCACCCACACCGCCAACGCCTACCACTATGCCATCGCAGGTATTGCAGGAAGGAACAACGGTACCGTCGCAGACTGCCAGAACTTTGCAAGGATAGTCAATATCTTCTCCGCAGACCGCGGCTTGAGCGGCAATCTGAACGGCCGTTACCTCAACGTGGCCGGTATCGTCGGCTACAACGGCGCCGAGGCCGCAGTAACCGGATGCCTCAATTCCGCAACCATCATCGACCGCGCAACTCCCAAGATGCACTACGTAGGAGGTATTGTCGGACGCAACTACGGAACGGTTTCCAACTGCGAGAATGCAGACCCCGCTACAATCGGAGTAGGCACTGCGCACTTTAAGCCCTACAGTGCCCGTATGCTCTACCTCGGCGGTGCCATCGGCAGCAATGAAAGCGGTGCGACCGCAGGCAACCTCAGCAACGCGGCCAAACTCAATATAAGCCGTATCGAAACCACCACCGGCTACGCCATCCACATCGGAGGCGTGATAGGTAAGAACCAAAGCCCGCTCACCACTGGCAGTTACGTCAACACCGGAGATATTACCGAGTCCAACGGTGTAGGAAAGTGCAGCACGCCCACAGAATCCAATGATTATGGATTCTTCATCGGCGGCGTCGCTGGATACAGCACAGAGGCCATGGCAGGTGCGTCCAACAGCGGCATGGTATCATATACTTGCGCTGCAAAATCCAAAGTCGAAGAAATGGTCGGTATCCAGTATGTCTATCTCGGCGGTATCGCCGGCAAGGTGCTCGCCGCAGAGACCGTAGATATGTCGGCATGCTCCAATTCCGGAAAGATTACCTTCACAGCCAACGACAAGTGCTCCGAAGACGGCCATGCCGGAAACACGGACGATCCTCACGTAGTCGCCTATGATTACATTTACCTTGGCGGACTCGCAGGTTACGCAAGCAACGTTGCATTCAAGAACAATTGCAGCAACAGCGGTTCCATCAAGGGCGGCGACTCCAGCGGCAACAACAACCGCAAGGTCCCTTCCTTCACCATCGGCGGCATAGCAGGCCTTGTCACCGGAGCTTCCTCGATTGCAAATTGCAAGGTTACAGGTGACGCCCAGATTAACAACGACCACTTCAGCAACCGCAGCATCGGCAGTTACGACTGCCCGACCGTCGGTGGTATCGCAGGTCTTGTCGCAGGTGCCGACGGAGCGCTCATCCCCGTCTCCAATTGCTCTGTAGAAAGCACCGCTTCCGTAGTAGGACGCCGCGGCGCAGTTGGCGGAATCATCGGTCTTGCCAAATATGCAACCGTTTCCGGATGCTCCTACCCCAACGACTTCACTTCCCAGTCCGGCTACTTCTATGGCGGCATCGTTGCGGGCGCCCAGTACAGTACCATCAGCAACTGCACATACAAAGGCTCCACAATCCAGACTACCCAGGTACAGATAGGCGGCGGCATCATAGGCAAGCTTGACGAAGGCAGTTCCGTGAGCGGCTGCTCCAGTTATCTGGAGTCTGTCAAAAAGAATGACGCTGCAATCGCTGCAGCAGGCGGTATCGCCGGCCAGTCGGTCGAGGGCACGTCCATCAACAACTCCCATTACAAGTCCGCCATTGCCATCTGCGGCGACAGCAATTTCACCGGCAGCGGCAATGCAGCCGACCTTTAGCACATCAAGTGATGAAAATACATTCATTGCTTCTCGGTTTCCTGATCCTGCCGGCAGTGCTTTTGCCGGCAGGATGCCGGGAATCCGCCATTGAGCCGGAGGGTCCGGGCAAAGTGGTGATTTCCGTCGGCCTCCCGGAGGCCACGAAGACCACCGTGGGTCCCTCCGAGAGCGGCAGGCGCAAGGTGTTCTGGGCCGACGGCGACTGTGTAAGCCTCGGCGGTACGGCCTCCGCTCCCCTTTCAGGAGTAGCGGCAGGCAGCACCAGCGCGACCTTCACGTTTGACGGGCAGCACACGCTTCCGTACGACCTGCTCTATCCGGCTTCGTACTGGAAAGACGCCTCCACCGTCACCCTTCCCGCTGTGCTGGATTACACTGCAGGAGCCGGTGTTCCGGTGCCCATGGCCTGCCGGATGACGTCCGAAGGAGCGGCCCAGCTGGGCAGCCTCTGCCCGGTAATCGGCCTCTCGGTCCTCGCAAGCGCATCCGCGCCCGGCAAGACCATCACATCCATCGTCTTCAAGGGCGGCGCGGGCGAACAGGTAAGCGGCGATTTCACCATCGATTACGCCGCAGGCATGCTGACAGGGGCATCATCCGCACCGGCGGACCAGTCGCTGCAGATCAGCCTTTCGCAGGCCCTCGACCCTTCCGTGCCCGTGGAAATCCTTTTCCCCGTACCCGCACGCACCTATGCCTCCGGCTTCTCCGTCACCCTGACGGATGCCGACGGCGGCTCGATGACGATGGTCCGCAAGGCTTCGGCCACGCTCGATGCCGGCCGCCTCGTACTTCCCGCAGCCTTCGGTTATGCACCCGCAGCCGATGCGAATGCAGGCGAACTTACGATACCGGACCTGGAGGAAGAAACCTTCACGCTGGAAAGATACAACGTTCAGGGCCGCGTGACCGACACCGACGGCAAGCCTCTTTCCAAGGTGGTCGTTTCCGACGGGGTCAAGTGCGTACGCACCGATGAAGACGGTAATTTCTACCTGATGACCGACGTCGGCGAGTCCAAATACATCTTCGTCAGCACCCCTTCGGGGTACCTTCCTCCCATGAACGGCGGCGTACCGGTGTTCTACAAGGAGATTTCATCCCTCCGCATGAGCGGCGGGGCATACCAATGCTCCTTTGAACTCACTCCGGTGGCCAATCCGGACAACTGCACCCTCTACATCACCGCGGATCCCCAGCCGCGCGCCCGCACGGCCACGCTGGACAAGGTCGCCTACAAGTCCACCACCTGCGTGAACGACCTGTACAAGGAACTCAAGGAGATGTCCCAGCAGGTCACCGACCGCCAGATATACGGTATCTGCCTCGGAGACCTCGTGCACGAGAACATGTCCCTGCTGGACGACTACGAGGCCAATATGGGCACCGTCAGCTACCCCACCTACAACATCATCGGCAACCACGACCACAATCCCAATGCTGCAGACGATGCTGCCGGCGCGGCGGACTACGAGGCCCACTTCGGTCCCACCTGCTACTCGTTCAACATCGGCAACATGCACTTCGTGATGCTGGACGACATGGTGATGTACCGCACGTCCTCAGGCCTCAAAGGCTACAATACCGGCCTTACCGCACGCGACTGGAAGTGGCTCCAGGCCGACCTTTCCTTCATCGACAGGAACACCACCCTGATGGTCTGCTCCCACGCCCCCATGTTCCGCAAAGTCAGCGGCCACGAAGTCTGGAAGGATGAAAACACCCTGTACGGCGAGGAATACACCAAACTGATACGCAGTTTCAAGAAGGTGCACAACTGGGCCGGACACGCCCACCAGACGTACAATTACAACTACACCGCAGCCCACGCCAACCGCAATATCGAGGTGCACGTCCTCGCCCGTTCCACCGGTGAACTGTGGACCAACGAGTACCTGTCTGCCGGCACTCCTCGCGGCCTCACCGTAGTCGAGGTGCGTAACGGCGACATCAAGTCCTGGCGCTTCCATCCCAACAAGTACCAGACGGGCGTGTTCCAGGGCGGCAGTGTCGCACCCGTGTTCTCGCTGCGCGAATGGACGTACAAGAATTATGTGGCCACGATGAAGGACGGCTCCGTGCTGGACGAATCGTACCAGATGAGCATGATGCCTCCGGGAACTTACGGCGACTCCTATATGTACGTCAACGTCTTCCTGTGGGACAGCAAATGGGACGATCCGTACATCATCGTCAACGGCTCCACCAAGCAGATGGAACTCGTGGAAGACGCCGACAGGCACGATGCGGCCGACACCCAGATGCGTACCTATTACAAGACCTACAATACAAATCTCAAGAACAGCAGCGACTACACCGAATCCACCACCGGCTATCCCAACACCCTGTTCCGGGTATCCGTCCCCTCGACGGGCACCGGTACCATCGTGGTAGAAGACCGGTTCGGAAACGAACACAGACGCAAAGTATCTTGGTAACAAATGATTATGGAGAATAAGAAATATGTTTACAGGGCACCGGAGCTGTATCTGGAAGACTTCGGATATGAGTACATTGTGTGTACTTCACTGCCCGCAATTCCGGAGGAAATGGAGGAGTGGTGATATGAAGAAATCTTCTGCTGTCATAATGGCATTTGCAGCTCTGGCCTGCGGATGCACAATGGAGATCCATCCGGACGCTCCCATGGCGGAAAAGACCGTGTTCACCGTCTCCGCACCCTCCACCAGGACCGTAGTCGGCGACGCCGCAGCCGGCAGCCGGCAGCTCTATTGGGCGGACGGCGATTGCCTTGCAGTCAACGGCATAGCTTCCGAAGCCCTGTCGGGCGTTCCCGCCGAAAGCACGAACGCCTCGTTTACGGTCAACGGCACCCTCACGGCACCCTACGATGCCGTCTATCCGGCAAGCATCTGGAAAGACGCCTCCACCGTAACCCTTCCTGCAACCGTGCAGAACGGCGTCCTGCCCCTGGGCGGCCGCAGCAACGATCCCGACCTGGCCCTGAGCCCGCTCACCTCGTGCCTGCACCTGGCTCTCAAGCAGAGCGGCGACGCTTCGCCCGACATCCATCAGATCGCGTACGTAGAGATTTCCACGGAGTCCGTACGTATGAACGGCGACTTCACGGTTGACTTCGAGAATGCCGGACTGACTCCCGCCGCCGGCGCGTCGGCAGACGAGTGCAAGGTCCGCGTGGCAGGCCCATGGGACCTCCCCGCCAGCGGCGCACTCGACCTGTTCGTCCCCGTGCCTGCCGGCACTTACAGCTTCTCCGTCAAGATTCTGGACGTGAAGGGCCATTTCATGACCGTTTCCACAACCGGCAGCAAGAATATGGACAAGGGCGTCATCAAGGCCTTCCCCGCAATAGAATTCAAGCCCACCGGGACCCAGTTCGACGTGGTTATCACATCGGCCTCCGACCTTGTTACCTTTGCCCAGGAATACAATGCCAAGGCTTACGAGAGCCTCGGTGGCGACCTCAAGGTAGGCCTGGAGCAGGATATCACCTTCGACGCCACTACGTCTGCGGATTTTAATTCAACCGGCGGCATCGGTCTGAAAGAGGCCGCCGGAGACGCGGAAGACTTCTATTTCAGCGGCCTCTTTGACGGCCAGGGCCACACCATCGCCGGCCTTGCCGCTACCGTACCCGTTTTCAAGGCAACACAGGATGCCGGCACCGTCAAGGACCTGACCGTCGATGGCACCTGCTCGTTCACATTCACGCATCCCAACACCACCGAGGCGATGTTCGGCAGCGTCGTCGGTTACCACAAGGGTGTGCTCGACAATGTAAAGGTTGCGGCCGACATCAGCCTCGCTGCAGTTGCCGATGTTACCAAGATGACTACACTCGGCGGTCTTGCAGGCCGTACGACCGTGGGTAAACTTCAGAACGGCTGCGAGTACTCCGGACTCATTTCAACTCCCGCAGGATTTACTACAACCGGAAAACTCATCATCGGCGGCCTTGTGGGACGGTTCTCCAATGCCGGCAGCATAAGTGACTCTTTCTTCAAGGGGGCAATAAGCAATGAAGCCCAGGTAACATCTACCGACAAGACCAATCCGTATCTTATCATCGGAGGAATTGTCGGCCATGCCGACGGCGGCAGCTCCATTACGTCCTGCAGCACTACAGCGGATCATGCCCTCATTGAAGGGGCATATACAGGCACACAAGGCCATATTGTCAACAAGACCTTGAAAGCCTACCATTCCGTCACCGGGGGAATTGTCGGCGAAGTAAATGACTGTACCGTTTCTTCCTGCACGAATAATGCTGCCATCCTTATCACCATTATCCGCAACACTGATGATGATTCTCTGGCAAGGATAATCAAAACCGGAGGAATCGTCGGAAAGAACGGTGCGTCAGGAACCATCGATGGTTGTACCAACAACGGTAATATCCAGAACAATTCCAATACGCGCCTTCAAGCTGCAGGCGGTATTGCCGGATTGAACGCCGGCGCCATTCAAGGAGACGAATCGGTAAACAAAGGCAACATTGCCTTCGGTACTACCGGTGTGGATCCTATCTACGGCGCAAGGATTCCGTACATCGGAGGAATTATCGGTGAAAATACTTCATCATCTGTTTCCAATGTCCGCAATGAAGGTTCAGTTGAACTTAGCAGGACTGAAATGAGCAGTACGGGATTCAGAATTGCACTGGGGGGCATCATTGGTTGGAACAGTGGATCCCTAAACGGAGGGCCGTCAAAGACTATCGTAAATACCGGTCTCGTTTACTTCAACACCAATGTCAATAAGATTTCAGCTGCTGATGGCTACTATCTGGGTGGAATTGTCGGAATAACGTCCGGCTCTGTCCAGAACGCGAAGAATGCCGGATACATAAACTTCAGGTGGACTCACACCTCCAGAGTCGTCGAAAAAGCATATCTTGGCGGTATTGCCGGCAAGATGGACGGTGACGGGACTTTCTCCGGATGCGTGAATGAAGGCGGTTCCGGCAATGCCGGTGAGGTGCTTTTCAATGTGGCAAACGGTGGTTTACATTCTAATAATCACGTGGGCGGAATTCTTGGTTATTCCGATAAGAATATCTCCATTACCGATTGTGTCAACAGCGGAAATGTTCACACTAGCAACTATACCGCAGCCAGCAAGTCTCTGTATCTGGGTGGAATAGTAGGAACCCTTATGGGTGCTTCCGCCATTTCCGGGTGTTCCAATACAGGTGTCACGAATCTCAATGCCAGTAATAACACCGATACCCCGGCGGAGAATATCTTTGCTGATGGTGGTATTGCCGGGTTTATCAAAGGTACAGCCAGCAACCATATTTCGATTTCCGACTGTTCGTGGAATTATAGTGAAGGAAACGTCGGAGCGCGCCGCGGCACCTGCGGAGGCATCGTGGCCTACTCCGAATATGCAGATATATCTGATTGCGATGTTACTGTTGTTTACAATATGTATAACCACGTAACCGGCGGCATTGTCGGCTGGGCGGTCAACTCCACCTTGTCGAACTGTAAATTCCATGGCACCAAGATTACTGCGACGCAGGGCTATTTCTCCGCCGGCATTGTGGCTAAACTTGACTCCGGAAGCATTGTTGACGGTTGTTATAATTATTGCAAGGACATCACAGCGCCCAAAGCGGCTACCGTAATAGGAGAAATCGCAGCTACTTCCGTTGCCGGCAGTACCATCAAGAACTGCCATCACACAGGAACCATCGCCATCTGCTCCGACACCAACTTCACCGACGGCGGCGGCAACGTATCTGATTTATAAGAATTATGGGAATCCTAAACTTTTTCTCAAACGTTCCGGCCGCAGCGGCTCCTGTGCCGGAGGCAAAGGTTGACAAGACCTACAAACGTCTCCGTATCCAGACTTTCATTGCGGCCACCTTCGGCTACGCCCTTTATTACGTCTGTCGCCTGTCGATGGGCGTGATGAAGCAGCCGCTGATCGACGCCGGCCTGCTCAACGCCACGCAGCTCGGTACGATCGGCGCCTGCCTGTACTGGGCGTATGCCGTGGGCAAGTTCGTCAACGGCTTCCTCGCCGACAACGCCAACATCAAGCGCTTCATGGCCACCGGCCTCATCATTTCGGTCGCCATGAACTTCATCATGGGCATACTCGGCGTCAGCGCAATGGAAGGCAACATGGCCAATACC
Organism: uncultured Bacteroidia bacterium; assembly: GCA_902780175.1. Classification (GTDB taxonomy): domain Bacteria; phylum Bacteroidota; class Bacteroidia; order Bacteroidales; family UBA932; genus Cryptobacteroides. The sequence continues at coordinate 13,762 of CACZEU010000031.1, forward strand.
ACGCTGTTCATTTGCTTTGCCGTGTGCTGGGCCATCAACGGCTGGGCACAGTCCATGGGTGCACCGCCCTGCGTCATCGGGCTTACCCGATGGTTCCCGCTGCGCATACGCGGCACGTTCTACGGATTCTGGAGCTCGTCGCACAACATCGGCGAAGGCCTTTCGTTCGTGTTCGTGAGCGCCCTCGTGGCAGGCCTCGGAATGAAGTGGGGCTTCTTCGGAGCCGCTCTCGCCGGAATCCTCGGAGTCCTGCTCATCGTCTTCTTCCTGCATCCCAGCACCGAGAGCAAGGGACTTCCGTCCATTGAAACCCTCTCCGGCGAGCCCGCACAGCCTGCGGTTCCTGCATCCGAGAAGCGCGCAGAGGTTCGCCGTCAGCAGGCCACCGTCATCCGCAATCCGGGCGTGTGGATACTTGCCGCCGCCAGCGCATTCATGTACATGAGCCGTTACGCCATCAACGAATGGGGAATCATCTTCCTGCAGGAGGCCCGCGGCTACAGCCTGGCTGAGGCGGGCGCCATCGTCGGCATCAATCCCATATTCGGACTGATCGGTACGGTATTCTCCGGATGGTTCTCGGACGCCGTGTTCAAGGGTGACCGCAAGTATCCCGCATTCGTGGCGGGTATCCTGGAGGCCATCGCACTGGCGCTGTTCCTCTTCGGGGGGCCGCAGAAGTGGGTTTCCATAGTGGCGATGGTGCTGTTCGGCATCGCAATCGGCGTGCTCATCAGCTTCCTCGGAGGCCTGATGGCGGTCGACCTCGTGCCCCGCAAGGCCACCGGCGCCGCACTCGGCATCGTCGGCATGGCGTCATATGCCGCCGCCGGCCTGCAGAACGTCGTCACCGGCCTCCTCCTCGACGGCCACATGAAGGAAGTCGGCGGAGTGATGGTCCACGATTATACCTACGTAAGCTGGTTCTGGATCGGAGCGGCGGTCATTTCATTCCTGCTGCCCATCCTCAACTGGCGCCGCAAGAGACCGGAGAACGTGTGAAAACGCTGACGGTCATCGGTGCCGGGATTTCCGGCCTGACCTGCGCCATATACGCCCAACGGTCCGGGATACGGACGACGGTCCTTGAGAAGGCCACCGGACCGGGAGGCGTATCTACAAGCTGGAAACGCAAGGGCTACACCTTCGAGGGCGGCATACACTGGCTCATCGGCTCCAGGCCCGGACTGCCCCTGTACGATATCTGGAAGGAAACCGGCGCCCTGGGTGCCGGCAATCCCATATTCTACAAGGACCCCGTCTACACCCTGGTGGACGGGGATATCGTCCTGCAACTGCCCCGCAGCGCCAGGAAGATGCAGCAGACCCTGGGGGCCTTCTCGCCCCGGGACAAGGCGGCCCTCGCGGTGCTCCGTTTCCACATTTGGTGCTTCACCTTCTTCCACTCCCCCGTCCAGGATATCGGAGGGCTCAAGGTACGGCACCCGCGCCGCTTTTCGCTCGTGGAGTTCCTCAAAATGGGCCCCGCAGTGCTCCTGACGCCGTATCTTATGAGCATTTCGGCCGGAAGGTACATCAAGCGCTTCCGCAGTCCGCACATACGGAGGCTGCTCGGCACGGTGGTCGACCCGAAAATCAACGCCCTGTCGCTCATTTACACCCTGAGCACCTTTGACGACGGAGACGGCGGATATCCCGCAGGGGGCTCGCTGCGCCTGTCGCAGAATATGGCGGACACATTCACCTCGCTGGGCGGGCGTATCCTTTACCGCACGCCGGCCCTGGGTGTGCGAGAGGCCGATGGCGGCGTAACCGTGCTGACGGAGGGCGGCCCCATGCAGAGCGACGCCGTGGTCATTTCCTCCGACGCCCGCACGGCCATCGACAAACTCTTCCCGGAGCCGCTCCAGGACCGCTGGGCAAGGCGCCTCCGCAGCAAACTCAGCACCGCGCAGTGCATGTTCGTCGCACTGGGCGTCCGTGCCAACCTTTCCGACTGCCCGCGCTGTATGCAGATAGTGCTCAAACGGCCACTGGAGGCGGGCGGGCTGCGTTTTGATTCCATCACCGTCAACAATTACGCACTGGTCGAAGGGTACGCTCCCGAGGGCTGCACCACCCTTACCTGCATCCTTCCGGGAAACAGTTACCACTACTGGAAAGCCATGCGGGAAGAGGGCCTGTACAGGCAGCGCAAACAGGAGGTGATTGCGGAATTCATCTCCCGGATTGAGGAGCACCTGCCGCAGACCCGCGGCCTCGTGGAGGCCACCGACCTTGCTACCCCGCTCACCTGGGAACGCTACTGCGATACGTTCGAAGGCAGTTATATGAGCGAATGGAGGCCCTGGCATTTCAACGCCAACGCCCCTATAAGCTACCGGCCGGGAATATTCTTCACGGGCCAGCGGACGGCGTTTTCGGGGGGGCTTCCCGTTGCCGCGGAGACCGGAAGGCGCACCGCACAGACCGTGTGCAGGAGCCTCGGGGTGGAATTCGTTAGCCGGTGATTCTTTTTTATCGGAAATTCCTTACATTTGTCACATTGCCGACAACAATAAAAAAACATACAATCATGAAGCGCTTATCCCTGCTACTCATCCCCTTCGTGCTGCTTACGCTCGCATCCTGCGGAAACGCCCGCTACACGACTTCCGGAACCAAACTGTCCGACATCCGCGAATTCGCATTCCTCAAGCCCTGCGCATATATGGTGCTGTACGACACCGACGGCCGTTCCCTCAGCCAGAGCAACATCGACAAAGCCACCAGGCTCATCACCAACATCATCTCCTCCGAGCGCTTTCCCTTCACGGACGTAATGGAGGCCGACTATCAGGGCGAGGACAATGATGCAGTGGAATGGGCATGGCACATCACCGACATCAAGAAAGACCAGCTCGACCGCATGCGCATCCCCAAATCCATACTCAAGCGCCTGGACGGGGTGGACAACCGCTACGGCCTCTTCATCTATTCGCTCGGCTATACCACCACGGTTGACGCATACAACAGGGAAAGGATTACCAAGGCGGCCAGCAAAGTCGTCGACCGGGTTGCAGAAGAACTCACAGGAATCACCGGTCTCACCAACCCGTCCGGAATCTACACCCCCAGCGACCCGTACGGCAACGAGATGATCTGCGTAGTCATAGACAAACAGGAACAGCGCATCGTCTACTACAACAAGCAGAACCCCACCTTCGCATCCTTCCCCACGGATGACGACGACGTGAACAAGCTCCTGCACAAGCTGCTTAAGGACTTTATCCGTTAGGATCTATCCTCCGACACGAGGAGTTCTTCTCCGCTCATTTCCCCCTTTGGGGCCACGGCTACCTGTTCGGGATCGTTTTCGGGATTTTTGATCCCGTTTGGGCGTCCGGCTGCCCGTTCTGGATCGTTTTCAGGATTTTTGATCCCCTTTGGGGCCACGGCTACCCGTTCGGGATCGTTTTCGGGATTTTTGATCCCGTTTGGGGGCCACGGCTACCCGTTCGGGATCGTTTTCGGGATTTTTGATCCAGTTTGGGCGTCCGCGCCGCATTCTGGATCAAAAACAGGATTTTTGATCCCACGGAGGCGGTTGGTCTCCAAAAAAGGATATAATTATGTCCAAAATGAATTTGCCCAAATTTTTCCTTATCTTTGTATGAAACAGAATACAGAACAACATCAGCCATGGAAGAAGAAAAAAAAGACCCCCGCGACCTCAACGGTGACGGCAAAGTGACCCTCGAAGAAAAACTCACCTATGCGGCTACGATAGCCAGCGAGAAGCTCAGCAAGGCCGCCGGCGAAGTGAAGGAAGGCGCCAAAAAACTCTACGACAAAGCCGCCCCCAAGGCGAAGGAACTCTTTGCTGAAGCAAGGGAAAAAGGTGAAGCGCTCGCAGAGAAGGCCCACGACAAACTCGAGAGCCTGAAGGAGAAAAAAGAACCCAAGAACGACGAGGCGCAGGCCTGACCGCGCCGGCAGGGTAAGCCCCCGGAACAAGTCTCAGGCGACCTTCTCGAATTTATATCCAAGACGGCACAGCTCTATGGCGGCGCCGGTCTTGAACATTACTTCCACTGTAGCCAGAAACATCCTGTAGGCCTCCGCGGTACCCGGCTCGGGCCCCTCTCTCATGAGGAAGTGGCAGGCATCGACGGCACAGGACTGCATTGCCGGAACGCTGTGCTTGCGGTCCCGGAGGATTGTGTCCGTGATGTGGTCGTCCATGTCGTCGAATCCCCGGTCCCCCAGGAAAAAGGAATAGGGGGAGTCTTTATACCGGAGCCAGTCTTTGTCCCAGAGAAAAGCCACGGCCATTCCCAGATACCCGGCGCAGCCAAGGCAGAATTCGGGATAATCGTTGAAATTCCTGACGGCGTCGCCATACAGCGACGGTGCGTAGCGAAGCCAGGCTTCGTCGATATCCGGAGACGAAAGCAGCGACCCCTTCAGCAGCCCCGTATCCGTACAGTAAGACAGGAGGTGCTGCGTCAGGTCTTCCTTGTATTTCCCGATGTCCGCCACGTCAGAAATCGATTTCCACCGGCGTGCAGGAAAGCACGGACAGGAGAATGGCTGTCGCAATAAATAAACGTTTCATCCTCCAAAGATAACTAAAAACTGCCGTAAGTGAAAATTACTGCTTCCGGCGCTTCTCCCCCAGCACGCACCAGCGCACCAGCGGTATGCGGCGGATAATCTCGTACAGCAGTGGAGACAGGGTGAATACCGCCACGGCGAGGATGAGGTACATTGCCACCGGCGGCAGTTTGGTGTAGGTTTTCATCATATAGCCCAGGGCGGCTACAGGCAGGTAGTGCACGATGTAGATGCCGTAACTGGAGCGGGTCATGTAGCCTGAGAGCGCGCCGGTGCGGTCGAAGCTGGCCTGGAACCAGCCCATCATCGCGAGGCACATCAGCCAGCCGTAGAGGCAGTTGAGCGGGCTCCCGAGATACTGCGGCGAGGTGTTGTCCTGACCGAAGGTGGTGCCGATCAGCACGCCTCCCGCGACAACGGCGCAGGCCATCAGCGGAATCCAGGCCTTGCCGACCTTCTCCTGCACCTCGTCGTGCGAGAATACGAAGTATCCCAGCAGGAACGGCACCAGGTAGAACAGCGGCTTGTAGAGGTTCAGCAGGCCGTCAGGCGACTCGGGGCGCGGATTCTTTATCAGGGTCTGCTCCCCAAGCCAGAACAGGACGCCCAGCAGGATGATTACCACGATATTAGCCTTTCCGCACCATGCCCAGAACTTGCTCTTGCGGTCAATTGCCCGCACCAGCAGCAGGACGAGGCACAACAGCCACAGCACCTGGATGAACCACAACGGACCCGTGCCGCTGATGGCCATCATAATGTACTTCGCCACTGCCGGCATGCCGTCGAACGCGCCGGTCCTGGCTGCCACCGCAGTATTGAAGTATCCGACCATCCAGTGGAAAACGAACAGGCCGATGGTCCCGGGAACCAGCAGTTTCCGGGTGCGCGCCTTGAACCATTCCCCGGCGGAATGCTTGTCCAGCGCGTACCGGGCGCTTATGCCGGCCAGTATGAACAGCAGCGGCATGAACCAGGGGTAGAGGATGTACATCAGCACGTCCTGATACTGCGGGCACTCCGGATACTCTCCGAAACCGCCTATTCCTCCGAATACGCCCTTGTTGTTGTAAAAGTAAACGACGTGGTACAGCAGCACCAGGAGCACGGTCACCCAGCGCAGGTTGTCTATCCAATGCTTTCTCATTTGGGAAGGCCCTCCATCACCCTGTCGATTGCGTTCTGGAATATCTCAGTCTTAACCAGTGCCATGCCCTTCTGGTCCCCCAGCAGGAGCAGCGCGTCGCCCGGCTTGATGTCATAGACCTTGCGGGCATCGCGTGGAATTACGATCTGGCCTTTGTCGCCCACCTTCACCACGCCGAAGATGTATTTGCCGTCATTTTCTTGCATTTGTGGGAAATTTCTAACTTTTCCCACAAAGATAATATTTTTCGAATACAAAATGCGCAGGAGATTATTGTTTATAAAATAAACTTTAATTACCTTTGGAACCAAGACCATAAAAATCTGATTATTATGATTCTGAAGAAAATTCCTTACAGCCGGCCGGAGGCAGATGACCTCGAAACGCTCCCCGGAAGCATCATTTGCGAAAGCGGCGTCCTTGGCGAGGCCGGAGATTTTGTTGACGGCGGAGATCCGCTTGAACTATAAATGAACGGTGTTATGAAAGCAATCAGATCATACATAATGGCCGCCCTTGTGCTGACCGCGGCCGCCGCAGTGGCCTGTACCGTCGAAGACCAGCCCTCGCAGATTAAGAATAAGGTGACCTTTGTCGCCTCGCTGTCACCGCGCGGTGCCGGCTCCCGCGCCCTGTCCGACCCGGGCGACGGCACCCTTGCATCCTCCTGGACCGTAGGCGAAGAGTTGAGCCTCCAGTACGACAACACCTCCTCGCAGCGAGTCGATGCCGTGGCCACCGTCACCTCGGTGGAATCCGACGGCAGTGCCACCATTACGGCAACCCTTGCCGACCCGGTGTCCTGCACCGCCAGTTTCTGTTATCCCTATTCCAGTTGCACCCTCAATAAGCCCAAGAGCATATTCACCGACCAGACCGGCACGCTGGAAGACGTCAGCGCCAATTACGAACTGGTGTCCGGCACCGGTGCCATCGTTGTTAACGGCGCCGAGGCCACACTCCCGCAGAGCGTGGAAATGACCCACGAAACCTGCGTCTGGAAATTGTCCTTCACCGACGGCACCTCCGACATCACCCCTACGATCACCAGCCTGACGGTCAGCGACGGCGTCAACGACTATACCGTAAGCCCGTCAGGCCTCAGCACGGTTTATGTGTCGATGTATCCGACGGCCGCCAGCGCTACTGTCTCGATTGCGGCCACCACGGCCTCCGGAACCTATTCGCTGTCCCGAAACGGCGTCACACTCGAGGCCGGCAAGCTTTACACATCCACCGGAGTGGCCCTGTCCGCCTCCCCGGGAGACCCCCTCGACATGGCCCTGGCGCTGAAGGAGAATACCTACTCGGTGCAGAAGACCGGTGAGACGGCCCAGGTATTCCCGCTCGATCCGGCATATTCCCAGTGGTATGTCGGTCCAAGCTACATGGACGGGACGCAGGAGGCTATCCATGTAGAAATGATGGACGAAGACCCGGAACTGATGACCATGGGCTGGTTCTCCGGAGAATTCCCCCCGGAGGTGGCCAACCAGCCCACCACCGTCGATGAAGATTACTGCATGAAGTATACATGGTCCTCGGCCAAGATGGGCACGATGAGGCTGTCCGGCAGCAATATGCTGGATGCGCATATGGGCCAGGGCGGAAACGTAAAGCTGGACGGCAGAAG
>CACZEU010000032.1 GCA_902780175.1 uncultured Bacteroidia bacterium
CGCGTGCTCGCTGAAAAGATAGGCGATGTTGCTTGCGGCCTGGTTACCGTCACAGGTGATGAATTTTTTCTCTTTTGCCATATTATTGATGTGTGGTTATTGGATTCCTTGGATCGTGATGCCCTCGCTGCCGCCGCTGATGCGTTTGACAAGGCCCTGGAGTACAGTGCCGGGGCCGATTTCCGTGAAGTCTGTGGCGCCGTCGGCGAGCATTCTCTGTACGCTCTGGGTCCAGCGGACGGGGGAGGTGAGCTGGCGCAGGAGGTTCCCTTTGATTGCTGCCGGGTCCGTTTCCGGGGAAGCGGTGACGTTCTGGTAAACCGGGCACTTGGGAGCGTGGAACGAGGTGGCCTCGATTGCGAGGGCGAGTTTCTCGCGGGCGGGCTCCATGAGGGGGGAGTGGAAGGCTCCGCCTACGGGGAGGGGGAGTGCGCGCTTGGCACCCGCTTCCTTGCAGGCGGCACAGGCAAGGCTGACGGCCTCGGATTCTCCGGAGATGACTATCTGGCCATCGCTGTTGTAATTGGCGGGGACTACGATGCCGGGCGTTTCCGAGCAGATGCGCTCGATTTCTTCCGTGGCAAGGCCGATGATGGCCGCCATCGCGCCGGGATGGGCTTCGCAGCATTCCTGCATGGCGGCGGCGCGGGCTGCCACAAGGCGAAGGCCGTCCTCAAAAGAAACGGCACCGGCGGCCACGAGGGCGCTGAATTCGCCCAGCGAGTGACCGCCGACCATATCGGGCTCGGGAAGGGGGGTGCATTCGGCGAGAGCCACCGAATGCAGGAAAACAGCCGGTTGTGTGACCCTGGTTGACCTGAGGTCCTCCGCAGACCCGTTGAACATTATGTCCGTTATGTCGAATCCGAGGACGGAAGAGGCGCAGTCCATCATTTGCCTGGCGCGTAATGAGCTATCGTACAGCTCTTTACCCATTCCGCTGAACTGGGAGCCCTGCCCCGGAAATACAAATGCACGTTTCATCTTGACAAAGTTAATCAATTTTTTCGTATTTTTGCAAACCAATTCCGGCCCCTGTAGTTTAATGGATAGAATTTCGGATTCCGGTTCCGACGATAGGCGTTCGATTCGCCTCGGGGGTACCAAAACAGCCAGCTCGCAGCTGGCTGTTTTGGTACCCGTTCGTCTGACGATCGTCAGACGAACGCTATTATCCCCCTGCACCCCCGGGGGACTGAGGGAGGGTTCCCTCAGACTCCTTCTGTCGGCCTGCGGCCTCCGAGTATGCAGGATCGCAGCGGCAGCGGATCATTTGAATTCGTATTCTGAGAGGTTCTGCATGCCGGGTATTCCGTAATACGATTCCACCAGATCTCCCTTTAAGTATATTTGCCTTCCCAGCAGATCCGGGTGGTCGACAAGGTTGAGCGCGTCGCGTATGCTTCCTTTGGCCAGCTGGACCGACAGGCACCTGGCTTTGTCCTTTTCCGAACTTTTGTTTGCCAGCACTATGTTGGTGCGGGACGAGAAGGGGGCGCTGAAGGAGCATTTGCTTGACGACAGGTCTCCGCCGACGATGTAACCGTATACCCATACATCTTCTTCCCCAGGGTGCTGACGGGCGTCGGGTACGCTGTAGGCCTTGTCCTTGCCGCTTCCGGAGCCTCCTCCTCTGCCGATGGTGAAGTCTTCGCTGGTCCAGTTGCGGGTGGTATCGACCTGCACCTTGACGCCGCCGCGGACGGATTCCGAGCCGGCGTTGACTCCGAGGGTGAGAATCTGCTGGGGCTCGAGCCTCGTGGTGAAAATGGTGGTTTCCGAGCCGCCGTCGGCCATGTCCAGGTTTACCGTGCCGGGCTGGAAATACGCTATCCGTTTTTCCGAGTACGAATACATGAGCCTGCCGGACGCTGCCTTGAGATACAGCACTGCGTTGGGGTAGGAGGTTATGAATGCCTTGTCTATCCGCAGGCGTATGCCTGAATTAAGTTGTACGCACGCGAGCGTGACGACGGTGGTCTTTCCGGCTTTGATGGACGCTACCTGGGTGTCGCCGTATTGAGGTGTGTCGAACAGGGGGGCGGTGAATTCGCAGCTGCGGGCGGAGACCGTGTAGGTGCCTTCGTCTAGCAGGAGGTTTTCTTCTACGGCTCCGTAGAGGCCGTCATAGACGGGTTTTCCGTTGGAGTCGGTGACGGTGAGGATGAAGTCGTTGGTGTCCGGGAAGGCGGCGCGGGTTGCCGGGACGGTGCCGTCGGCGAAGCGGATCTGGAGGGTTCCCTGTCTGCTGAAAGTCTGCATTAGGCTTTCGCAGGAGGCCACTGAAAGAAGGGATATGGCCGAAAGGAGCTTTGCTATTGTCTTTTTCATAGTATTGTTGTTTTGGGCTTCAATATACTTCGTTTTTGGTCACACCCCTTTAAAAATTCGCAAAACTTTTCTTATAAATATTTCTTTTAAAAGATTTGCAGATTCGTTGCTTCAGGCAACTCCTGGCCGTCAGACTGTCATCTCGTATCCACGCAACTCCCGGTCGTCAGACTAACATCTCGTATCCACGCAACTCCCGGGCGGCAGACTACCATCTCGTATTCACGCAACTCCCGGGCGGCAGACTCCAGCCTCCCACTACAAAATTTCTGCGCTGCGCTTGAAATTTCAAGGTCGGCTGGAGCCTGCCGCCCTCCCGTTGCTTGCCCGGCTTTAGTATTCTTCCGCGAAGACGATGTGGGGGTGCTGACATTGTCTTCGGGTGCGTCTCAAGGGCGAATCGTCTGTAAAACCGTCCGTGAAGACGATGTGGGGGTGCCGCACAGCGGCCCTGATTTTTTGCCAAAAAAAATTCACGGGCCGCTTGCATCACTGCGAGCGGCCCGCTACTTAACCTAAACTTAAACTATGAAAAACTTCGCCGCTAAGATATGTACTTTTTCGAAAATAACAAGCGATTCACTTGATTTTTTTGTATTTTTGGCGAAATTAGTTAGTGTTTCATATGAAAAGAATCATCTTCGCACTTCTTTCGGCATCCCTTATCTTGCTGTCCTGCAATAAGTTCGAGACAGTCAAAGGGGATCCGCTCGAGACTAAAATCTACACCCTGGACAACGGCCTGAAGGTCTTTATGTCCGTAAACAGGGAGCAGCCGCGCATCCAGACTTACATTGCCGTGCGCGTCGGCAGCAAGAACGACCCGTCCGAGACCACCGGCCTTGCCCATTACCTTGAGCATCTGATGTTTAAGGGAACAAAGCAGTTCGGTACGTCCGACTACGAGGCCGAGAAGCCCCTGCTTGACGAGATAGAAAACCTGTTCGAGCAGTACAGGACTCTTACCGACCCCGCGGAGCGGGAGGCTTTCTACCGTATCATCGACTCCGTCAGCTACGAGGCGTCCAAGATTGCCATCCCCAATGAGTATGACAAACTTATGAGCATGATCGGCGCCGACGGCACCAACGCCTTCACCAGCGACGACGAGACCGTTTACACCGAGGACATCCCTTCCAACCAGATCGACAACTGGGCCCGTATCCAGGCCGACCGTTTCCGCAACAGCGTCATACGTGGTTTCCACACCGAACTCGAGGCCGTCTATGAGGAAAAGAACATGTCCCTCACCCAGGACAGCCGCAAGATCTGGGAGGCCGTGCCCCAGCTGCTTTATCCCCATCATCCCTATGGGCAGCAGACGACTCTCGGCACCCAGGAGCACCTGAAGAATCCTTCCATCACCAACATCAAGAAGTTCCAGTCGACATACTATGTCCCCAACAACATCGCCATCTGCGTGAGCGGAGATTTCGACCCCGACGCCATGGTGAAGGCTATCGAAAAGTATTGGGGAGACTGGGAGCCCGTCGCCCCCGTTCCCACGCTGCAGTACGAGCCTGAGGAGCCCATCACTGCGCCGCTGGAGCGTGATGTCTATGGCCCCGAGGCTGAAAGGCTCGCCATCGCCTGGCGCCTTCCCGGAGCCCCCGACCTCAGGAATTCAGCAGTCGCAGACATCGCCAGCTCCATCCTGTCCAACGGCCAGGCCGGCCTTATCGACCTGGATATCAACCAGCAGCAGAAGGCTCTCGGAGCTTACGCATTCCCCGAGATCCAGCCCGATTACGGCACCTTCTTCATTATGGGAACTCCCAAGCAAGGCCAGACCCTCGAGGAACTCAGGGACCTCCTTCTCGCTGAGGTGTCCCGCCTTGCCTCCGGCGATTTTGACGAGTCCCTCATCCCCGCGACCATCAACAACATACGCCTGAACAAGATGCGCCAGCTGGAGAACAACGGCTCCCGTGCCATGATGTACGTCAACGCATTCATCGCCGGTATCCCCTGGAAGGACGCCGCAAAGGAACTGGACCGTTACAGCGCAGTTACCAAGGATGACGTGGTAGCCTGGGCTAAGGAATTCCTCGGCCCCGAGTCTTACGCCGCAGTTTACAAGCGCCAGGGAGAGGACACATCCATACAGAAGATAGTCGCTCCCAAGATTACCCCCATCGTCACCAACCGTGACAAGCAGAGCGCCTTCCTCTCCGAAATCCAGAACACCCCCGTCAAGCCCATCGAGCCCGTCTTCGTGGACTTCGACAAGGATATGTCCCGCTTCAGTCTCATTCCCGGCGTGGAGGTTCTCTACAAGGAGAATGAGCTCAACGACGTTTTCGAACTTTCGTTCGTATACAACACCGGCACCGACGACGATCCCGCCATCGGTTTCGCCCTCGACTACCTGTCATACCTCGGCACGCCGTCTATGAGCAAGGCGGAAATCGCATCCCGCATGTACGGACTCGCGTGCGATTTCAACCTGAGTGCCGGACCCCATCAGGCATCCATCAGCATCAGCGGCCTGGGTGACAATATGGCCGAGGCCCTTGCCATCGTCCGCGACCTTACCGCCAACGCCGTCCCCGATGACGCCATCCTGGAGAACCTGAAGGCCGACGAACTCAAGGCCCGCGCCGACAGCAAGCTCAGCCAGCGTGGCTGCTTCTCCGCACTCCGTACCTATGCAACCTACGGCCCCGAATACGTCAAGCGCACCCACCTGAGCAACCAGCAGATCAAGGATATCACGTCCGAGGAGCTGCTCGCCAAGGTCAGGAACCTCGTTGCCGGCGGCTGTGAGGTCCTTTATTACGGTCCGTTCACGGAGAAGCAGGTGGAGGACGCCGTTCCCTTCGAGGGCTCGCGCGAAATGCTTCCCGAGCGCTACCCGCTCAGGCAGCAGACTCCCGAATCCACCGTCCTGCTTGCACCCTTCAAGGCCAACAACGTCTATTACGACCAGTATTCCGACAGGGGGGAAAAGTTCGACGCTGCAAGCGAGCCCGTCCGTACCCTGTTCAACGAGTACTTCGGCGGCGGCATGAACACCATCGTCTTCCAGGAGATGCGCGAGGCCCGCGGACTTGCATACAGCGCATCCGCATATCTGCGCAATCCTTCCAACCTGCCTTCGACGAAATCATCAACGACATGCCCGAGTCCGAGGCTGCCTTCAGCATCGCCAAAGACGCCCTCGACAGCCGCTACCGCACCCAGCGCACCGTCGGACAGGGTGTCCTCTGGGAGTACCGCTACTGCCGCCGCATGGGCATCAGCGAGCCTCTCGACAAGGCCGTTTTCGAGGCCCTGCCGTCACTCACCCTCGCCGATGTCAAGGCCGCCCAGGAACAGTGGATCAAGGGACGTACCTACACCTACGCCATCCTCGGCGACCCTGCCGACATCGACATGGCGTTCCTTAAGACACTCGGTCCCGTCAAGACCCTCACAATGGAAGACATCTTCGGCTATTAGAATGAAAAAGACGATACTGATTGCCGCACTGATCCTCTCGGCCTGGGCTCCCTCCCGGGCCGACGAGGGCATGTGGCTGCCCGCCCTCATCTCGCAGCGCATCGACGACATGGGCTCGAAAGGCGCCCGCCTTTCCGCAGAAGACATATACAGCATCAACAGGGCCTCGCTCAAGGATGCCGTAGTCCTTTTCGGCTCCGGATGCACCGGTGAGCTGGTGTCAGAATCTGGTCTCCTGCTGACCAATCATCACTGCGGTTACAGCTATATCCAGCGTCACAGCAGTGTGGAGCACGATTACCTCAAGGACGGCTTCTGGGCCGGATGCCGCAGGGACGAACTTCCCAATCCCGGGCTGACGGTAAGTTTCCTGGACAGGATGGAAGACGTAACCGCCGAGGTTCTCGCAGGTTATGACGAATCGATGCCCGAGTCGGGCCGCGACTCCATCGTGGCCGCCAATTCCGCCGCGATTGTGAAGCGTTCGTCCGACAAGTCCAAGGGCATCCGTGCCAGCGTGGAGGCGCTGTATTACGCCAATCAGTATTATCTGTTCGTTTACAGGGTGTACCGCGACGTCCGCCTTGTCGGCGCCCCGCCTTCTTCGATAGGCAAGTTCGGAGGCGACACCGACAACTGGATGTGGCCCCGTCACACCGGCGATTTCTCCATTTTCCGCATATACGCCGACGCCGACAACAATCCCGCCGACTACTCTCCGGACAACGTTCCCTACATGCCCCGCAAGTTCTTCCGCATCAACCGTTCCGGCGTGAAGGAAGGGGACTTTACGATGGTTTACGGCTGTCCCGGTACCACCCGCGAATACGTAATGAGCGAAGTGGTGCGCTATATCGGTGAAGTCTCCGACCCCCGCAAGATCGCCCTGCGTACGCTCCGTCTCGACATCCAGAAGAAATATATGTCACAGAGCCAGGCCGTACGCATCCAGTATTCTTCCAAGAATGCCAGTGTCGCCAACGCCTGGAAGAAGTGGCAGGGTGAGTCCGGCGGCATCATGCGCCTTGGGACCGTCGCCGCCAAGCAGGAATACGAACGCCGTTTCGAACAGTGGGCCAAGGGCACCCGCTACGAAGGTCTCACCGGCAGGCTCGGACAGCTGTATGCCCGCCGCGAGCCCTTTTTCCTTGCATACGAGTATTTCAACGAGACCGTCCGGAGCATCGAGCTGCTGAGCTTCGCCTCCCGTGTCCGCGCCGCCCTCAAGGCCGGCCGTCCTGTGCAGGCGCTCGCCGACAGTTTCTTCAAGGATTATTACCGGCCCATCGACGAAGAGACATTCGTGGCGCTTATGGACGCCTTCGGCAAGGATCTGCCGGCGGATTTCCAGCCGGAGTATTTCAAACGCAAACTCGCATCCTACGGCAGCCTGGAGGCCTGGAAGGACGATCTGTACGCCCGTTCCATATTCACCGACAAGGCCCGCGTCTGCGCCATCTCCTCCGTGGAAGACCTCTCCGGCGACCCGGCGCTTGAAATGTACGACGCCTTCGATTCCTGGTTCTCCGGGACGCTCGCTCCCGTCCTCCAGGAGGTGGCCAAAGAACTCAAGAAGGCCAACAGGGAGTATATGAAGGCGCAGATGGAGTTCGAACCGCAGAAGGCTTTCTATCCCGACGCTAACCTGACCCTGCGCGTCGCGTACGGCAAGGTCCAGGGATACAGTCCCGCCGACGCCGTGTATTATTCGCCCGTCTCGACCCTCAGGGGCATAATGGAGAAGGACAATCCGGACATATTCGATTACGACATTCCCCAGAAGCTGCGTGACATCTATGCGGCCGGCGGATATGAGAACCAGCCTGTCTGTTTCCTCGCCACCAACCATACGTCCGGCGGCAATTCCGGCAGTCCGGTCATTGACGCCGACGGCAACCTCATCGGCATCAACTTCGACCGCGTATGGGAAGGCACGATGAGCGACCTGGTCTTCGACCCCGGCTACTGCAGGAACATCTCCCTGGATATCAGATATCTGTTGTTCGTCGTCGAACGCATAGGAGGAGCCTCCTGGCTGCTTGACGAAATGGTATTTACAGACTGAATATGAAACGTTTATTCCTTGCTGCGCTCGTAGCGATCGCCGTCTGCTGTACCGGGGGAACCGACATCCCCGGCGGAGGTCCCCGGCCCTCGGACGACAAGGAATTGCCCGGCGGAGACGAGACCCCTGGTGACGATGAAACTCCTGGCGGAGACGAGACCCCTGGCGATGACAATCCCGGAGGCGGCTCCCAGTCCGGCCAGGAGAACATCCCCGAAGAGTTCTCCGGCTATTCCAGAGTGCCCCTCACCTCTGCCCTCACGCAGGTCCAGCCTATGACCGGAATAGTCCTCTGGACCGATTCGGACCAGGTGGCGAAGGGCGACCTCCAACTGGAGTTCTCCTATATGCTTTATTCCGACGTCTGCAAGGAAAAGGACATCTATGACTGGTCCGTGGTCGACAAGCTGCTTGCCAGGGTTGCATCCAGGGGTCACCAGGCGGTCATCCGTTTCCGTTATACTTATGTCGGCAAGTCCTGCGCGGTCCCCGATTATATCAAGGCGCTGCCTGATTATGAAGAGACAAAGGGCAAGAGCGAAGGCCGTACTACCTATTTCCCTGACTGGCGCTGCAGCGAACTCCGGCGTTTCCATATGGAGTTCTACCGACTGTTTGCGGAACGGTACGACCAGGATCCGCGCCTGGCATTCATAGAGACAGGATTTGGCCTGTGGGCCGAATACCACATATACGACGGCCCCTTCATCCTCGGCAGAACTTTCCCCTCCAAGGAGTTCCAGGCTGAATTCATCCAGGCCATGCCGGGCTGGTTCGTCCATACCCCCTGGCTCATCTCCATCGATGCCGCCGACGGCAAATACAGTCCATTCCCGTCCACTCCGGCGCTGCTGGATGTCCGTTTCGGCGTGTTCGACGATTCCTTCATGTGCGAGGAGCACGACAAGTACAACCGCAAGAACTGGAACTTCTTCGGCTCCGACAGGTATGTGGGGTCGCCCGCCGGGGGAGAGTTCAGTTATTACGAAGACTACGACCAGAAGCACTGCCTGGACCCCGCCGGCATATATGGACGCAAGTTCGAGAACGAAGTGGCTAAGTTCCACCTCACGTTCATCATCGGCAACGACCAGCCCCGCTACCAGAAATGGTCCCGCATAAAGGAGGCCTCCATGTCCATGGGCTACAGGTTCCGTGTGGAGGACTTCCTGGTAGAGGAAGGTGCTGGTGCAGCAGTGCTCGTCAGCAACAAGGGCGTGGCTCCTATCTACCACGATGCCTTCGTGGAGGTCGATGGCGTCCGGGGCGGGTACGACCTGCGGTCGCTGCTGCCCGGCAAGTCACGGTGGATCGTCATCGACAATCCTTCCGTAAGCGGCACCCCGTCGCTTGCAATCGCCTGCGACCGCCTGGTCCAGGGTCAGAAAATCGAATTCGAAGCAGATATACAATGAAGACAGGTTTGATCGTAGCAATGGACTCCGAATACGAGGCCTTGCGCCGCGCCGGCATCACCGGTGTCGTAAAGTCCGGAGTGGGTAAGGCCGACGCCGCCCGTGCCGTTACGGAAATGATACTGCGTGACCGCCCGGACTGCGTTATCAATTCAGGATGTGCCGGCGGGGTAGCCCCCGGACTGAAGGTGTACGACATAGTGGTCGGGGCCCAGAGTGCCTACCACGATGTATGGTGCGGCGACGGTTTCCTGCCCGGCCAGATGATGGGGCAGCCACTGCGTTTCGACGCCGACCCTGCGCTGCTCCGTGCGGCCTGTGAGGTGGAGTGCGGCCATCCCTTGCACAGCGGCCTCATCTGCACGGGAGATCAGTTCCTCACGGCTCCGGAGGACGACGCCAGGATCCTTGGCCTCTATCCCGACGCCCTTGCCTGCGATATGGAGTCCGCCGCCCTTGCGCAGGTCTGCAAGTTCTATGGGGTGCCGTTCCTGAGCTTCCGCGTCATCAGCGACACCCATTCCTCCCACGATGTCGCAGAATCGCAGTATAAAGATTTCTGGAAGAGCATAGGGGAAGATTCCTTCCTCTTCCTCAGACAGCTGCTTGAACGCCTGTAGCGCCCCTTTATGCGTAGGAGTGCATTCCGCCCAATACCAGGTTGACGCCGAAATAGGTGATCAGCACGCACAGGAATGCCAGTACGCAGAATGCGTGGAAGAAGCGCGGACTGCGGAATGCTTTCAGTTCCGTTCCGTGCAGCGCAAATGAATATACGAGGAAAGTGACCAGGGCCCAGGTCTCCTTGGGGTCCCAGTGCCAGTAGCTGCCCCAGGCGCTGTTGGCCCACACCGCACCGAGGAATGTCCCGCAGACAAGCAGGAATATGGCCGGATACAGGATGACCAGGCCGATGTCCTGCAGGCGTCCGGATGCTTCCGCCGGAACTGTCAGTCCCATTATTCCGTTAAGCGCCGTCACTCCGAGCAGGGTGTATGACAGCATCATTGTGAGGACGTGGACGGACAGCAGGGGAGACTGCAACGCCGGCACCAGCGGTGTAATCTGCGGATTTGCTCCGGCAAGGGACGCCATCAGCATCGTGAATCCGGCCAGCAGGAACCCCATTGGCAGGGCGACCGGGAACTTCTTCCACAGCAGACATACGCCCAGCGAGGAGAACCAGGCCATCAGCATCATCACGCAGTAACTGCCGGCAAACGGGGCGTCTCCGGAAACGTACCATCGAAGGGCCAGCGTCAGCGTAAGGTAAGCCGTCAGCAGGTAACCAAGTACGGCGGAGACATGTACTATCGCCCGCGGGAAACGTCTCCCTGTCGACATCATTATTCCGAAGAGGATGAAAAGCAGCAGTCCCCAGGTGATGGACGCCATAAAGGGAATCATCGGGCGGGAAATCCTGTTGTAGACCTTTTCCGCCTTGATCCTGGACGCCGGAGGCAGCACCGCCGCGGCTTCTTTTTCCTGGTATGCCCTTATTTTTCCGACGACCCGCCTGACCTCGTCCCAGTCTTCGTCCCGCACCGATTTTTCCACCAGGTCCATGACTTTGCGCACGAATGTCCATAGCTCGTAGTCGTCTATGACTTCCACCGGCAGCATCTCGTTGGAATTGTACCAGGTTACGGTTCCCGTGGAGTCGGCGATGGGGTAGAGTTTCCAGGCGTCTCCCGACGCAACGCTCCGCAGGATGTATTCCTTTTCGGCTTCCTTGTCGGTACCGCGGTCCTTTGGCTTAAGCTTGAAGGGCACGTCCCGCCACCAGTCGTAATAGAACAGCCAGCCGGTGACTACCTGGTAGGCGTCGTAATCGTTCCAATGGCTCTTCCCATATTCTTTGAGCGTATAATCCCGTGCCATTGTCTCGAAGGGACACACTCGGTCGTTGTAATAGACGAAAAGTTCCCCGAAGCAGTCCGAGACGTCCTTTGGGAGTACTTTGGGCGTATCTTTGGCGCCCGCCCCCGCAAACGGCACAAGCAACAGGGCAATAATGAACGACGACGATTTGAGGACCTTCCGCAGCGTCCTCCTGAAAACCGTATCCTTCTGGAAGAAAAAGCCGATGATGGAAACGAGAAGCAGGGCATAGCCGGTAAACGTGACGCCCAGCCCCCATGGAGCAAGCCGCTCGAACCTGCCGGAAATGTGCGTCAGAAATGCTCCTGCGAGGATGACGACGAACGCCATGTGCAGCAGCAGGGTCCAGAAGCGCCTGCCTGCCTTACGGACTACCAGCCAGAGCCCGGACACCGCCAGCACCGCCCAGAGGATAAAGAACAGCGGGTTGTGATAGAAGGTGCTGAACGCGGCCTGTGTGCCATTAAGCTTTTCAAGGACCGTGGCAGCCACCATCATTATGATGAGGGCTGCCAGCGATCCGAAACCTATGAATGTAAGGATGCGGTTGATCTTCATTAAATCGAGTCTATGAATTTGACGACGGCGTCGCGCTCTTCCTTGGTGAGGTTGTAGAACTTTTCAGCGCTGGCATAAGCGTCACTGTCCTTGGAATAGGCGTGCCACATGATGGCTTCCACGACATTGCGTGCGCGGCAGTCGTGCAGGCGGTCGCCGCGTCCGGTGTTGAGGGTGGAAAGTCCGCGTCCCCACAGCGGAGTCGTGCGGCACCAGGTTCCGTGGATGTCATTCTTCATCCAGAGACGGTGCTGGATAAAGTCGGAATAGGGCCAGATTGTCTGATGGGCGTAACGGGGAAGCGGTTTGGTGCCGTTGAGGGCGGGAGCCCAATAGTTGTCGTCTCCCGTGGTCCACGAAGGCCTGTGGCAGCTGGCGCATCCGATTTCGTTGAACAGTTTCTTGCCCTTCTGGACTGATTCGTCGTTGAGGTTGCGGGCACGGGGGACGGCAAGTCCGCGGTGCCAGACCATGAAGGAGTAGAACTCGTCGGCGCTCATCTCAGGCTCGAAGTTGTGGTAAGGGTTGTCGAACTGGTTGGTCTTGGGACTGAGCAGCGCCAGCACGGCTTCCGATATCTCGGCGTCCGTTACCTTGCCGTCCTTGTCGACATCGACATAATACGGGGAGTTCTTGCCCTGTGCCTTGATTGCGGCGATGACGCCCGCATTCTGGGACATGGCCGCAGCCCAGGCCTGGGTAGTGTAGAGGAACGGGCGGTCGGGGCGTGAGACGTTGGTGATGTTCCAGATGGCGTTTGCTCCGGCTCCGTCCTGCAGGGTGCCGCGGGTCATGGCGTAGGTGAACTTCTTGAGGAGTTTTCCTCCCATGTAGGCGTCACGCTCGTAATAGTTGCCGTCGGCATCGTAACCGGCGCCGTTCTTGCCCGCCTGCCAGTTGTGGTAGAATGCGCTCGGAGCGAAGTCTCCTGCCGCCTTGTCCCAGAATGCAGGATTCAGTTCGACGTAAGGGGCCTCGGTTGCATACTGGGCCTTGATGTCCTCCTGGGAGATTGCGTCGATAAGTCCGGTGCCGGGAATGCCGATGGTGCTCTCCAGACGGAATCCGAGCTGATTGCCCTGGGAACGTGCCGTCTCGTAAGGGGTGGGCACGGTGTTGAATGCGCTTTCGGGGATTGTCATTTCGGGATAGATCAGCTGATACTTTTCTCCGTCCGGAAAACTCATCGCAAGGCCGCTTTCCATAGCCGCTACGGGAATCCAGTTGATGCGGATCTGCTCCTCATCGATAGGCGGGAGGAACGGGTCTTCGGCCATGGTCTGCGGCATTCCGGTAACCTCGGCGACATAGGGGCCGTCATTGGGGTTGTCAGGATTCTGGTGGTAGATAACCAGCAGGTAGCCGTTGCCGAAAGCCTCTGAGCCATAGGCCCTGTAGGAATCCTTCCACTGTCCGTGGCCATAGCCCGGGTGGCAGTCCAGGCAGGATTTCCTGACGGCCGCAGGACCGCGTCCCTTGAACGGGGCCTGATTGACTGTGACGTTGCGTTCAAAGAACGCTTCTCCCTGGTTGAAAGCCGTCTGGAGTCCCATTCTTTCAACGGCGGGAGTGGGATCTTCGTACGATCCCGGGGCGATGTTGTCCGTCGTGCCGAGTTCTCCTCCCGGATACCATTCGGCGGCGGTGAAATTGCCTACGGCCTGACCGACATATTTGGCATCCGATTCCTTGGGAATGATGGGGTCTTTAGGCTCGCAGGACGCGGCGATTGCGGCAACTGCGCAGATCAGCAATAATGTTTTTTTCATAGCTTGTCACTGTTTTACAATCCATTCGGCGGCTTTGTTCAGCTCATCGTCGAGGGCGGATACCGCATCCATTGCAGACTGGACTGAACTGTCGGCGTAAATCTTTACGAATGCGCCCTTGTCCTGGCAGGCCTTGAGCGCCTTGATGGCGTCGTCGATCCTGGACTGGATGGTGGCCGCGTCGGAGTATCCGAGGTTCTTGAGCAGTGTCAAAATGGATTTGGCTGCCGGGGAGGACAGGTCGTGTCCTCCGTAGAGAGTAAACTGTATCGAAAGGATGTTGTCGATGAAATCCTGGAATGACTTCTCGCTGTAGGGGGATTCGATGTAGTTGATGTCTTCTCCCGAGTGGGCGTTGCCCATCTTGACGTCGGCCACTTCCGCGCAGATGTTGGAGCATCCGCCGATGAGGATGGTCGAAAGGACTTCTTCCCAGGTTTCGAAGGAACTGCCGAGCCTGGCTGCGCCGAGGATGTTTGCGCCATAGACCTTGCCGTTGATTTCGGTTTCAGCTTCTATTTCTTCCATGCGGTCGGTGTACTTCTTTTCGGCCTCGGGATTCCAGGAGGCATAGAGGCGGTAGCAGTTGTCCCTCAGGTCGCCTGCGACGGCGGTTGCATAAACCAGTTCCTGCTCGCCTGTCACGTTGTATTTGGCAAAGGCCTCGTCGTCTTCTTTGGCCTGGAGGGCGGCGACGCTGCGGTTTTTTCCGTCGCGGAAGATGATGAATTCTATGCCGTGGAAGCCGAGCAGTTCCTGGCCGAGTTTGGCTCCGGCGTATGCAATGCCGTCTTCGCCTTTCAGATTTGCCATCTGGTCGGCGTTGCTCAGGGCTGTGGCGAGGGCCTCAACGTCCAGGGGCCAGGTGTCGATGTGAGGGTCGATTCCGAAGGTCGTTGCCGGACCGTACAGGAAGGCCTCGGACTGCTCCCAGTGTTTGCGTGCATTGAGGAAGGTGGTGCAGATGGCGTCCAGGTCGCTTTGCGAGAGGGACTTGACACCTTTCGCGGAAGCGGAGGAGAGTGCCTGGTAGAGATTCTCGCTCTCATCTGCAAGTGCTTTGTATGTGCTGTAGACTACATTGGGCACATAGTTTTCGACCGCCTCGGCCATTTTCTTCTGGTTTGCGGTCAGGCCGCTGTGGGCGGGATTGTTTTTTTCGCATGAGGCAAGCGCGGCACCCAGTGCCACGACAGCCAGCAATTTCAGGATGTGTTTCATATCTTTTTGTTTTTAGGTATTATCGCTTGAAGAAGGCCATATACGTGACTCCCAGACTGATGGATGGCTCGTTGTTATATGGCTCCTTGAGGAATCGGTGGGAATATTCGCCCTTTACCGCAATCTGCGGGATGGGGAACCAGTTGAATCCTACGGCCAGACGCTGCTTGTCTGTGTAGGGGTAGTCCTGCTGGTCTGAGGCAGGAATGTAGCTGTCGTAGTATTCGTATCTGGAGAAGATGAAAAGCCGGCTGGAAGTCACTCCGAACCATGGCAGGATGTCGTAACCGGCTTCGATTCCGGCGGCCAGTGCGTTCTGTCCGACGGGGGTTTTCCTGTATGGCGCGTTGTTGGAAGAGAGGTTGCGCTTGATCGTAGAGATGGTCGTGGCGTCTGACACGTAGCCGTAGTCGGCATTGCCCCGCACAATCAGCCGTTCTCCCTTGTATGCGAAATCCAGCGCTCCGATGACCGTGTTACCTGCGACGTCGGCGTAGCGGGTGTTGTGAAGGTCGTTCGGGAAGGAATTGTGCATCGAGCTGCCAAAATAGGCGCTGAGACCTATCCGCAGCCCCTCGATGCTGTAGTTGTCGACCCTGGCGGCGATGCCAGGCCGGTTTGCGACGCGGTACTCGTATGGCGACTTGGCGCCGTAGTGCACAAAATGGTCGCGGTCGAACATGAAGCCGTCCATGCCCGACGTCATCAGCAGCTCATAGCGCCAGTGTGCGGTACGGCCCCAGAGGCTGATACCCGTATCGTGCCAGGTAGAAGGCAGGATGGTGTATTCTCCTTCGGGACGGTAGACGGTAAAGTAATTAAGTGGCTCGTGGGCGAAATTGAGCCCGCCGACCGGCACGACTATGTGGCCGGCGCGGATATTGAACTCGGGGCAGAAAGACTTCTGGAGCCAGAATTGTTCGAGTTCCAGTTCGCCGCCCTTCTCTATTTCGGACTCCCATTCTCCGGCTTCCGTGAACTCCTTTTCCACTGCGCTTCCCGTTCCGGTGTGCTCGAATTCGATTTCGGTCTGCATGCTCCAGCCTTTGCCGAAGTCGTAGCCGAGGTATATTACGGCGTGGGGGATGTCGAAGCGCCCGTGGGACGGGTCCGATGCGTATTCGGCGGGCCGGGAGTACCGGTAGACGTTGTCGCTGAAAAAATTCCGGGTATATGCCGCTTCGCCGTAGCCGCCTATGGTGAGCTGCTGGGCGCTGAGAGTAATGGAAACTGCGGATAATAATATGAAAATGCAAATACGCTTCATTGGAGGCTGTTTTTTTACGGTGCAAAGTTACTTCCGGGGCGCTTCTGAATCAATCCCAATTAGTGTGTATTTCCTTTCGTGCGCGTGTGTCTTCTTTTATGATGGCATCCCCATTAATGGGGATTTGAAAAGTCTGACTATTGTAGTAATTTTGCGGTATGGCAACCGAACTGAATCCTTCAATGAAAATGACGGAACTGCTTGATGAGAATCCGTCCCTTCTTGGCGTATTTACGCGTATGGGCTTCACGTTCGGCTACGGCGACGCTTCGGTCGCCGATGTCTGCAAGGGCGCTGGAATCGATCCCGATACCTTCCTTCTTATCTGCCGGGTGTATTCCCAGGATTCTTACAGGCCATCGGCCTACGAGATTGAAAAGGCCGACCTGAGCGTCATCGTCAAATACCTCAGCCTTTCCCATACCCATTATATGGATGTGGCCATGAAAGACCTTGCCGCCGGCCTTGGCCGCATGATCGTCCCTTGCGGGGACGACACCCAGAGGGTTATATGGAAATTCTTCACCGACTTCAAGGAGGAGCTCCAGAAGCACTTCAATTATGAGGAGGAGTGTGTGTTCCCGAATATCGGCAGCCGCGTGGCCGACATCCCGGAAGGGGACCACTCCGGCGTGGAAGAGACCATCGAAGACCTCAAGAGCCTTGTTATGAACCACCTGCCCGCGGAAGCCGACCAGCAGGAGGCATACAAGGTGCTTTCCGGTATCAACTTTCTGCAGGATGATATACGCAAGCATATCCTCCTGGAGGAAAGCGCCCTGGAGGGCAACGTGGCCGACGACCCGGAAGACAATTCGCTTTCGGCCCGCGAAAAGGAAATACTGGTTTGCGTGGCAAAGGGCATGATGAACAAGGAAATAGCCGACCGCCTCAGCATCTCCATCCATACCGTCATAACCCACCGCAAGAACATTACCCGCAAGACCGGCATCAAAACAGTCGCAGGATTAACTGTCTATGCCCTACTTAACAAGCTTCTGGACGTCAAATCCGTAGAATAGAAGAGCAGGGGAACAGATTCTTCACTTCGTTCAGAATGACAGCCTTTTGTCATGCAGATCGTCAGCCTCCTTATAGGCTTTTTACGAATGTAATCAAGAAATTTTGTGAAAATTTTTGAAATATCGCTTGCGATATAAAAATAAAGTCGTATATTTGCATCGTGAACGATATAAATAAACAATAAATACTAAAAGATTAGCACAGAACAATAACAAGGATATGGCAAAGATTTATGATTTCAAGACCACCGGCAACAAGGGCGCCGAGGTCGACTTCGCACAGTTTGAAGGCAAAGTTCTTCTCATAGTCAACACCGCTTCCAAGTGCGGCTTCACTCCCCAGTACGACGGCCTCGAGGCCCTCTACCAGAAGTACAAGGACCAGGGACTCGTCATCGTCGGCTTCCCCTGCGACCAGTTCGCCGGCCAGGAACCCGGTTCCAACGAGCAGATTGAAGAGTTCTGCCGCATCAACCACGGCGTCACCTTCCCCCTTATGGCCAAGACCGACGTCAACGGCGAGAATGCCGAGCCCATCTTCGAGTACCTTAAGGAACAGGCACCCACCGAGGAGTACAAGGGCCTCAAGGCCAAGGCCACCCGCACCATGCTCAAGGGCATCAGCAAGACCTATAAGAAAGACAGCGACATCCTCTGGAACTTCACCAAGTTCCTCGTCAGCCGCGACGGCACCGTCATCAAGCGCTACGCTCCCGTAATCACTCCCGAGGAGATCGAGAAGGACCTCAAGGAAATGATATGATAAAGGATGAATTCAAGCTGGACAACCAGCTCTGTTTCAGGCTCTACACCGCTTCGCGCCTTCTCACGCAGGCTTATCACCCGCTGCTCTCGGAGCACGGACTGACCTACCCGCAGTACCTGGTACTGCTGGTCCTGTGGGAGAAGGATGCGCAGCCGGTGAACGACATCGCAAGGCGCCTGTACCTGGAGACCAACACCGTTACGCCCCTCCTTCAGCGTATGGAGAAAGAAGGGTTTCTGGTGCGTACCAGGGGTAAAAAGGACGCCCGTATGATGATCGTTACCCTCACCGACGAGGGGCGCCGGCTGCAAGACAAGCTGGCCGGGGTGCCTTTCGCGGTAGGTAAAGCTGCCATGTGCGAGAGCTTTACCCCGGAAATGCTCCCCGGCCTCTATAAAACCCTTGACGACATTATCGTCAAACTGGGTGGCGGCAGGTAGGCAGCCTCAGGATTCAACTACATACTTTTTCCCGGGAATGAATCTGGGTACACTGCGGCAGTAAGCCTCATATCCGGGGTATTTACCGCCGCTTATTTCTTCTCCGAGGGCCGAACTGCCCTGGAACAGTACGATGAGAAGCAGGGCGCCGATGATACTCCAGTTAAGGATGCCTGTGCCTGCGCCTATCGAGAAGATGTAGAATGAGGCCCAGATGGACTGCTCGGCAAAATAATTGGGATGACGGCTTCTGCCCCAGAGACCAGTGGTGTTGAATCCCAGGTTATAGGGAGAGGGGAGTTCTTCCAGTTTCCTGCCTTCTTTGAGCATCTTCCATTTTTTTGTCTGGAATGCCCACTGCTGTTCGTCTGCAACCGTTTCCCAGATGATGAAACAGCCCATCAGGCAGGCGGCGATGCCGTCCACCCAGCCGAACGGGGCGTCGGAGCTCATCGACACCAGGGCGGGGAATGTGGTCATAAGCACCAGGGCGTTCTGGTAGATGGAGATGAAGAAGAGGTCGAAAAGAGCCCATGCCCAGCGCTTTTTGAACGCAGGGCCGGAACGGACGACCGCCCAGCGGTAATCTTCTTCTCCCTCCCAGAATTTGAGCCTGTAGGCTCCTTTGCGGGCGAAGTTGAATGTGAGACGGATGCCCCAGAGCGTAGCGAGTACGGCCATGGCCACAAGACGCACCTTCATTCCGCCCTGTGCGGCGATGATCCATGTGTAGGCGATGGGAAGGATACTCCAGAGCTTGTCCATCTGGGAATTGTTTCCGGTGAGTTCTCCGACGATGAAACAGAATGCTGCACTGCACGCGGCGACGATGCCGAGAATCTTGAGCGCCGCAAGCTGGCTGGCGTCAAGTGCAGGTCCGACGGTAAAATACAGTACCGGGCAGACTACGATGGACAACAGCAGCAGGGTGCCCATCAGGGGGATATTCATTTTTTTCATAATAACTGCGCGAATATATTAGTCTTTACAGGAACGGGCTGATGATGCCGAAGATGAACTGCCGGAAACGTTCCCGGGAGTCCCAGGCGTCGATGAATGCCTGGTCGACCTCCTGCGCACCCTCCATGGCATCTTCCAGATAGCGTCGGTGCCTGAGTGCTTCAGGCTCGTCATAGATATAGACATTCACCTCGTAGAGGCTCCTGAGGCTCATCTTGTCGAGGTTGGTGCTGCCGACGCTGAGGAGGTAGTCGTCGCACAGTAAGGTCTTGCTATGGTTGAACGGCGGTTTGCGGTACAGTATCTTTGCGCCCTTGCGGAAACACCTCTCCAGGCAGGAACGGAAAGCGGGGTCCAGTGCGGGCAGGTCGCTGTCGCTGGGCAGGATTATCCGGACGTCCACCCCTCTGGCCGCCGCTTTGCCTAAGGCGTCGATGATCGGTTTGTCGGGCAGGAAGTACGGAGTCTCGAACCATACGTAGTCCCGTGCGTGTTCCAGGACCCAGACGATTGCCTCTTCAGCCATGAATGCAGGCTGGTCGGCCCCGTCCGCCACCACCTGGAGTATGGTTCCGCCGTCTGCGGTTGCATTGCCCCGTACGGTCAGATTCAGTTCCTCCCTTTCGGATTTGCGTAGGGCAAGGTCGTTCCAGTTGAGCAGCAGGATGCTGCGGAGGCTCTGTACGGCGGGACCGGTGATGCGGAGCATGGCGTCGCCCCAGCCGGAGATGCTTCCTTCGGTTATATTCATGCCGCCGGTGTAGGCGATTCGCTTGTCGATTATGTTGATTTTGCGGTGGTTTCGCCAGGTGGGGTTGCAAAGGGTGGGGTCTATCCTGTAGAACGGGGAGAAATCGCGCACGTTGATGCCGCCGCGGGAGAGGCTGTCATAGTAGCCGGTGAAGACCTTGCGGCCGTCGAATATGTTGTCGAAGAAATTGCCGAAACTGTCGTGGGTGTAACGGACCTCGACGCCCTCCCTGACTTTTTCGAACAGGATGTCGCGGGCACGGGCGCCGTCAGGATCCTGGCCGAAGAGGAAAAGTTCCAGCTCGATGAGGCTTGCGGCGGCGCGGAAATCGGCGTAGAGAAGATCGGCATATCGCTTGCCGGAGGAGATCAGTTCGTATTCGTTGCCGGCGGTGGGCACAAATGCGGGGGAGATGGCCAATTTGCGGGCAAGTCCCTGGAACTCAGGACGTATGAGGGGGGTGGCGTCCTTTACCGTGACGGTGTCGGACGGCGCGGCCAGCAGGGACGCGGCTATCAGGAAACTGTACAGAAGCGCCATATTGAGGTGCAAGTTACGAAAAAGTCATTACATTTGTACAATTGTAATGGTTGCTTTATGAAGAAACTCCTGCTCTTTTTGGCCGTTTTGCTTTTTGTTGCCTCCCCATATTGCATTGCGGCAGGTGATAACGGAAAGGATGAGACTGAACTCGAGTCCTCCAAACGGGTGAATACCTGGCTGCAGGTGATTCTGCCGGCTTATGTCGGATTGTCCATCGTGCCGCAGGTGGAGAACCTCGGGCAATGGGGAAGCGGCTGCTACAGGGATTTCTGCTTCGGGATGGAGATTGCAGGACTTCGTTTCACTTCGCGGGGGAGCAATCTTGAGGCCGACCTTGGCGTGCGGTTCCAACTGATGAATTTCTCCGGACCTGCGGACAGCGGTTCCGTCATGCATGCCGCCTCGTTCGGTATCCCCGTGCGGGGCGCCGTCAAGTTCTGCCGCTGGGGAAAGGTCTTCGCGGGTCTGTCAGGAGACGTACTCGTCAGCGGTACCGCCGGGAAACCCGGTGTACCCGGTCGCACGGATGCCCGGGATACGCTTTCCCGCTTCCGGGCTTCGGTCGAGGGAGGAGTGTCCTGGCACGGCGTCGGCCTCTGGGCAAGCTACGGACTCTCACCGGTGTTCCGCAAAGATTACGGGGATGCCCACACTGTCTCTTTCGGTATCGTTATCGGGATTTGACTACATCACCCCGCATATTCACCCATCCGGCAGCGCGGAAGGACCGGCATTCCAACATCGGCACCATGGGCTTTGCTGCGGGCTTTGCACTTATGATGGTGCTGGATGTGGTATTGGGGTAAGCAGTGGAAACTGAATCAAGGTAACAGTTTTGCTTTGAGCCGCTGGCGTGCTTTGGTAACAGAGGCAGGGGAGATTCCCAGCAGGATGGCCTGCTCGGATACGGAGAATTGCAGGTGCGAGAGGATATAGGTGCGGATATCGCCCTTTGTCAGGTCGGGGTGCGTTTCCCGGAGAGTTTCGGACGTAAGGTCGCATGAATTCCGGAGCATCCGTTCCAATTCCGCCCACTCTTCATCCTGTATATAACGGGGCTTGGTACGAAGCTGCTGAAGCAGGTGATTCTGCCCGACGAGCGCTTGCATGAGCACATAGGAATCGACTTCACCGCCAGGTCCTCCGCCGGCGTTAGGAATAAACCCTTCCCGCTCGTCGTTTCCGGCGCGGATGACCATCAGGAAGGCCCTGACATTTTTTCCGAGGATTTCGCTGGCTTGCGGGATGGTGAGCGGGCTTTTTCCGCCGGTGCAGGTTGATGCGAGGCCCAGAGCCACCAGAATGAGCTGATAATAAAGCGTTTCTGCGTCTTTGCCATGCAGACCGAAGGTGCCCGCTATCGCAGAAAGGCACTCCGCCTTGAAACCTACGTGGGAATCAATAAAATCCATATAGGAAGCGGGTTGTGACTGTGGTTCCATGATCATGGAGAATAGATACGGCTCATCCATTGCGAACCAGATAAAAGCAATGCCAAAGCCTTTGAAAGGAGGATTGAGCGCAAAGCCGTCTCCCACCCGCTTCCGATACAGTTTCCGGGCTTCCTCCCGGACAGCGTCCCGGACTCCCTGAATGGAGCCGAAGGAGGAGAAGATTGCGTTGGCCCCGCACCCCAGTGAAGTACACAGGTTGCGGGCTGTAAGTGACGAAAGGCCTCCCGCGCGCACCAAATCAAGGGCCGCGGAAAGGATTTTATCCTTTGTGACAGTAACCGGTCTTGCCATGTTCGATGTTCCGTATCAATTCATCGCAAAAGTAAGCATTCGGGCCGGAATGTCCAATCAGTTTTCAAGAATAATCCCCAATTGTCCACATTATTGTCCATATTGATTTTTATTTCGGAACGCTGGATACACTAACTTTGCAGCCGTAAAAATATGGACAAACGATGAAACGACTGATTGTATTGTTAATGCTCGCAGTAGCTGCGATTCCCGCTTTGGCCAAGGGCGACTGGAAGGGAAAGGTTGTGGATGAGAAAGGCGAGCCTGTGGCTTATGCCAACGTGGCCGTGCTTTCCAAAACCGATTCCACTGTCGTGTGCGGCGTGGTGACACAGGAGGACGGAACCTTCAATATAGTGACTAAAGAGACGGACGGCATCATGATGGTGGCCATGCTGGGCTACAGGACGGTGTATCTGGCTCCCGTTGACGGTGCAGTGATTACCCTGTCCGGCGATACGCAAATGCTGGAGGGAGCCGTGGCGAGTGCCGTCATGCCCAAGACAAAACTTACGGGGGAGGGCCTGCAAACCAACGTGAGGGGGTCCGTACTGGAGAACGCAGGATCGGCCAATGACGTGCTTTCCAAGACGCCGGGGCTCATCAAAGGACAGAACGGACTGGAGGTCATCGGCAAGGGCTCACCGATGGTGTACATCAACGGACGCCGCGTGACCGATGCTTCCGAGCTGGACCGCCTGCAAAGCAATGAGATCCAGAGCGTCGAAGTCATCACCAACCCCGGTGCCCAGTACGATGCCACGGTACAGGCGGTGGTGCGAATCAGGACCATCAAGCGGAAAGGAGACGGATTTGGATTCAACCTCAATGCTTCAGATGCGCAGTCCCTGCGTTGGGAAAAGGGAAACGATCCCTTCGGCGCTCTTAATGTGAACTACCGTACGGGAGGCCTGGACTTCTTCGGCGGGGTCAACTATGCCCGCAATACATCCCGGCAGCAAAGCGAGTTGGAGAAGAAGACCTTTGGAATAACCCCCGCCGGAGATGACTGGCTCTTCGAGAACAAGGGGACGCTCCTGAACGAATACATCGGCAGCTCCCTTTATGGCAACGCCGGCGTTAACTGGCAGATGGCAGACAATCACTTCCTGGGCGGTAAGGTGGAATGGGGCCGGCACCTGACCTACAACGTGCATACGGAGGTGAAAGACAATGTGTTCGAGAACGCTACGCTGATAGACAAATTGATGACCTTTTCTGACGACTCCATCGGAGACAGGACGCCATGTAACCTTGGCGTGAACCTCTATTACAACGGCCTCGTCGCAGGGAAGCTGGGTATCGATGTCAACCTGGACTACTATGGCACCGACGACAGTTCCAAGTCCGTATCGAGTGAAGCCAGCGAAATGACCCACGACGCAGCCATCAGCAGCGCAAGTGACAACACGGGAAGGATGTATGCTGCCAAGGCGGTGCTTTCATATCCCATTTGGAAAGGGCAGCTGCAGGTGGGGACCGAAGAGACTTTTTCACGCCGCACGGACAATTATAAAGTGGAAGGTATCGATATTCCTGCCTCGAAGGCTACGGTGAAAGAAGACAATATCGCCGGTTTTGCCTCTTACGGCTGCTACATCCCCAGTGTGGGTCAGATGAGCGCCGGAGTGCGTTATGAATACGTGCTTTACGCCTATGAAGATGCCGTAACCCCGGCAAACAATCTTTCCCGTAACTACGGCAACTGGTTCCCCAACGTTTCCTATGCGGGCGTTATCGGAGAGAATACCCCGAACCCTGTCCAGATGATGCTTAATTACAGCGCCAAAACCAGCAGACCTCATTATGGGAATCTGTCGAGTGCAATACGCTATAACAGCCGGTATATCTGGCAGAGCGGCAATTCCCGGCTGCAGCCGGAAATGTCCCATAATATCGGCCTTACAGCAGTGTGGAAGTTCGTCACGGTAATGGTAAACTATTCCAGAACGAACGATGCCATAGTCACTTGGTCGGCTCCTTACGGTGCCGACGGCGTAGTGCTGGTGAAGCCCCGTAACATTGAAACGCCTTTCCGCATGATGGCGGCATATGTGAACCTGACCCCTACCGTAGGCCCCTGGAATATCAATTATACATTGGGTATCCTTCCGCAGTGGTTCACGATAAATGCCCCGGATCCCCGTGAAGCATCCGGCATACGCGTAACTACGTTCAACAACAAGCCCATCTTCTTCGCTCAGCTTTTCAATACCGTCACTGTGAATGGGGGATGGCAGTTTGAGTTGGGAGGAGTACTCATGAGTCCCGGCTATTCCCGAAACCTTTACATGAGCAACTGGAACATTAACCTCACGGCAGCCGTACAGAAAACCCTTCTCCGTGACGGCTCGCTTGTGCTGCGCCTTGAAGGAGCAGATTTAACGCGCACGGCACATTTCAATACTGCTTCCGATTTCGGCAGCCATACCATCATGCAGACAAACCTGATGGATACCCAGAAAGTTAAACTCTCTGTCCGCTACAACTTCAACACAGCCCAAAGCAAGTACCGCGGCACAGGCGCCGGCTCCGACAGCAAGGCCAGAATGTAAAGGTATTATTGCAGGTAATCCGTCGGGGTCATCCCCGTCATCTTCTTGAAAAGGCGGCTGAAATGGTGGGGATACTCAAAGCCAAGGAGATTGGCCACTTCGCCAACGGTGAGTCCCTTCATCAGGAGAGATTTAGCCTGGTCTATAACGAAGTTGTGGATATAGCCGATTGCGGTCCCGCCGGTTGCCTGGTGAATCAGGTCGCCGAAGTATCGGGCAGAATAGGCGAGTTCTCGAAATAATCAATCAGAAGGTGGTGGAAGCGCTTGAGGATGTCGCTTTCGCCGCTTTCCTTCTGTGTTAGCTGACGTAAATAAATGCGCTGGCAATAGTCCAGAATCAGTTGAAGGTAACTGGTGAGGATGTGTCTTAGCGCAGGTGAATCCTCGTTCTCCTGCATCTCCTTCCGCATTATGGCAAGGAGAGAAGTGATGCGCTCCCATTCCTGAGGTTCCATGCGAAGCCAGTCGGTTTCGAAGTAGGAGAAAAACTGGTGGTCCGGCCGAAGTAGCTCCGGTGACCAAAGCAGAGCCCATCCGTTTATATAAATCGATGTTCCGTTGTCCTCTGCCCCGCCTATCTGCCCGGGGGCAACCGCTATGATGGAACGGTCCCCGACAATGATGGATTTGGTGCCGTAGGAAAGGTATTTAGGGAATTGCTGCTGAATGAAAAGGCCATATACGCCGTAATTGTTCAGGCTATGACGGAAAGGGGAGACCTCGTCGTAGCTTATCAGCGCCAGCTGCGGATGCAGCACGGGTGCGCCCACGTACTCTGCATATACATTGGGATTATCTACATTAAGTATCTTCTTCATGGCAATGCGAAGATAATAAAATCTGCGAAATTGGTACATATTCAGCGAATATTAGTAAAATAATTTGGTACAGTAAGCGTACCTTTGCACTATGAATAAAACCATTATTACAGCACTTACGGCCATGCTTCTTCTTGGCTGCAATCAAAACAATACTATGAGCACATTGAATCTCACACAGGAATGGGACAAGACATTCCCTAAATCCGAGCTGGTAAACCACTGCAAGGTGTCCTTTCGCAATCGCTATGGCATCGAACTCGCTGCCGATATGTATGTTCCCAAGAATGCAGAAGGGAAATTGCCGGCAATTGCCGTCAGCGGCCCCTTCGGTGCCGTGAAGGAGCAGTCCAGCGGCCTGTATGCACAGCATATGGCGGAAAGAGGTTTCCTTACCATTGCCTTCGACCCTTCATTTACCGGTGAAAGCGGCGGAGAGCCCCGCAGAATGGCGTCTCCGGACATCAACACGGAAGATTTCTGTGCCGCCGTGGATTTCCTGAGCACTTGTGACCTGGTAGACCCTGAGCGTATCGGCATAATTGGCATCTGCGGTTTCGGAGGTATGGCAATCAACGCTGCAGCATTGGATCCCCGTATTAAGGCAACCGTAGCTTCCACCATGTACGATATGTCCCGCGTTGCGCGAGAAGGCTATTTCGGCAGCACCGACAGCGAAGAGGCCCGTGATGCACAGCGCAAGGCCTGGGCCGCCCAGCGTACTGAAGATTACCGCACAGGCAGTTACAAGCGTGCAGGCGGGGTTGTAGATCCGCTTCCGGAGGACGCCCCCTGGTTTGTCAAAGATTATCACGCATATTACAAGACAGAGCGTGGTTTCCATCCCCGCAGCGGTAACTCTACGGATGGCTGGAACGTCATCGGCACCATTTCTTTCCTTAATCAGCCCCTTCTGGACATGGCCGGGGAAATCAAGACTCCGGTGCTCCTTATTCATGGCGAAAAAGCCCACAGCCGCTATTTCAGCGAGGGCGCCTTTGCCAAACTCAAGGGAGATAACAAGGAACTTTACATCGTTCCCGGTGCCGTCCATACCGACCTGTATGACGATGTTGCAGGAGTTATCCCTTATGACAAAATGGAAAACTTCTTC
>CACZEU010000033.1 GCA_902780175.1 uncultured Bacteroidia bacterium
GAAAGAAGCCAGGAAAAAAGCCGGGCTGACTCAACAGCAGGTGGCAGACAGAATAGGAAAGAAGCGCGCTTATGTTGCTCTCATCGAGCGAGGCGAAACTGATATGCAGCTCTCGACCTTTATTATGATGAGTGAAGCAGTTGGACTGCATTTTGCGCTGACATATTAGTTGATGGACGAGATTAGCCCCGTTGCGCGGGCCTTTTCTCGGAGTCTCCGGGTGCGGGAAATCGGAGGCGCGAAGCGCCGACAGAGGGGTTAGCCGCGGCAGCGGCGCAAGGGGAACCTTCCCCTTGTCCCCTGGGGGTGCAGGGGGATAATAGCCGGGGCCGCTTGCGGCCCATCTCGGACGAGATTAGCCCGCCTGCGGCGGCCTTTTCTCTGGTTCTCCGTGAGCAATCAAATGGAAGGCGTGGCGGAAACCGCCACTGTTTTTATTTATGGGCCAACCCTTACGCAAGCGAGCTTGCGACGGGCTGACCCATAAATAAAAACGCCGCACTTGCGTGCGGCGCCTTCCTTTGATTGCATTGCGCGGAGAGGACGAGATTCGAACTCGTGGTACGGAATGACCCGTACGTCGGTTTAGCAAACCGGTGGTTTCAGCCACTCACCCACCTCTCCAGTCTCACCACGTTTTGTCAAACGGGACTGCAAATATACGGCTTTTCGCAGAATCTGCAAAAATATTTTACCTGACTCCGTTGATAATGTGGAACTATGGCCTGAAAAGGCAATGATGCGAGAACGGGCGGCCGTCGGAGGCAAGCCCTTCGATCCTGACGACCAGGGGGTTGTCGGTCTCCTCTCCGCAGTCGAAGGTGACGGTGGCGCGTCCGCCGTTGATTTCAACTTCCGGCGACCACCAGACTGTGTTGCGAAGGAATTTCGGCCCGATCCCTTCCGGTTCGCCCACGGGCTGTTCGAAACAGCGGGGGGCCTGATATCCCAACGGGACGAAGTAGAGAAGGGACGGGTTGCGCTCGGAGCTGTGACGGGCTCCCCCGGGCTTGACGGATATGCGGACGACCCCGCCGTCACCGCCGTAAAAAGGGTCCGGCTGGACGGAAACGCTCAGTGAACGAAGGTCTCCCAGGCGGATCATATCGTATGCCCACCAGACTTCCTCCATATCCTCAACGATAAGTTTAACCTTGCCGGACGCGTCTTCGTCGTCGGAAACACCGAATGACTCGGAATCTTCATCCGTCGTCCCGGAAGAAGAGGAGCGGCGGACCCTTCTGTTGCGGTTATACATATTCTCGCCGTCGTACTCAAACGCGACCATTCTCATACCGAGGTACTCCACCAGGCTCATGTCCTTGTAGTAGACAAGGTCCTCGCGGTAGTTCCTGCCGAAGACAAGGACATCGTCGTCATCGCTAACGGCAGTGACGACCGCCGCCTGCAGGGTGTCGTAGGGCGAAGCTTCGCTCAACACCGGTTCCATTATGCTGGCGGCTTTTGCAAATCCGGGAGCCGGCTTGTAAATATACGGCTCTGCGGCGGGATCTCCGTCCCATTTGGGAAGATAGTTCGCACCCAGGCGCGAGGTGCCGATGTTTATCAGCATCTGCGTATTCTCTTCGAAATCGAGACTGTCTATTATGAATTCCCTGCCCTGGTCCACATTCACCGATTGCAGCACGTTCTGACCGGGAATCATAAAGGTGAAGATGAACTTCCGGGGAATCTTCTTGGAGGAACTCCAGCGGACGATATGCCCGCGGATCTGCTGTATCCGCTCCCTGACGTGCCGGAGACGGAATTTGCCGCCGCTGAGGTCGGTGATTTTTTCCATATCGTAGTAACGCCAGCCGTGGATCATCATAAGAAGGTCCATTGCGGCGCTCCTTTCGCTCTCCGGAATCTCCGGGTCGAAATAATGATACGGGTTGTTTATCCTGCCCTTAAGCTCGCTGCTCAGACCCATATAGGAGGTGATGCCGTCGCTTTGCTGCCATCCCCTGAGTGCGTGCCTCACCACGGAGACCGAACAGCTGCCGTCCAGCGGGACGCCCCCGGGGCCTGTCAGAGAGATGACGCCGGCTGAATCGAGCCTGCAGACCGGAGCCTGCGCGTCAAAAACGTAGAACAGCCGTTCCGAGAGAATTCTCCCCCGTGAATCCACCAGCAGCAAATGGTTGATGCCGGGCCGAAAGAATGAACTCTCCAGGGCCAGGGTGCTCATCCGGCCGTCCAGATCTACCATGGCGAGGGGACGGAGCTCGGTTGCGTCCCGAACCAGCAGGCACGCCCGCTCTCCACCGAAACCCAGTGCGCCGATGTAATGCCGTCCGGCACGCTTATGCAACTGAAGCGTAGCTCCGTCTTCGGAACAGGCAGGAAGCGGATGCCTCTTGCCGGCGGCATCCAGCACGCTGTATTCGCTGCCTGACTCAGGTAAGAACGAGAAGGAGCCCATACCGTCATAGACGGTTGATACCTGACACAGTTCACCGGCGTTGTCACTTACAAGGACGCCGCGGAAATCGACGCTCCGGCCGCGACTGTCCACCGCCTTGAAGCCCATCGTCACTCCGTGCCCGGCAAAGAACCTTCCGCCTTCGGGCCAGAAACTGATAAAAACTTCATCCGAAGGCTCCTCCGGTTGCGGCGCATCCTTTCCCTTGCCGCCGATAATGCGTATCCTGTCGTTGAAAAGGTACTCGCTGCCGCTGTTGAGCTGCCAGAGGGTATAGGCCCGCAGGGTGTAATAACCCGTTTCCAGATTGTCCGGGAGCTCGATGTATCCGGGAAAACCGTCTCCGGTGCGTTTGATTTTTACCCGGACAACGGCATTCCCCAGGGCGTCCAGAACCTCGGCGTAAAGGAAATTGCTCGGTTGCAGGAACGTATACGGGGAAGCGTCCCGGACCCAGCCCTTGAACCAGATGGTTTCGCCGGCCGTATAGCAGCTGCGGTCGTAGTGAAGATAGACCTTCTCCGGCGTACACCAGGATGAATAGGAGTTATAACGGAGTACCAGGGAATCGGGTACCGGAGCGTCCTCCGCCCTCGCCGCAAGCGGAGAGAACAGAAGGAATGCTACAAGCGATATTTTGACAAGACGCAGCATAAAGGACGCTATCGATTGCCAAAAGTAGTAAATCCGCCGGGAATTACAATCGTAGAAACTGTTTTGAAATGGTTGCTCTCTCTTCTTACGGCGTCTTGCCGGTCCGTTTTTCCGTTGTCATCAGTCACGTAGTACCCACTACGCTCCTTCTTCCAACGAAAAAACGTCCTCGACAATCCACCATAATATTATTCGGCAACCATTTCAAAACAGTTTCTTAATCGCTTAATCTACGTACGCAAGGGTGGCGACGGAGATGCGGACGGAGTCGCCGAAGGCTTCCCGCAGGGCGTTGTAGCATGCTGCGAGAGTGGAGCCGGTGGTGAAAACGTCGTCGACCAGCAGGATTTCCGGCAGGCCGGGTGCAAAACACCCCTGGTTTGCCCCCGGGAAGGGAGAAATCAGCGAGTCGGGGTGCAAATTGCCCGTTATTTGCACCCGGGACCCCTTGGCGTCCGCCTCAAATCCGGCAATCACCCTCCGGGCTGCCCGATCCGATACTTTGAAGGCTCCGGAGACGTTGCCGGCGCGTTCGGTGGCGGAGAGGCGGGTCTGGGTGCGGGTGCGGCGGACGCGGCGGAGAAGCGACGGCTCGAAGGCGGCGCCGAGGGCGGTGGCGAGTTCGCGGCCGATGACTTCGGCCTGGTTGTATCCCCTTTGCCAGCGGCGGGTCCAGTGGAGGGGGACTGGGACTACTGTCAGTGAGGGGGAAGATTCTTCGCTGGCGCTCAGAATGACAGAGGGGGCGCTCGGAATGACAGAGGGAGCACTCAGAATGACAGAGGCCGCCATCCTCTCCCCCAAAAGACGGCCGAACCACCGGCCGATGCCGAAGTTACGGCGATACTTAACCTCCTGGGTGATATTCTGATACCCGGCCTGATAATAGAACAGCGCAAAGGCCCGCACGTATTCCGGTGCCTCTACGAGCGCATTGAACTTGTCGGCCATGGGGTTATGGCGCACCGACTCGAAGCGGGTAAACGGCAGCCCGGCCTCGCACTCCAGGCACAGGTGCCTTTCGCAGGCGAGCAGCGGGCGGCCGCACACGGCGCATACCCGCGGCAGGAGCAGGTCTCCGAGGCTGCGAAGCAAAATAGAAAAGTCGAGTTGAAGAATCCGTTTGTCCATAGTCTAAGCAGCTGTAGAAGAATCACTTTCGCTGTATGTGCGCCCCCAGCGCATTCAGGCGGCCGTCGATATCCTCGTAGCCCCTGTCTATCTGCTCGATGTTGTCGATGACGGACGTGCCCTTGGCCGACATTGCCGCCAGCAGCATGGCGATACCCGCACGGATATCGGGCGAAACAAGGTGCCCGCCCTTCAACGTCACCCGGTGGTCGTGCCCGATGACCACGGCGCGGTGAGGGTCGCACAGGATGATCTGCGCGCCCATATCTATAAGTTTGTCAACGAAGAACAGGCGGCTTTCGAACATCTTCTGGTGGATGAGCACGCTGCCCCGGCACTGCACCGCCGTGACCAGCATGACCGACAGAAGGTCCGGAGTCAGTCCTGGCCAGGGGGCGTCGGCGAGAGTCATGATCGATCCGTCTATGAATGACTCGATGACGTAGCTCTCCTGCGCCGGGACCCAGATGTCGTCGCCCCGCTGCTCGAGCCTGACTCCCAGGCGACGGAAGCTTTCCGGGATGATGCCGAGTTCCGGGTAATGGACGTCCTTGATGGTGATCTCGCTCTGGTTGATGGCGGCCATGCCGATGAAGGAGCCGACCTCGATCATATCGGGAAGCACCCTGTGCGAGGCTCCGTGAAGTTCCTCCACGCCGGTGATAGTCAGGAGGTTGGACCCGATGCCGTCGATCTTGGCGCCCATGCTCACCAGCAGGCGGCAGAGCTGCTGCACGTACGGCTCGCAGGCGGCGTTGTAGATGGTGGTGACGCCGTGCGCGAGCGTGGCGGCCATCACGATATTGGCCGTACCGGTGACGGAGGCCTCGTCCAGAAGCATATAACTGCCGGACAGATGGCCTTGGGATGTCAGTTTATATGCCCTTTTGGAAGTATCGTAGGAGCAGTCGGCGCCCAGCTTGATGAAGCCGTCGATATGGGTGTCGACCCTGCGGCGGCCGATCTTGTCGCCGCCGGGCTTGGGGAAATAGGCAAGGCCGAAACGCGCCAGGAGCGGACCGACCACCATGACGGAACCGCGCAGCTTGGCGCACTTCTCCACGAACTCGGCGCTTGCAACGTAGAATTCGTTGATGCGGTCGGCTGTGAAGGTGTATTCGCCCTTGGAGTGGCGCTCCACCCGCACTCCCATTCCCTCCAGGAGGGAGATGAGGTTGCGGACGTCGAGTATCTCGGGTATGTTGCTGATGCTTACGCTCTCGGACGTCAGCAAAACGGCGCTGATGACTTCCAGGGCCTCGTTCTTGGCTCCCTGGGGAGCGATGCTGCCACTCAGGCGGTGGCCTCCTTCTACTACGAATGAACTCATACTTGTGGTTTAGTGACGTAAAAGTAATAAAAGAATTTGAGATTATCGTATATTTGCAGTTGATAAATATGTCATTGGGTTTTTTACAGTTCACGTTTGTCGATTTAATTGACATCCTCCTCGTAGCCGCCGTAATTTTCATCATCTTCCGGTGGATACGCGGCTCCTCCGCGATGAACATCTTCATCGCCATCATCATACTCCTGGTCGTACGGGTCCTCGCCACCGCGCTCAACATGAAGATGACCTCCGCAATGCTC
This sequence comes from uncultured Bacteroidia bacterium, assembly GCA_902780175.1. Classification (GTDB taxonomy): domain Bacteria; phylum Bacteroidota; class Bacteroidia; order Bacteroidales; family UBA932; genus Cryptobacteroides. Next base: position 5,801 of record CACZEU010000033.1, read on the forward strand.
GGAGCCATACTCGACGTGGGCGCCCTGGCCATCATCATCATCTTCCAGCCGGAAATCCGCCGCTTCCTCAACAACCTCGGCCGCACCGCCGGCAACAACACCTTCATCCGGCGCATCCTGCGCCGCAGCAGGGTCGAGGGCCTCGGCAACGAAGACCTCTCCGGCCTGGTTTCCGCCGTTGAATATATGGGAGCCCACAAGATCGGCGCCCTCATAGTCATACGCCGCAGGGACAACCTCCAGAGCATCATCTCCACCGGCGACTCCATCGACGCCCGCATCAGCGAACGCCTCATCGAGAACATCTTCTTCAAGAATTCTCCCCTGCACGACGGTGCGATGGTCATCGGCGACAACCGCATCATCGCCGCCCGCTGCACCCTGCCAATAACCGAGCGCCTCGACCTTCCCGCCTCGTACGGAATGCGCCACAGGGCCGCCGTAGGCCTCTCCGAGCAGTGCGACGCCGACGTCATCGTTGTCTCCGAGGAGACCGGCAACATCAGTTACGTCCAGCAGAGCATCATAACCCGTATCGACACCATCAACGTCCTCAAACTTAAACTCCAGGGCAAATGACAAACGACAGGCTCGAGGCCAAACTGGGATTCGACAAGGTTCGGACGATAATCTCCGACAGATGCATGACCGACTACGCCGCCGAAAGGGTGGCGCAGGAAGAGTTCAGCACCTCCCGCAGCACAATAGAAAAGCGCCTCAGGATCACCGAGGAAATGCGCCTGGTGCTGCTTTTCGAGGAGAACTTCCCCACCACCGGATACATCGACGGCCTTCCCTTCCTCACCCCGCTTCAGAACGAGGGCTCCAGCATCGACACCCTCGGACTGGGCAAACTCAAGACGATGCTCGACACCGTCCGCCGCATATCCTCCTTCTTCTCCAGCGTCAAGGACGGCATCTACCCCAACCTCAAGAGCCTCTGCGCCCCCATTTCGGTCTTCCCGGAAATCACCCGGCGCATAGAGACCATACTCGACCGCTACGGCGACATCAAGGACTCCGCCTCCCCGGAGCTCTTCGACATCCGCAAACGCCTCCGCGAGAAGGAGGGTGCCATTTCCCGCCGCGCCACCGCCATACTCAAGCAGGCCCAGGAGGCAGGCCTGGTGTCTCCCGAGGCCGCAGTCACCATACGCGACGGCAAGTACCTCATCCCCGTCGCCACCGCCTCCAAGCGCAAGCTCCAGGGCTTCGTGTACGACGAATCCGCCACAGGCAAGACCACCTTCGTGGAGCCCGCCGAGATACTGGAAATCGAGAACGAAATAAGCGAACTCCATTTCGCCCAGGCCAGGGAAATCGCACGCATCCTGCGGGAATTCACCGACTTCCTGCGCCCCTACCTGCCGGAGGTAATGGCCAGCGCCGCGTTCATCGGCGAGATGGATTTCCTGATGGCCAAGGCGCAAACGGCACTCGACTTCATCGCCGGCCTGCCCATAGTTTCCGAAGACGGCAGCGTCGGCCTGCGCAAGGCGCGCCACCCCCTGCTGGAGAAGGCCCTGCGCAAGGAAAACAAGTCCATCGTCCCGCTGACCATAACGCTCACCCCCGCCAAGCGCATACTGCTCATATCCGGTCCCAACGCCGGAGGTAAGTCCGTATGTCTCAAGACCGTAGGCCTGCTGCAGTACATGTTCCAATGGGGCATGCTCATCCCCACGTCCGAAAGTTCCGAGCTGCCGGTATTCGACCGCATCGCCGTCAGCATCGGCGACGACCAGTCGCTGGAAAACGACCTCAGCACCTACAGTTCCTTCCTTTCCGACATGCGCGAAATGCTTTCGCAGGCCGACGAGAAGACGCTGGTGCTGATAGATGAATTCGGATCCGGCACCGAGCCCGCGGCCGGCGGCGCCATAGCGGAGGCCATCCTGGCCGAAATCGACCGCCGCGGCGTGTGGGGCGTGATTACCACCCACTACACCAACCTCAAGCTCTACGCCTCCGGAGCCGGCACGCACGTGGTCAACGGCGCGATGCTGTACGATTCGTCGAAGATTGCGCCGATGTTCACGCTGGAAATCGGCCTGCCGGGCAACTCCTTCGCATTCGAACTTGCCCGCAAGATGCGCCTTCCCGAGGCCATCGTCAAGGACGCCGAGACCCGCGCCGGCGAGGAGTTCGTCGGCATAGAGAAGAACCTCCGCAAGATTGCCCGCAACCGCCGCCAGCTGGACGAACGGCTGCAGAAGATAAAGCATACCGACAAGGCCCTCGAAGGCCTCACCGAACGCTACCAGCAGGAACTGGAAGACATCAAGGCCCAGCGAAAGGACATACTCGAGCAGGCCCGGCAGGAGGCCGAGGAAATAGTCCGCGGCGCCGGCGCCCAGGTCGAGAAGACCATCCGCGTCATCAAGGAGTCCCAGGCCGACAAGGAGCAGACCAAGGCCGCCCGCGCCGAGCTGCAGGGATTCATCGGGGCACTCCAGGAACGCAAAACCCGCGAGCAGAAGGAGCGGGATGAGTATATCGACCGCAAGCTGGGGAAACTGGAAAAACGCAAAAAAACGCAGACCCCCGCCGGGACCCCCGAGCCCAAGGCAAAGCAGGAGATGCTCAAGGTGGGCGAAAAGGTCCGCGTGAAGAGCAACGGCCTCGTGGGTGAAGTCACCCGCGTGAGCGGCAAGAACGTCACCATCGCCGTAGGCAACATCAGCAGCACCATGAAGGCCGACGGGCTCGAGCGCATCTCCTCCAACGAATTCCGGGAACTCTCCCGCAAGGTCTTCGCACCCGTCACGCAGAAGGTCGATATCTCCATCAGCTCCCGCAAACTCAATTTCTCCCCGGAAATCGACATCCGCGGGCAGCGCCTGCAGGAGGCCCTGGACACCGTCACCCATTACATCGACGACGCCATCATGCTCGGAATGGGCGAGGTGCGCATCATCCACGGCAAGGGCACCGGCGTGCTGCATCAGGAAATCCAGAAGTACCTGCGGACCATACGCGGCATCTCCTCCGTCACCGACGAGGACGTCCGCATCGGCGGTTCCGGCGTCACCATAGTCAGATTCGAATGAACAAGTACTGCATTATAATGGCGGGCGGCATAGGCTCGCGCTTCTGGCCCATCAGCCGTGAAGGGCGTCCCAAGCAGTTCCTGTCATATTCATATTCCGGGGAGTCCTTCCTCAAGATGACATACCGCCGCATGAAGGAACTGGTTCCGGAAGACAACATAATCGTAGTGTCGCTGGAACGCTACCGGGACAAGGTCCTGCGGGAGCTCCCGATGCTGCGCGACACCAACCTCCTCCTGGAGCCGTTCAACCGCAATACCGCATCCTGCATCGCCTACGCCACATATTCGGTACTCAAAAGGGATCCGGACGCCGTAGTGCTCGTCACCCCCGCAGACCAGGTGATAGACGACACCGAAGCCTTCCGCAGCACCGCCCTCAAGGCTTTCGACTACGCCGCCGGGCACGACGTACTGATGACGCTCGGCGTACTCCCCACCCGCCCCGACACCAACTACGGCTACATACAGACCGACGGTCCGATGATGGACGGCCGCCCCATCAAGGTCAAGACCTTCACCGAGAAGCCGCAGAAGGAGCTGGCGCAGGTGTTCGTGGACAGCGGCGAATTCCTCTGGAACGCCGGCATCTTCATCTGGAGGGCGTCGGTCATCGCCGATGAAATCGCCCGCTGCGCCCCGGAGATTGCCGAAGCCTGGAAAGACCGCGACAAATACCTCTCAACGCCCCTGGAGACCGAATACCTGGAGGAAATCTACCCCGGCATGCCCCGCACTTCCATCGACTACGCGGTGCTGGAAAAGTCGGACCGCGTTATGGCCATTCCGGCCTTCTTCGACTGGACCGACCTGGGCAACTGGGAGTCGCTCTACGAGTATCTCGCCGTGCGCGACAAGAACGGCAACGCCATACGCACCAACGGCAAGGTACTGGCACGAGACGACGAGGGCACGATAATCATGTCCCCCTACAAGAACAAGCTGATTGCCGTCAAGGGTCTCAAGGATTTCATGGTGATAGACCAGGACGACGTGCTGCTCATCTGCCCCCGCGAGGAGCAGAGCCTGGGAGAATTCCTGTCGGAACTCGCCCTTCCTGAATACGAAGATTACAGATGATGACAATATGAATACTTACCTGAAAAGGCGCAACCGCTTGCGCGAACTCCTCAGCGGAGAAAGCGGAATAGTTGTTTTCGTGGGCAACGTTGAATCTGCCGCACAGTACAGGGACAATGGCTACAAATGGCGCCAGGACAGCAACTGGCTGTATTTCTTCGGCATCGACGAGCCGCGCTTCGCCGCCATAATGGACCTCGACGGCGGCGGCGAGACGGTGTATGCCGACGATTTCGGTATCGACGACATCATCTGGATGGGCCCCATGCCCAGCGTGGCGTCGCTCGCAGAGGGTGCAGGCGTTCCGGCATCAGCGCCGTATGCCGCGTTCGACGAAGCCGTGCGTGCCGCGCTTGCCGCAGGACGCCGTGTCCATTTCCTCCCGGTCAGCCGCTACTACAACGCCGTGAAGCTCAGCGGCCTGCTCGGAGTGGCGCCGGATGCGCTTTTCAGCGTCGGCAAGAAGGGATGCCCGCTGGCCAGCGAGCCCCTGGTGCGTGCCGTCGTCAAGATGCGCCTGGTGAAGGATGCGGAGGAAATCGCGCTGCTTGACGCCGCCGCCGAACTCGGATTCAACATGCATACGACGGCCCGCAAGGGCATCCGCCTCGGGCGCATCGAGCAGGAAATAGTCGGCGAGATGGAGGGCTCCACCCTCGGTGCCGGCTGGGGCGTTTCGTTCGCCACCATCCTCACCCAGCACGGGGAGATTTTCCATTGCCATTCGCACGAGGCACCCATCGAGCCCGGCAGGCTGTTGCTGATCGACGCCGGCGCCGAGAGCAACGCCCATTACGCATCGGACCACACCCGTACGTATCCCACCGGCGGCAAGTTCACGCCCCGCCAGAGGGACATCTACCAGATAGTTTACGAGTGCAACGAACTGGCGTTCGAAATGACCAGGCCCGGAGTGCCTTATCGCGACTGCCACCTCGCCGCCGTACGCCATATGCTCGACCGCCTCGGCCAGCTCGGCATCGTCCGCGGCGACGTCGATGAAATGGCCGCCGACGGCATCGGAGGGCTCTTCATGCCCCACGGACTCGGCCACAACATGGGTCTCGACGTCCACGATATGGAAGACCTCGGAGAGAATTTCGTCGGCTACGACGACGACCAGACCCGTTCGTCCCAGCTGGGCCTCGGCAGCCTCCGCATGGCCCGCCGCCTTACCCCCGGCAACGTCATCACCGACGAGCCCGGCATCTACTTCATCCCCGCTCTGATTGCCCAGTGGAAGGCCGAAGGCACCGACAAGGGCCGCGTCTGCTACAACAGGCTCGAGCAGTACCTCGACTTCGGCGGCATCCGCCTGGAGGACGACGTCCTGATAACCCCCGACGGCGCCCGCCGTCTCGGCTCCCGCCGCCTCCCCATCGCCCCGGACGAGGTCGAGGCCGCTATGGCTGAGGATGTTATGAAGAGATAAAAATCTACGTTGATGTATAAAGCATTAAGAATTGCCGTCCTCTTTGCGGCCGCGCTCTGTCTGGCGGCGTGCAAGGATAAAGAAAGCCCGGAGCAGCATCCCGATTTTGTAAATGATGCCGTAATTTCCGTTTCGGCTGCAGACCAGACAGAGACCCCAAAAGTCAAGGTTACGGAAGCCAAGCCAATACAGAAGGAAGACCATCTTGCGTACCTGATTGAAGGGGACAAGGCAACGGCAAAGAGCGTACAGCCAGGAACCGTACTGGTTACGGACGACAACATCGTTCTGGTTACATCCGTTACCAAACAGTCTTCTTCTTCAATTATTGCCGAAGGCCCCAAGGGTGACCTGAGTTACGTATTTCACGACACAAACTTCCGGCTGCATCTCGCCGGTATGGAAGAGCCGCAGACCAACGAAGCGACGGGCGATTACTTCCCGGTCTCGACAAAAGCCGCATATGACGCCGTACTTTGGAACAAGGAGAAGGAGTGGGACTGGGGCAGCGAATGGAAAAAAGAAAAAGGCGAGACAAAGCAGTATGCCGATTACAAAATACACACGGTTGTGGGCACCTCGCTGTCGGCTGCCATTGACTTCAACTTTTCCGAAAGCGTCGCAGACGTTTTCGAAGGTGTTGAATTCATCCGTTCGGGAAATTACGATGTTACAGTAACGCTTACAGGAGAAGTCCACAGTTCCGCCGATCTGACCGTCGACTACAAGATCGACAAGGACTTCAAATTCCTGCTGAGCCATTACAACGATCCCACGATCCTGTTGAAACATGATTTTCTGGAACCGAAGATTTTCTTTTTCTTCGTCGGAAAAGTCCCCTTTATCATCCACATCGGCTGCGACCTGTATGCCCAGATAGATTTTACCGCACACGGCGAAATGACGTTCTCCATGGGTGCCGAAGCCGGCGCAAAGGGAACCATAGGCTACAAATATGACGGCGCGACGGGAGAGAAGAAGAAAGTCAACCCCGGATTGGTCCCATATATGGAAAGGCACGATCCCACCATCAAAGGCAAAGGCGTAATCAGTCCCAAAGTATCCGTCTGGCCCCATGAGTACCTGTGGATTTCGTACGTCACCGGCGTTTATGCCGATATCCGACCCTACGGACGCGCAGATTTCGGTGTAGGATTCAGCGAAGACATGATTGAAGATTCTACCGACGACTATCTCACCAATACTACAGATGTGTATGTGGGCGCTGACTGGTCTGTAGGAATCAGCACTCCGCTGGACGTCCTTGCCCCCGGCATTTCCTATGAAAAGGACTGGCTCGAAATGGGCAAAGGAAACATTTTCGAGAAGCAAGTGGTCAAGAGCCCCGCCAGACTTGTCCTCAAGGAAGCATCCAGCAGTGTATTTGCACCTGGAAACACATACGACTTGACCTTCCTGGTTCAGGCAGAGTATTACGGCGTCCTTGCCAAATCGGTATTTCTGCCCATTGTCAAGATTGACATTCCGTCCAGAACATACAATACTTATCGCTTCTGCAACATCCTTTCCGGGGAGACGACCTACCACTGGACACCCGAAAAGCGCGGTGAGGAGTTGATTGCAAGCGTCTACGACATAGACGGGAAGGTTGTCGGGCAGCTTACGTTCCAGGCCGGAATCGGCGAAACCACGTTGTGGCTCAAGACCGGAATGGCACAGGATGTCACGTCAAGCAGCGCATCCATTCCTGTCGAATTCGAATGCCCCGGCGAACCGGAAGACTTCGGCATCGTCTATTCATCGGTCAATACCAACCCCGAGGTTCTCGCCGATGGCTGCACCGCCGCTTCCATCATCCCTTACGGGCCAAAGGTCATCGTACCGGTTTCCGGTTTGAAAGAGAACACCATGTACTGTGTCCGCGCATTCCTCAGGTACGAAAATCAATATTACTACGGCGACTCCGTTTCATTCAAGACCGGACTTTCGTCGTACGGTGTAGGAGACGTACCTGGAGAAAACCTTTAACCATTGAAACGAAATGACGATGAACAGATTCGGATATATCCTTCTGAGCGCAATATTGCTCTCCGCGTGCACTGTACGGGAAGGCGCTGACCTTCAGCCGCGCCGTTTCAAGGTTGAAGCCAGCCTGGAAGAGGAAACCCGCGTTTCGCTTACGCAGGACCAATCTTCCCTGGGCCTGATTGCCCGTTGGCAGGAAGATGATGCCGTAAAGGTTTTCCTCAGCGACGCCTCATCGCTGTCCGACGCCGGAACGGTGAGGATTGAAAGCATTTCTGACGACGGTCACAAGGCGATTTTCTATTACTCCATACCTGACGATTTCCGTATCGGACTCGGCACGTATTACCTGTACGCGTTTACAATTAACAGCTATTCGATGGTCGTAGATTGGGAACTGCAGTGCAACGGATCCATAATCCGTTCTCCGCTGTCGTCATTCCGCGCACCGGTGATGTACGAAAGCGACTCCGTCGGAGAAGATTCGTACGGCTATTTCCAACACTATGGAGTATATGAGCTTCTGCACGTGTACAATAACTCTGATGCGGACATTTCTTTTTCCCTCAACGGTTTCACGGCTTCGGCTATCTGGTACAGGTCTACCGGCGCAATAAAGGTACCGTCGATGGAGTTCGTGGTTTCTTCCGCAGCGGCAAGGACTCCTGTTGATGTGAGTGCACCGGTCACCATTCCTGCGCACGGCAGCGATGTTATCGTGTCCTGGTACATCCCGACCGGTCACGCTGTTACGGATGCACAGTTGTATGCAAGCATAAACGGAGAAGTCGTCAAGACTTCAAACAAGTTGTACTCCGATATCATCCCCCAGGTCGGGCATGCATACCATATGTATGCAGAATGGGACGGAAATGTGCTCAGTTTCATAAGCAACGGCAAGGAGCCGCTTGAAGTGGAAACGGTTTCCGCCTCGTTCGACCCCGATTTCTTTACCGGACACTTCTCCGGAGCCCTGAAAGATGCGCCCGAAGGCAGCGTAAAGTCAGTTGGTTTCCGCTTCTGGAAGGATGAAAGCCCTGAAGATTACGTAGAATTCGACGCTGAAGTGTCGGAAGACAATACGTTCTCCCTGAACCTGGAATACAATGATTTTGTCCAAATTGCCGGAAGCAACCCCGTAAAAGGTGCGTACAAAACATCGGCATTCGCATTGAACCGGGGAGACTCAAGATTTCACGGCGATATCCTGAGCTTCACAATCGATAGAGAGCGTCCGGCCCCGGCCATAGTCAATGTCGATCCCGCCTCTTTGGATTTCGGGCCGGTTGCTGTCGGCTCAAGTATATCGAAACAGTTGAAGATTTCGAATACCGGAGAGGGAGTCCTGAAATTCCACCTTTCAGCAGAAGGAGAGGCGTTTACCCTTGCCCAGGAGGGGGAAGTGACACTTGCATCAGGAGAGTTTTACGAAGCTGCCGTTTCCTTCTCGCCGGAAAAATTGGGATCTTATAGCGGAAGCATCCTGATTACCTCCAACGACTCGGAAAATCCCGAACAGACCGTCCAGCTCCAAGGGGAAGGGGTAGAGCTTGACCCGGGGGCAGGAATTTCACTGTCCCGTTCGTATATTGATTTTGAAGACAGGGAGGTCGGAGCCGTTTCTAAACGAGAACTCAAGATAACCAGTACCGGGCAGAACCCACTGAAGATCCTGTCGGTCACTTGCCGCGAAGGATTCGCCACCGATTTTGATTCGTGGAGCGAAACGACAATCGCCCCGGGTGAATCGCGGGTGTTGACAATCACATTCTTCAGGCCTGCCGCAAAGTACTATCAAGATCGCATTATCATCAAATCGAATGCTGCTGAGAAGCCTTCCACCACCTGTTTAGTATTTGGCTACAGCCTTGAAATAACGACTCCCGAAGCGGTAGATATCGGCCTGTCTGTCAAATGGGCCGACAGACATATTGGATCGCGGTACGAAGATGACAAGCATTGCCTTTGCTTCGCCTGGGGAGAAACTGAGACTAAGGATCTTTATTCATCGGATACATACAAATGGTACGTAGGAGATGACCCCTATTCTGATGATGGCAAGGACGTGCTGAACCCCGAAGATGATGCCGCTCACGTATTACTTGGAGGTCGTTGGAGAATGCCGACATTGGAAGATGCCCGTGAATTGGTCGATACCTGGTGGGATAAGAACCCCGATTATGAGTGGACGTGGGAAGACTCTGGTTTCAGAGTAACTTATATCCCAAATGGTAATAGTATTATCGTGCCCACGACAGGCTATAGGATTAATTTGTACATGGAATTCCTGACGTACGGAATCTTCTGGACGTCAACTCGATCTCCCGACGAATCATATAGGGCCTACTTCTTTGATTACAACAAACAATATTCCCCTGGCGTTAGTACTGGAGCGCCAGCAGGTCCGTACTACCGCGAATGCGGTATGCCCATCCGTGCGGTGTGCGAATGAAGCCGGTAAATTCTGTGCACTGAGGCGTTATTCGCTAATGTCTTACAGGCAGACTTTTACATGATTTGACCCGGGTGAAAACCGCCCGGGTCATTTTACATAAGGGCCTGGTATAAACAAATTTACGTTTTACAGCAGAATCTCACATGCGGGAGGTATCGAGGCCGCTATGGCTGAGGATGCGGTGAAACTATAGACTGTCGTAAGCCCTGAGGGCTTTGGTGAAGCGTTCCTCGACATCGGCGAGGGCGTAGAGGCCGTCGGCGTTTTCCTTGAGGCCCTTGAGTTTGATCTTTACGCCCACGGGGGGATTGTCGTAGGTGAGTGCGCTTTCTGCGCGGAGCTGCGCGGCGGATGCGTAAACGAGCAGGACGTCTGCATACTCGGCCCCGTCGGGTCCGGTGAAGCGCTCGAATATGAGTTTGCCGCCGATGGGAGTGCGTTTTTCAATCGAGCCGGGCAGGTCGGCGCTTTCAGCTTCAAGCGCAGCCAGGACGCTGCCGATGTTGGAGTCGTGTCCGCACAGGAAGGTGAAGATGCGCTTCTCGTTCTGCATCTCGTTCAGGATGGTCTGCAGAAGGGGGTGCGCCACGTTGACTGCTACGGAAGGTGCGGTGAAGAGAACGTCGCCGTACCACTCCTTGACGGAGGAGATCGTCACCCAGTCGTCGAAGCTGATGTCGTGTCCGAAGGCGGCTTTCTTTTCGTCAGGCTCCTCGTAGTACTGGAGGCTCAATGCGTCGGAGACCGTGCAGGCCATCTTGAGTCCGCCGGACATGGAGGGCTCCGCATTCAGCTTGAAGCTGACGGATGAAGGGAACTGACTGAAGGATGAGGTGTCGGGGTATGCGGGAGAGCCGGTGATGTCGATGACTTTCTCCATCATGGCATAACCGCTTGCCGCCCTGGCGTTCAGGTCGCCGAAGAGGTCTTTTATCTCCTTCTGTGCGGTGGCTACGAAGCCGTCGGAAATCTTGGTGATCTGCGGGTTGAATACCGGATCCATGGCGTCGAACTGTACGTTCATCTCCACCCTTGGATTGACACCGGGAAGCAGTGCGTTCGCAAAACTCTTTGCGGTAAGCTGGCAGCGCTGCTTGCCGTTGGCATAGAAGCGGAAAGCGTAATTGTCGGCGGAATAATGGGAGATGAAGTCCTTCTTCTCAAGCCATTCCCTGAAGAACTTGCCCATTTGGATTTCAAGCCTTTCGCCCTTGGCGGTAAGGGTGCTGGGCGATCCCTGCCACAGGAACCACTGGTAGTTGCTGTTGGTAAGCCTGGAAAGGACTGAATTCTTGCTCACCAGGGGCGAACGGATATTGTGGCGGCTCAGGATCACCATCTGGTCGAGGGTATACGTTTTCTGGAATCCGTCTGCGCGGGCTATCCATTCGGTCTGCTCCTGGGGTTTGACGTCGGGCCCTTCAGGCTGGCAGGCGAACAGCGCCAGCGAAAACACGGCAAGAATAACAAGTCTTGATTTCTTCATAGCGGGTATCATATCTTTATTGAGGGGACAAATATAATGATTTTCTAATCGCCTTTGTCAAATCTTTGTTTTATTTCTGAAATTGTATATATTTGCACAGTTTTGGAAATAAAATGAACTTTTACGACTTCAAAAAGAAATACTCGGGGCAAGGCGTTTTCTCCTTGAACAGCATCGAGAGGAGCAGTGACAACAGCCTGTCCTCCAACCTCAGGCGCTGGAAGGGCGAGGATAAGATTCTTCGCATCCGCCAGGGCTGGTACCTGTTTCCTGATGAGGCAGGAAGAGTGGACGTACGTATGGCCGCGGCCGGTAAAATCTATTGTCCGTCCTACCTTAGCCTGGAGTATGTCCTCTCGTGGTACGAAATAATCCCGGAAACTGTCCTTGCCCTTACATCCGTGAGCACATTGAAGACCGCCGTATTTGACACCCCGATAGGTTATTATTCCTATCGGCATGTTTCCCCTAACCTGTTTTTCGGGTATAAGCCTCTCCAGCCGAGGGATGGTTTTCCATGCTTTATGGCAACCCCGGAGAAAGCCCTGCTGGACCTGCTTTACTTCCACCCTGAATACAAATCGGCCCGAGATATGGAGAATCTTCGCCTTGACAGGGATGCCATGCGCGAAGAGTTTGACTGGAAGCTATTTCGCGCCTATTTAGAGCGATTTGACAATAAGGCTCTCTCTGTAAGAGCCGCCGAAACAGAGAATCTATATGCTTGACCTGCAAAACATCAGAGCCTTTTATCCGGGGTTTCCGGAAAGCCCGGACACGGACATCCAACTCTATAAGGAATACCTGGAGCTGATGGTCCTGTACTATTTATCCTCCCACCCCTTGATTGGGAAACTGACATTTATCGGCGGCACAGCCCTTCGCCTCCTCAGGCAGATTGACCGGTTTTCCGAGGATTTGAACTTTGATTGCAAGAATCTATCGAATGAGGAGTTCGTAATTCTCACCGATGATGTCATCCGCTTCCTCAAGCGGAATGGTCTTCCTGCTGTCGCCAAAGAGAAGGAGAGTGACGCCCTGACGGCTTTCCGCAGGACTATTCAGTTCCCGCAGCTACTCTACGACTTGGGATTGTCCCCTTACAGGGAAAAGAGATTTGTGCTTAAGATTGAGGCGCAGGACCAGGGAGTTGATTATCAGCGCGAGATGTTCACTGTTAACAGAGACGGATTCTATTTCAGGATACCCTCCCCGTCAGACGCTACGCTGTATGCGATGAAACTATCCACCATTCTCCATCGTGGAAAGGGCCGGGATTTCTACGACGCCATGTTCCTGCGGGCCAGAAGCGAACCGGATATGACAAGACGGATTTCCGCCTCAAAGCACAGGATTTCAAGTACCTGCTGTTCCGACCGGAAAACTCCTCCCGCATTTTGGACTTCCCTGCCCTGTGGGAATGATTGCTAGCATTTAAGTTGCTGCATAACAATAATGCCTAATCAACATTTTGAAATTCAGCAAAAGCCCATTTTGGCTGAGTTATATACAAAGAAGTACAGTGATTCTTTGTTACATTCTTATTGGTCGTGTGTTATATAGATAGACGACATAGAGAGAATGTGAAATAACCACAGCAATGGCTGACTATTTGACAGATGCGTTCATACGGCTTCGGCAGAGGCTCAAACGGGTTTCCGGCAGGATTTTGCCGGATGCCGATGGCGCGGAGGATATCCTGCAGGACAGTTTCGTGAGGCTTTGGCGCCGGCAGTATCCGCTGCAGTCGGAAAAGGAAGCCGAAGCGCTGCTCACCCGGACGGTCCGGAATGCCAGCCTGAATGAACGCCGACTAGCCCGGTCAGTTCCTTTGGAAAGGGACTATGCCGATGACAGTCCCGATACGCAGGAAAAAGAACGGGCCTTCGCCCAGATGAAGGAGAAAATTCAAGCGGAGTTAACAGACACACAACGATACATACTGGAGGAGAAAGAATACGGAGGACGAACCCTGGAAGAGATGGCGGCGGAGTTGGGGATGAAGCCCGCAGCAGTGAGGATGCAGCTCTCCCGCGCCCGCAAAACACTTAGAGACGCTTTGAAAGATGACAGATAAAGAAAAATACTTGGACCTTATGCAGCGGTACTGGGATGCCGAAACCACTTCCAAAGAGGAGTGGGAACTGGCCCGGTATGTTGCACGGGCGGACGATCCTGAGTTCGATGAACTCAGGGGCGTTTTGGGTTATCTCTCCATCGGCAAAGAGAAAAAGGCCCGGAGAGCAAGTACAGTACGTCTCCTCCCTTTGGTTGCCGCTGCCGCCAGTATCGCCGCTGTCGTTGCCATCGGCTTTACCATCAGGAATAGCGGGACCCAAACAGGTGAAGAGCTCTATGTCTATTACTCATATGGGGAGAAAACCACCGACAATCAGCAGGTTATGGCATCAGTCGCGTCATCCCTTGCCGATTTCTTCGGCGGCAGTTCTCCTGCCGAAATTAACTTATTCGAAATGTTCGAGCGATGAAAAGGTTATTGATGTGCATAATGGCCTTGCTCCTGTTTTCTGGGGCGGCTTTTGCCCAGCGGGGGCTGAACTGCTATCCCGTCTTCAAAGGGAAGATTGTTCCTACAAAACGGATGGTAATCACGGAAGCTCGCGGCGAAAGCATGGCCACTTATAAATTGGATTACTACCATAGTGTTCAATTCCAGGTCGATGAGAAGACTGCCTTAGAAGTGGCGGAGTTGATTCAGGCCGATGCAGCTGAAGCACAATCGGCCGAAACGGAAATGACTGGCGAACTCTTGACATACGCCTTGATACAGCCTACTCCCTTCGCACGGGTGCGTCGCTATCTTTGCTACCAGGCAAGACCCGTCGGAGCCGCCTGGATCATTACCATCCTTTATCTGGAGGGCAGCGCCACCCTTGATGACTTACGTTCCATGTTTGAAAAACAATAGTCCCATGAAGCACTTGACAATCACCATATTATCCATCCTGTTCTCCATTTCCGCCACTGCGCAGGAGGCCGATACCACCGCCGCTAATGGAGACAAGCTCAATTTTGAGCAGCCCCGTTTTCTGGTTTCCGATTATTTCAGCAGCGTGAAGGCTCATCTCTCCAAGGAAGGGCGAAAGGGATGGAAGCCGGAATTCAGTCTTCGTGCTAACGCAGAGTTTCTGGACGGATCCGTCATCCTTACAGGCGGAATCCGAACCAGCCAGAACAAAGTGTTCGGATTGGGCGCAGGGTGGGGACAGACGTTCTTCATCTTCGGCCCCGAGGCCCGTTCCACAGGACAGCGCTTCAATATATTTGCCTACCATCGGCACTATATTCCTTTAGGGCACAGAAAGAATTTCTCCCTGTACAGCGATATCCTGCTCGGAGCGCGCTGCGTCTACAAGATGAGCGACTACTATATGGAAAACGGCGTTGTGCTATCCCCAGGAGCGGAACCTGTATTTCCTGTCCTGCCCGGAGACTGGAAGTTCTGGGGGTCCTGGCAACCGGGCATTGCGTTCCATTTGTGGGGCAAGTCCAACTTCTTCATCGGCCTCAGCATCGGCCCCACCATTGGAGCGCACGCGGGAATTGCCCTGTAGAATCTCAGCCTCTTAGCACCATCCGACAGCGAAACCTCACTTTGGTTTTGGCTTTGATAATAATTACTACCTTTGCATTGAGATAATAAACCGTGATACGGATGGACAAAGGGTAGCGCGAAGTCCCCGCCAGCTGCTTTACGACCCGGGATTGTCCCCTTACCGGGAAAAGAAGTTCGTGTTGAAGATTGAGGCTCAGGACCAGGGTGTGGATTATCAGCGAGAGATCTTCACTGTGAACAGAGACGGATTCTATTTCAGGATACCCCCCCCGTCAGACGCCACGCTGTATGCGATGAAACTATCCACCATTCTCCATCGTGGAAAGGGCCGGGATTTCTACGACGCCATGTTCCTGCGGGCCAGAAGCGAACCGGATATG